>JAEEHP010000123.1 GCA_016280855.1 Bacteroidaceae bacterium
GTGCTCTTCATCAAGAAATCATGGACGGAAGTGGACGAGAAGACATGGACAGAAATCAAACGTGATTTCCAAGCACGCTACCAAGTCACTGGCGGCGGACAGATCGGACAGACCCTAAATGCGAAGTTGAAGGCCTGCGGCGAGCAGAATATTCCGCTCGATGACCCCACGCTTTTCGACAAATGGAATGCCTGCTTCGAAGATCCCAATACGGCTAATCCCGATAATCTGACAATGATTGCGTGCAATGTTATTCCCATCTGGAAAGTAGTCAAGACCATCAATGCCAACAAGGCAAAAGCCATTGAGCAGTACGTGATGGGCACATACCTTAAATAAAGGGAGAGGCGCAGGTGTATAGACTGTTTGACAGGTGTCGAACAGTCTATACGCTTAATATGTATTCAATGGGTGTCCTATATGCGCGCGCATACGAGACTATTGAAAATGGCGTCACATCGTCACACTATGATGTTATATGGTTGATATATAGGTAGATAATGCGCGACAAATAGTGTGACGGAGCGTGAAGATGTGACAAAAGAGCCCCAATTTAGGTCATATTTAAGTCTTTTTAACTTTCAAAATGAGGTAAAATGGGTGTCGACCGACATGAAAGTCAATAAACGTGCATTGTCAAACAATTAAACGTTTCATCTTCAGTATTCTAATTGATAAATATTGATTTTTTGCCATATTCTTACTAGATTGAAGCCAAAATATAGCCCAGAAGAACTTGTGCGTATTCGTAGCCAGTCTGTTTTGCATGTAAAGCCAAAAATGACCGCAAATCCTCACTTTTCTTAAAGAAAAGCACGCTAATTCAAATAATCTTTGTATTTTTGCAGCTGTAAACTAATTGTATGATAATGCGACATCGAATATGGACTGACTTTTTGGCTGGGTGCTATTGTTTCTTATCGTTGACAATCTCCTTGCTGTTGCTTGCGGCTTGCAGCAACGATAAGGAGTTGGAGCTTGATTCCACAGGACTGGCCACGGTGACCTACCTCACGACGCCGAACGGCCTGGGCGACAACGGCTACAACGATGAAGCGGCGGAGGGGATATTCGCCTTTGCCTTCGAGACGGGAACTCGTCTGCGTTTGCTGCAGCCCAACAGCGATACGGAAGCTGAACAGATGTACAGTCAGTGGCTCGTGGAGAACGCCGATGCGGACTCTGCCGTGCTCATCATCGGGAGCTCGGTCTATGAGGCGATGGCACGCCGCGTCTCGGCCCAGCATCAAGCTGAATTGGAAGATATCCGTCAACGGGGCGGACGGGTTCTGTTGTTCGAGACGGAGACAGCCATCGAGGGCATCACCACCATGGCGGTCTCACGCTATGGCGCCAGCTACCTCTGCGGCGCGATGTCAGGAGCCTTCGATGCATTAGTGCTATCCGCCGTCAAAGGGAATCCGATCCTGGATGTGTCGGTCAAAGGCTTCCTCGACGGCTACAACGCCCACCACGCAGAGGACACACGTGTCGAAGTGCATTATCTTTCAGATAACGAGTTGGGCTTTGCCATGCCCGACTCGGCCTACAAACTGATGTCGGCTCGCATCGCCGAGTCTTCTGTCTATCGCGAGATGGTCTTTCCACTACTGGGCGGTTCGGCCATCGGTGTGCTACGAGCCATGAACGACGAGGAGGCCAACTTAGGACTGGTCATCGGTATGGATGTGGATCAATCTGCCCTCTCCTCACGTGTTCCTTTTTCTATGATCGTGCATATCGGCGACGTGCTGCACAGATACCTGGATGATTGGCAGCTGGGCCGTGAGTGGCCCGCATCATGCACGTTAGGTATGGCCGAAGGCGGTACAGATGTGATGCTGCACCCCTCGTTCTATCAGGAAGGCGTCCCGATGGACAACCGCTACCGCGACCCCGAAACGTTCAAGCGGCTGTATGAGCAATATAAAGAGGAGGCGATGAATAATGAATAATGAATAATGGACAATGGACAATGATTATGTTGAAAGAACTATTTTCGAGATGGGTCGGGGGTGAGGCCATTCTGCTCTTACTCTTATTTTTCATTTTCTCTTCCTGTTCGTCCGATGATGACAGTTCGACAAGGACAACCACGCACACCTACAAGGTGGCGGTGCTGATGCACAAGAGCGAGCAGGCACGCTGGGAGCGCACGGCACAGTGGGCGCAGCAGAACATCGCTGAAGCACAAAGGGGCATGACAGATAAAGTGCAGCTGGAGCTGACCTTCAAGGATCAGGATGACGAGGATATCGCCGAGTATATGCAGCAGATCGCCGAGGACTCCTCCGTCGTGGCTGTCATAGGACCGACGACCTCGGCACGCGCCGAGCAGATGGCCGTAGCGTTAGGTAAGCGAAAGACTTATAACAAGCCGATGATCACGCCGTCGGCCACCTACGTGCAGTACCAGCGTAAGTTTGCCAATGTACCCTACGTATGGAATCTGGCCGAGAGCGACATCACCGAACTCGAGGTAGTGATTTCGGAGATCGCCAGCCTGCACACCTCTGACGAGGTGACCGTGGAGTTGCTGGCACAGGACGACAAGGCAAACGGCAACATACAAAATGACTACGTAGAGTGGTTCAGTTTCATTGCTGAGGAATACGGGCTCAAAGTCAGCGCCGTACACCTCTATGAGAATACAGCGGACATTCGCAACAGTGTGCGCGAAGTATGCGGTCCCGAAGTGGAGAAAAGTCGCAGGATTTTGTTCTTCTCACCGTCCATAGAGGACGATGCGCTCGCCTTCGACCGCGAGCTAGGGCTCTATCAGAAGGAGTTAGAAGCACAGAAGATGTTCTGCTTCAAGCCCTTCAAGATCTACTGTTCCGACGGTTTCGTCTCGAACCTCATCGCCTCCTCGGTAGAGCACATGGAATACGAGGGTGTGGATCTCTACGCCTCGCCCGAGAGCGGCTTCATACAGGCCTATCGCCAACGGTTCAGCGACATTATCGTCAACGGCGAGGCCCAGTTCTACGATGCCCTCTGCCTCATCGCCTACGCCGCCAAACTGCAGTTAGCCAATTCCGAAGGGCTCTCCCCCTCAACTTTCAACTTTCAACTTTCAACTTTAAATGATGCTCTCCTCGCCGTTGTTGACGGTCGCGACGGACAGGGCGGCTCCTGGTTGCCCGACGATATGGCGCTCAACTTCCAGCTCCTCGCCCAAGGCCAGACACCCGATATCGACGGCGTGAGCAGCGACTGGAATTTCGATAAGAAGACCCATTCCAGCGTGGTCAGTTCCACCTACCGCCGCTGGCGCATCTTCGACCAGAAATACGTCACCACAGAATACGTCAGCACCGAAGGCTCACGACGCAGCTCGTCGGCGAAGACCATGTGGGACTGGACGGCCTCGCACTTCCAGACCTTCAGCGCCGAGGAAGGCAGTGGCCTCACCTACCCCACCCTCGACGACCGCTGGGCACTCCTCATCGCCGCCTCGAAGGGATGGGCCAACTACCGCTTCCAAAGCGACGTCTTTGCCATGTACCAGATCCTGAAACAGCATGGCTATCGGGACGATCACATCGTGCTCATCTGCGAGGACGACGTGGCACGCCACGCCAGCAACCCCTATCAAGGCGTGTTGCGCATCAGCGACACAGGCTCCAATGTCTATGATGCCGCAGCCATCGACTACCGCTTGAACACCCTCACCCCCAATGACATAGGCGATATCCTTCAAGGCCGCGCCTCCGAGCGTCTGCCCAAAGTGCTCTCGCCCGATGCCGACGACAACGTCTTCATCTTCTGGAGCAGCCACGGTTCGCCCGGCTCCATGGACTTCGGCCACGAATACTCCATGAGCTACGACCTCATGCGCGACATCCTGACGAATACGCCCCACCGCAAACTGCTCTTCGCCATCGAAGCCTGTTACAGCGGCGGCCTCGGCGTCGCCTGCGAAGGTGTACCCGGAGCGCTCTTCATCACCGCTGCCAACCCCTACGAGACCAGTCATGCCGACGTATGGAGCGACGACGTGGGTGTCTATCTCTCCAACGGCTTCACTCGCGGTTTCCAGGAGGCCATCGACGAATCGCCCGCCATAACACTGCGCGACCTCTATTATTCGCTGGCTCGCCACACCACGGGATCGCACGTGAAAGTCTATAACGACATCAACTATGGCAGCGTCTATAACAACACCATGGCTGAATTCCTACACTGAGTCGTCTGTGTGACGTATGACGTTCACGATCCAGGCACCTATTTCAACCGAAAAAAAATAAATTTTATTTCAAATAGACTACAGACTACAGCCGCAATGGATTCCTGCGCTGTAGTCTGTAGTCTGTTTTGAACAAAATATTTTTTCGCCTTACCTCACTTGGAACCCTCAAGGGTTTCCGCCAAAACCCTTGAGGCTTTTTCCGCAAACCCTTTAGGCTTCTGTCAAAGATCCTTAAGGATGTGACTCCTAACAGAACGCACTTGCAATTACTCTCTACGCTGTAGTCTGTAGTCTGTTTTGAACAAAAATTTTTTATGTCTTACCTCACCGGCAGAGTATTTCCGGACGTCCGCTCGGCGCTTGCTCATAATCAGTAGCAGGCTTCCTTCATGGTCTCGTAAGCCCGAAAGGCAAAAAAACGGTTGGAAAAGGTAAATTCTTTAAGATGAATATGCGGATGTCTCATCTTTTTCCTACTTTTGCAGCGTCAAATGAACGCATGATATAAGATACACGCATGATGAACCGTAAGATCCTTCTCTTTCTTATAGCGCTGATGGCACAGGCCGCAAGCCGGGTGTATGCCATCGGCGACCAATCGCAGTTGATCATCAACGAGATACAGGTGGCAAACATCGACGGATTCATCGACCCGTCATTCAACTACGGCGGATGGGTGGAACTGTATAACCCCACGGACGAAGCTGTGACGCTTGCGGGTTTGTACGTGAGCGAGGATGCGTCGAACCTGAAAGCATTCCGTCTGCCGGCGGGCGTCGGTGCGGTGCCGGCCCACGGCTTCAAGAACATTTGGTTTGACCACCACGATACGGGCAACAAGTATAGTTCGGTGGCTTCGCGTCAGGTGGACTTCAAGCTCAACTACGAGGGCGGCACGATCTACTTCAGTACGGCGAGCGGCCAGCTGCTGCTGTCGCAGGAGTTTCCTCAAGCCATCCAGCGCTGCAGCTATGCCCGTACGACGGACGGCGGCGACGAATGGCGCATGTGTGCCACGCCTACACCGGCAGCCTCGAACGAGGGTAGCTCGTTTGCCGACGAACAGCTGCCGATGCCCGAGGTGGACACCGACGGACGTGTGTTCACGTCGGCATTCACGTTCCATGTCGCCATCCCCGACGGCGCTGAACTGCGCTACACCACCGACGGCAGCACGCCGACACTGACCAACGGCCTGCAATCCGCAACGGGTACGTTCACCGTGAGCAACGCCACGAGGATCTATCGCTTCCGTCTGTTCAAGGACGGCTACCTGCCCAGCGCGGTGGTCACGCGGTCCTATATCTATAAGGACAAGGACTACTACCTGCCCATCGTGTCGGTGGTGACGGACGACAAGAACCTCTTCGACAACAAGATTGGCGCCTACACGATAGGCACGAACGGCATATCGGGCCTCGGCGTGACGTATGCGACGAACAAGAACCGTTCGTGGGAGCGCCCGGTGAACTTCGAATACCTCACGCCCGACGACGACGGCGGCTCGTTTCTCATGGCGCTCAACCAGGAGTGCGACTTCGAGGTGTTCGGCGGTTGGAGCCGCAACCAGTATGCGCCCAATGCCTCGTTCCGTCTGAAGGGCGGTAAGTACTACTTAGGCAAGACGTTCCTGGAATATGATTTCTTCAAGGATAAGCCTCATCTGAAGAGCAAGGTGGTGCTGGTGCGCAACGGCGGCAACGACGGCAACGGTGGCCGCATTCGCGATGCCGGAACGCACAAGATCATCCTGACGAGCGGCTTCTACGTCGATTGTCAGGAGGTGCAGCCGGTGCACGTGTTCATCAACGGCAAGTTCTACTTCACCTTCAACCTGCGCGAGCCGAACAACAAGAACCACGGCTACTCCAACTACGGCATCGACACCGACTGGATGGACCAGTTCGAGATCAGCGGCGGCTACGTCCAGAAGACGGGCGACAACACGGTGTTCCGCCAATGGGTGACCTTGGCAAGGCAACTGGCCAACGCCCCCACCGACCAGAGCATCTACGAGCAGATCTGCGAGATCGTGGACATCGACGAATACTGCAACTACATGGCGGCAGAGTGCTACGTGGGTTGCGGCGACTGGCTGACGAACAACAATAATGTTAAGGGCTATCGGTCGAAGGACAACGGCAAGTTCCACTTGGTGTTCATGGACCTCGACAGCGGTTTCGGCAGTACGAACATGCTGCGAGACCTCTCATCGAATTCGACCAAGAACGAGCTCATCACCATCTTCCTGAACATGTTGAAGCACGAACCCTTCAAGAAGCGCTTCATCGATGCCTTCTGTCTGGTTGACGGCAGCGTGTTCGAGGACGAGCGCTCGAGGCAGGTCGTCAATGCGATGGTCGAGGAGAAATACAAGGCTTTTGAGTTCGAGGGTCAGACGGGCGCGCTGAACTCGTCGGCCAACACGCTGCTCAGCGGCATCAGCAGTGGCCGCACTGCTCGCATGAGCAACTTCCGCAGCTATTTCGGCCTGAGGAATCCCGTGACCGTGGAGTTGAGCAGCAACGTCGAAGGGGCCTCCATCCTGGCCAACGGTCAGGAGGTGCCGACGGGTAAGTTCAAGGGAACGCTGCAGACCCCGATGGTGCTCACGGCACAAGGCCCTGCGGGCTATCGCTTCACGGGGTGGCAGAAAGCGGGCGAAGGGTCGATGGCGCTCGCCGGCAAGGTGTTTGACACGAAGACGACGTGGGCTTACTACGACCAAGGGTCGCTCGACGGGCAGGACTGGACGGCGGAGAACTACGACGCTGCGACGTGGCGCAACGGACGGGCACCCTTAGGCTACGGCAACATAGGCATGAACGGGGCGGCGGACTACGCCACGACCCTCGACTACGGCACGGATGCCAACAACAAACGTCCGACCTACTATTTCCGCAAACAGTTTGAGCTGGCAACCGCTCCTGATCAGAAGGATGTCTATGTGGTGCAAGGCTTTGTCGATGACGGATGCGTGGTCTATGTGAACGGTCACGAAGCAGGGCGCTACCTGATGCCCACCGGCACGATCTCGTACGCCACCTTCTCCACGAGCTATGCCGGTGCCACGGCAGGCACATGCTCGTTCACGCTGGACAACCAATGGCTGCACGCCGGCACTAACGTCATCGCCGTGGAAGTGCACAACACCCACGAACATTCGTCGGACATCTACTGGACAGCCGAGCTGCAGCACAACACGATGGGCGAGAATGCCCTGCTCTCGACACAGCCACAACTGGACCTCGCCGAATACGCCGGCATGGACCTGACGAAGGTCGTGGCGACGTACGAAGCGCTGCCCGCAGAGGAGCAGAAAACCGATTTAGCTTTCCCCGTGAGGATCAACGAGGTGAGCGCAGGCAACAGCATCTTCGTCAACGAGTTCTTCAAGAAGAACGACTGGTTCGAGCTGTACAATACGACGGACACCGACCTCAACGTGGCCGGCCTGTATGTCTCCGACGATATCGACGATCCGCAGAAGTACCAGATTCAGGAATCGGCGACGCTGAACACGATCGTTCCGGCCCACGGCCATCTGGTCATCTGGGCGGACAAACTGGAGCCGATGACACAGCTGCACGTACCGTTCAAGCTGGGCAATCAGGGCGGCGACGGCCTGGTCATCGTCTCGTCGGAGGAGTTCGTGCAGAACAACGCCGCATTCTTCGAGGCACATCCCGACCTGGCGACGTTTGCCGACGGTATCATGTATGCCTCCCATGCCGGCGACCAGTCTGTGGGACGTTATCCCGACGGCAGCAACGCGTTCTACTGCTTCACACGTCCGACCATCGGCAAGCAGAACACGCTGCTCACAGCCGACCTGGCGCTCGGCACAGATACCGGAATCATGATCGGCGACGACCCGACAATCGATAACGTGAAGCAGCCCACGGCTGAGGGCATGGCCTTCGCACCAGTGGGCTACTACAATCTCTCGGGCACGTTCCTGGGTCATGATGCCCATGGGCTCCGTGCCGGTTTATACATCGTCCGTCGGGCTGACGGCACGACCCGTAAGATTATGATCCGATAGTCTTCTTGCTTTTCCACATAAAAGAAAGGAACCAGGCGCCAAGCGCAAGGGCAAGTACAATCCCCGCGATGAGGCTGGGCGTATAGGGCAGGCGGAAGCCTTCAGGTGCTCCGAGGAGATACGACGTGACGACAACAGTCATGAACACAGCAGGCAGGAAGGCTATCCAGGCATTGCGTCCCTGACGACAGAGCCACACGGCGGCCGTCCACAGGAAACAGGTGGCCAGCGTCTGATTGGTCCAGGCGAAGTAGCGCCAGAGGATGTCGAAATCGACGAAGACCAATGCGGCCGAGAGGACGAAGAGAGGCAGCGCCAACAGCAGGCGGTTGCGTATCTTCTTCTGATCGAGATGCAGGAAATCGGCCACGATGAGACGGGCAGAACGGTAAGCCGTGTCGCCGGAGGTGATAGGAGCTGCCACGACACCGAGGACTGCCAGGAGCGCACCGATGCGACCCATCCAAGTGGTGCAGATCATGTTGACGAGCACCGAGGGATTGCTGGCGGTGGCGCCGTTGTTGGTGAGGATGCCGGAGAGGGCAGCAAAGGGGCCATCGGCGGATGCTGAGCCGGCTAAGGCGGAAGCGCCTTCGGGACCGGCAAAGGTGCTGGCGAACTTGATGGCAGCAGCGGCCCAGATCATGGCCACGATGCCCTCGGTGATCATCGCGCCGTAGAAGACGAGGCGGCCGCGGCGTTCATTCTCGAGACAGCGCGACATCAAGGGCGACTGCGTAGCGTGGAAACCGCTGATGGCGCCGCAGGCAATGGTGATGCAGAGGATGGGGAAGATGGGAAGCCCCTTGGGATGATGGGTGACGAAGGGAGCATCGGTGATCTCGGGCATCCAACCGTCGCGTGTGAAGATGCCTATGCCAACGCCGATGGCCATGATCAGCAAGGCAGCACCGAAGACGGGATACAAGCGGCCGATGAGCGTGTCGATGGGCAGCAAGGTTGCCAGTACGCAATAAAGAAAGACGAGACCGATCCACACCCATTTCCACTGGGCGAGGTCGAGGCTCCAGACACCGTTGGTCATCGTGGCCAACAGTCCGGCGGCAGTGGTGACGAAGACCGTGCCGACGAGCACAAGCAGCACGATGCTGAGGACGCGCATGGCCTGACGGGCGGCCGTGCCCAGCTCGTTGCCAACGAGTTCGGGCAGCGATGCACCGTCCTGACGCAACGAGATCATACCGCACAGATAGTCGTGAACAGCACCCATGAAAATGCAGCCGAACACAATCCACAGGTAGGCGGCAGGGCCGAAGAGGATGCCCATGATGGCACCGAAGATGGGGCCCGTGCCGGCGATGTTGAGGAACTGGATGAGATAGACGCGCCACGTAGGCATCGGGATGTAATCGACACCGTCCTGCAAACGGTAGGACGGCGTCTTGCGTTCGGGTTCAGCACCGAACACACGCTCTACGAAAGCTCCATAAAGGAGATAGCCGAGAACGAGAGCCGCTAAAGAAATAATGAAAGTAATCATGAGAGATGGACTCGACGGACAAGCCGCCGGGCACGTTAGAGATGGGATGTTTTGTTGATGAGATAGGCATCGAGGATGGTCATGGCGGCCATGGCCTCAACGATGGGTACGGCGCGGGGCAGGACACACGGATCATGACGACCGCGGGGATGGATGGTGACGGGCTGACCATTGATGTCGATGGTCTCCTGAGGACGCAAAAGGGTAGCAACAGGTTTGAAAGCTACGCGGAAGGGGATGGGCTGACCGTTGGAAATACCGCCTTGAATGCCGCCGCTGTGGTTGGAGGCGAACCGTGGGGCTGATGCACCGGGAGCAGGGGCTTGGAAGAGGTCGTTCTGCTGGCTGCCGCGCTGGCTGATGCCGGCAAAGCCTTCGCCGTACTCAAAACCTTTGACGGCATTGATGGATAGCATGGCAGCGCCGAGCTGGGCGTGAAGCTTGCCGAAGACGGGCTCGCCGAGGCCTGCGGGACAGCCCGTGATGACACCGGCAATGATGCCGCCGATGGTGTCGCCCTCGCCTTTCACCTGCAGAATAAGTTCTTCCATGCGCTTTGCGACCTCGGGGTCCGGACAGCGGACGGGGTTGGACTCAATGAGGCTGAGGTCGAGATGCGTGTAATCGCGGTCACAGGCGATGTCGCCAACCTGCTGCGTCCAAGCCTTGACATCGATGCCGAGCTCACGCAGGCAGAGCTTGGCAACGGCACCGGCCACTACGCGGCTGATGGTCTCGCGAGCCGAGGAGCGGCCGCCGCCACGATGGTCGCGGAGGCCATACTTCGTATGGTAGGTATAGTCGGCGTGGGAGGGACGGAAAACATCGCGCAGGTCATCGTAGTCGGAGGAATGGTGGTCGGCATTGCGAACGATGAAGCCGATGGGCGTGCCGGTGGTGAGAACCGAGGATGCTTGTTGGAAGATTCCCGACAGGAGCTCCACACGGTCGCCCTCCTTGCGAGCCGTGGTGAGGGCGCTCTGGCCGGGGCGGCGACGATCGAGCTCGGCTTGGATGAAGTCGAGATCAAGGGCAACGCCGGCCGGGCAGCCGTCGATGACGCCTCCGATGGCAGCGCCGTGGCTCTCGCCGAAGGAGGTTAGGCGAAAAAGGGTGCCAATTGTATTCATTTTCCGCAACCTTTTCCGCAACCATTGCCATCGCCACAACCTTCACTGCCGCAGCCACCACAGCCGCCGCAGCCGCCGCACTCGCCGCTGAGGATCTTGGCTGTCTGCTCGATTTCCTGCAGGGTGGCTTCACGGTTCTCGTGGACGGTGCCGGTGAACTGCAGGGCTTTGCCTGCAAGGGGATTGTTGAGATCCACGGTCACTTCGGTGTCCGTTATCTTGACGATAGTGCCCATGAAATGGTTGCCTTCGCTGTCCATGAGCGGCACCTCGGCGCCGGGATAGACCTCTTCCTCGATGAAGCGCCCGCGCACCTCGAAGATCTTCTTCGGAACGGCGCGTACGAGATCTTCGTCGCGCTCGCCGAACGCTTCGGCTGGTTGAAGGGTGAAGTCAAACGATTCGCCAGGGTGCAGCTGCATCAAACGCTCCTCGAAAGCATCAATCATCAAACCCATGTCCGTGACGAAGGCGACGGGCTTGGTGACCTCGGTTTCGTAGAGCAGCTTATGACTGGCTGCGGAATTGGTGAACATCCGATAGGACACTTTCAGATAGTGCTGTGCCATATTGAGTTGAGAGTTTAGAGTTGAGAGTTTAGAGTTTAGAGTTGAGAGTTTAGAGTTGAAAGTTTAGAGTTCTTCGCAAGCGAAGCGCCGCAAGCGCCGAGCGGAGAGTTTAGGGTGATTTGCGTGCAAAGATAAGCCTTTTTATTCGTTTAACATCACTTAGGGAGGGATAAATTTGCTTTTGATGCCAAAATGGTGTATTTTTGCAGCGAATTTATTCATCATTCAACCGGAATCATTAAACAATAAACACAATATGAAGCATCCTCTTCGCAGCTCCGTCTGCACCGAAGGCCGCCGTATGGCAGGAGCCCGCGCCCTGTGGGTCGCCAACGGCATGAAACGCGAACAGTTTGGCAAACCCATCATCGCCATCGTCAATTCCTTCACCCAGTTTGTACCGGGTCATACCCATCTGCACGAAGCCGGGCAGATCGTGAAACGCGAGATTGAAGCCTTGGGCTGCTATGCCGCTGAGTTCAACACCATCGCCATCGACGACGGCATCGCCATGGGGCACGACGGTATGCTCTACTCGCTGCCTTCGCGCGACATCATCGCCGACTCGGTGGAATATATGGTCAACGCCCACAAGGCCGACGCCATGATCTGCATCTCGAACTGCGACAAGATCACGCCGGGAATGCTCATGGCAGCGATGCGTCTGAACATCCCTGCCGTCTTCGTCTCGGGCGGGCCGATGGAGGCTGGACAATATAAAGGTGAGAACCTCGACCTCATCGCCGCGATGGTCAAGGGCGCCGACCCGACAGTCTCCGACGAGGAACTGGCCGAGGTCGAGAACCGGGCCTGTCCGGGGTGCGGCTGTTGCAGTGGTATGTTCACCGCCAACTCGATGAACAACCTCACCGAAGCTATCGGTCTCTCGCTGCCTGGCAACGGCACCATCCTGGCTACGCATAAGAACCGCGTAGAGCTGATGAAGCAAGCTGCGCGCCAGATCGTCAAGAACGCGATGGCCTATTACGAGGACGGCGATGCTTCGGTGTTGCCGAGGAGCATAGCTACGCGAGAGGCCTTCCTCAACGCCATGACCTTGGACATCGCGATGGGTGCTTCGACCAACACCGTGCTCCATCTTCTCGCCATCGCTCAGGAAGCAGAAGTGAATTTCACGATGAAGGACATCGACGCGCTGTCGCGCAAGACTCCTTTGCTCTGCAAGCTGGCACCCAACAGCCAGAAGTATAGCGTGCAGGAATTCGGGCGAGCAGGCGGCGTGTTGTCGCTGCTCGGCGAATTGGTCAAAGGCGGGCTCATCGATACGAGTTTGAAGCGCGTCAACGGCGCTACGTTGGCAGAGGATATTGAGCGGTATTCCATCGAGAAAGCGGTAGTTGATGCTGAAGCACAACGCATTTACAGCAGCGCGCCGGCAGGCAAGTTCTGCAACCAGCTGGGTGTGCAAACCACAACTTACGAGACACTTGACACCGACCGTACCAACGGTTGCATCCGCAACATCGAACATGCTTACACGAAAGATGGTGGCATGGCAGTGCTCTTCGGCAACATTGCTCAAGACGGCTGCGTCGTGAAGACCGCCGGCGTCGATGAGAGCATCTGGAAGTTCTCAGGTCCTGCCGTGGTGTTCGACTCGCAGGAAGACGCTTGCGAGGGCATCCTTGGCGGACGCGTCAAAGCCGGCGACGTCGTCGTCATCACCCACGAAGGTCCCAAGGGAGGCCCAGGTATGCAGGAGATGCTCTACCCCACGTCCTACATCAAGAGTATGCATTTAGGCAAGGAGTGCGCGCTCATCACCGACGGCCGCTTCTCGGGCGGCACCAGCGGCCTCAGCATCGGACACATCTCGCCCGAGGCAGCCAGCGGTGGCAATATCGGCAAGATCATGGACGGCGACATCATCGACATTGACATTCCTGCCCGCAGCATCAATGTGCGCCTCAGCGATGAAGAGTTGACAGCGCGTCCGCAACGGCCGTTGCAGCGTCAGCGTTTTGTATCAAAGAGTCTGAGAGCCTACGCCCAAAGCGTAGCAAGTGCCGACAAGGGCGGTGTGCGAATCATCGACTGATCACCAACCTTCCTCGAAATGAATCTCCACGGTCTTGAATCCGAAAGTTCGGAACAAGGCCGTGAATTGTTCGCGGGCATTGTCCTCGGCCAGTCGGAGGTTGGCTGGAGTCATCATGCGATGGCGCATCTGGCGGGCGGCCTTCCAATACATCTGCTCCTTGGCACGTGCATTCCAATCGCCGCTCTCGTAGAACGAACGTGTGCGGGCTTCATCGATAAAATGATTGGAAAGCAGTCGGACGGGCGGAAGGGAAGCCGTCAGGGTGTCGCCATGGACGGTGATCCAATTCTCGCGGCACTGCGACAAATCAACGCCTAAGCGCAACGTACCTTTATATATACGTACGAGACGATCGTCGCGGCCCAATGTGCGACGGCGCACGGTATCGACCATCTCCTCGTCGGCCATGGCCAGGAACTCCCACTGCCCGATGCGCTCGATGCTGCGAATCTGCGCCGGCGTGATATCAATCGAGTCGCTGCTCTCGACGGAGATGTCGATGAGCTGCTTGTCCTCGTGGCATCGGCGCAGGAGCAACGCACAAAACGCCACGGCTGCTGCGATGATGATCATCAGAAGGACTGTCCTCCCATTATGTGGTTGATTATCCATGGCCTGAGTATGTGTTAAAAATGGACGACCGACCTTTCGTTGTCGAAAAGCAACGGCAGGTCACGCTCGGTGTAGTTCTTTCGGAAGGTGACCACGATGTTTTCTTCTTCGTACCCCATCGAGGCAATCAAAGGAATGAGCGTGGCGGCAGCACTCTTGCGGGCAGTGTCAAGGATGCCCAACTGGGGCACGGACTTCAACACCGAGCGGACGCCCTGGCTGGTGAAATTCGTCATCTCGGCGTCGGAGTAGTCGCTGCGCAGCAGGTCGGCAAACTGACGCACAGAGGCATGATCGACCTTGGACGAGGTAACGACAACCTTAGGATCGGGCAGAATGACATGAATGTGCTGACCGTCGGGAGAGCGTTCAATCTGGTCGGCTTTAAAGTTGCTGAAATCGATATAAGCCTTCAGCGTCACGTCGATGGGAATAGCGATCTTGCGGTCGCCCAGCGGCAGTTCGGCATCGATGATATCATAGCCCAACACGGAAGTCTTGAGATGCTTCACGTCGGCATGTGTGACAATCTTGTGCACCTTGTACTCGGCGGTGTACAGTCGCGATGTCTGACGCACCTCCAGCACCAGGTCCACGCTATCCTCCACCGCCTCGGGCTGAACATCGTTCGAGGTGTCCGTTTCCCTTGTCGTGCAAGCCGTAACAGACAGGCCGAACACGAGGGTAAAGATGAAAAATATGCCTTTTGCCTTCATTTCTTCGGCAAAGATACGTTTTTTTCGAGATAAATGACTATTTTTGCACCAAAATCTACAATTAGTTCAATGAAAAAACTCTATTTTGCATTATTCTCAAGCCTTATTGCGCTCTCTGCCTGCACCGGAAAGCCTGCTCAGGAGGCTTCGTCCACGACCAACGGAGAGTATGAGGTCAATGAAGGAAAAACCGACGGCCTGCAGCGGATGCGCGAATACAACTTCAGCGATTCCGTGACAATCGACGGCCGCTTGTTTGTCTATTCCATCCATCGCGAGGCGTCGGACAGCCTGCCCACTGTGACTGATGACGAAGGCACCCGCTATGCGGACAATATTTACACCCTCAAAATAGGTCAGGGACAAGGCGAGCCGACGGTATATCGTTTCACGAAGCGCAACTTCATGTCGTATCTCTCGTCCGAGTTTCAGCACAAAGGCATTCTTGATGGCATGATGTTCGACAACAGCCTCTCCGGACTGTGCTTCGCCGTTAGCGTCAGCCTGCCTCAAAGTGACATGTTTGAACCGCTGCTCCTGCGTATTGACCCCAAAGGCGGCATGAGCATAACGCGCGACGAACGTAGCGAAGTAGAACTTGAAGACAACGACGACGAAGGAGTGTAAGGCATCATGGAAGTCATTAAAACGCCTATTGAAGGCTTACTGATCATCGAACCGCGCGTGTTCAGCGACCAGCGTGGTTATTTCTTCGAGAGCTATTCCGAACGCGACTTTGCGGCTGCCGTGGGTGACGTTCATTTTGTTCAGGACAACGAGAGCATGAGCCAGCGCGGTGTCATTCGCGGCCTGCATTTCCAACGCCCTCCCTTCACACAGACAAAGCTTGTCCGCTGTGTGCGCGGAGCAGTTCTTGATGTGGCGGTGGACATCCGAAAGGGCTCTCCGACCTTTGGACAACACGTCGCCGTAGAAATCAGCGAGCAGAACCATCGTCAGTTCTTCATCCCCAAGGGCTTTGCCCACGGCTTCTCCGTGCTGACGGAAACGGCTGTGTTTCAGTATAAGTGCGATGAGTTCTATCACCCTGAAGCCGACGGTGGCATTCAACTCGACGACCCCGCGCTCGACATCGATTGGCGCATCCCCATCGATGAAGCTATCCGCAGCCAGAAAGACCTCACTTTGCCCTTACTTGCTGACTTTGACAACCCCTTCATCTTCAATCCCTAATCTCTACGCTTTCAACTCTCAACTTTCAACTTTCCGCTCGACCTTTGGTCGCTTCGATACTTCGAAGAACTTTCAACTTTCAACTTTCAACTTTCAACTCTCAACTTTCAACTTACTGACATGCATAGCATCATCATCACCGGCGGCGCCGGCTTCATCGGCTCTCACGTAGTCCGTCTGTTCGTCAATAAATATCCCGAGTATAAGATCATCAACCTCGACAAACTCACCTACGCTGGCAACCTTGCCAACCTGAAGGACGTTGAAGACAAGCCTAACTACAAGTTTGTCCGCATGGACATCTGCGACTTCGAGAACGTGCTCAAGCTCGTTCAGGATGAGCACGTGGACGGCATCATCCATCTCGCAGCCGAGAGTCATGTCGATCGCAGCATCAAGGATCCTTTCACCTTCGCAAAGACAAATGTCATGGGAACGCTCTCGCTGTTGCAAGCCGCTAAGGTCTATTGGGAAAGCCTGCCCGAGCGCTACGAGGGCAAACGTTTCTACCACATCTCAACGGACGAAGTCTATGGCGCTCTTGAGATGACCCATCCCGAAGGTATTCCTGCTCCCTTCACCACTAAGGCCTCCGCCTATAGTGTGCGCGACGGGTCCACCGTCGCGTCTCACCTGGCTTACGGCGAACAGTTCTTCACCGAGGACTTGAAGTACCAGCCCCACTCGCCTTACTCGGCGGCTAAAGCCAGCTCCGACCATTTCGTACGTGCCTACCACGACACCTACGGAATGCCGACCATCGTCACCAATTGCTCCAACAACTACGGCCCCTACCAATTCCCCGAAAAGCTGATTCCACTGTTCATCAATAACATACGCCATCGCAAGCCGTTGCCTGTATATGGCAAAGGCGAAAACGTTCGCGACTGGCTCTATGTCGAGGATCATGCACGTGCCATCGACCTTATCTTCCACGAAGGCAAGGTTGCCGAGACCTACAACATCGGAGGTTTCAACGAGTGGAAGAACATCGACATCATCAAAGTGCTGATCAACACCGTGGACCGTCTGCTGGGCCGCCAGGAAGGCGAGGATATGAACCTCATCACCTACGTCACCGACCGCGCCGGCCACGACCTTCGCTATGCCATCGACAGTTCCAAACTCCAACGTGAGCTCGGCTGGGAACCGTCACTTCAATTTGAGGAAGGCATAGAGAAAACCGTTCGCTGGTATCTCGACAACCAGGCTTGGATGGACAACGTCACCAGCGGAGACTACCAACGCTACTACGAAGACATGTACGCTGGCAGGTAATCATCGTTCGTTCCCTCCTGCGGCTCCTGCCAGTTCCTCTGCCGTAGCACCCAACTTTGCTGCAGCCCGGACATCCTCGCGGGCCTTGCTTTTCTGTTTCGTCTTTGAATATAATCGTGCTCGGGCCAGACGATAATCCACGTTGTCTGGTTCCAAGCGTATGGCCTCGGTGTAGTCTGCCTCAGCGTGTTCATACATTCTGCGGTCCATCTCCATCCCCGCTCGCAGCGCATAACCTGCGGCATGACTGGGATAGAGTTCTATGACGCGGTTGATGGTTTCCATGGCCTCGTGAGGCCGACGGTCGGCATCGTTCAACAACGCCAACCCCAACAACGCCTGCTCGTGAGTCGGCTGCAAACGCAGGAGATGCTCGAAGTCAGCCCTGGCATCCCTCAACAAGCGCTGTCGTTGCTTGATGAAAGCACGCATGAGCAGCGCCTCGGGGTGGTCGGGACGCAGGTCGAGGACATCGTTGTAATCGACCAAGGCACGCGACTCATTGCCCAACTTCATATATAAAGAAGCGCGGCTAAGAAGAAATCCCACGGTCTGTGGCGCCAACCCCAAAGCGATGTTATAGGCTTCCAAGGCTTCATGCTCGCGTCCCGTCCGTTCGTAGATACCGGCCAGATGGCTCCACACCAAAGCATTACCCTGTGCCGCTGGCGCAGCCTTCAGCGCCTCACGGAACAATTGCTCCGCCTGCTTCAGGCTGTCATCCTCCATGGCCGTAATGCCTTGACGCACCAAATCCTGATACGTATTCTGTGCAAAAGCGCCTATCGCGAGCCATGCACACATCCACAAAGCTATAATCTTCTTTGACACTTCTTTCTTAACTTTCAACTCTCAACTCTCAACTTTCAACTCCTTTCAATGTAGTTCACAATCCATTCGCCGACTTCCCGTGTGCCGTAGTGTGCTCCGCCTTCGACCTGTATCTCCGGCGTTCGGACATTGGCATCGAGGCTGGCACGGACGGCTTCGCGGATGAGGCGGCCTTCGGCTTCGAGGTTGAAATACTCAAAGAGCATCGCCGCGCTGAGAATCTGTGCCAAAGGATTGGCGAGGTTCTGACCTGCGGCCTGGGGCCAGGAGCCGTGAACAGGCTCGAACACGGGCGTATGGTCGCCCGTCGAAGCCGAAGGCAGTAAGCCCATGGAGCCAGTGATGCACGAACCTTCATCGGTGAGGATATCCCCGAACGTGTTTTCCGTGACCATGACATCGAAGAACTTAGGCTCCTGCAGCATTCGCATCGCGGCATTGTCAACGAACATGAAGTCAGTCACGACATCGGGGTATTGCGGAGCCATCTCCTTGGCAATCTGACGCCACAGACGGCTACTGGCCAACACGTTGGCCTTATCGATCACCGTCAGGTGATGATGACGGCGACGGGCATACTCGAAACCGACACGCAGGATGCGCTCTATCTCGGGACGCGTATAATAGTTGGTGTCGTAGGCCTTGTCGTCATCCTGATATTTCTCGCCGAAATACATACCGCCCGTAAGCTCACGGATGCAAATGAAATCGGCGCCGCGCACCAATTCATCTTTCAGTGGCGACTTGTGGATGAGGCAGTCGAACGTCTCGACTGGACGTATATTGGCATAAAGACCCAGTCGCTTGCGCATGGCTAACAGGCCTTGCTCGGGACGCACTTTGGACGTAGGGTCGTTGTCGTACTTCGGGTCACCGACTGCCGAGAAGAGCACAGCATCGGCATGCATACACGTTTGGAAAGTCTCTTCGGGGAAAGGATCGCCGACCTTGTCGATGGCATCGGCGCCGCAAAGGGCATACTCGTAGCGTACCTCATGTCCGAATTTCTTACAAACGGCGGACATCACGGCCACGCCTTGTTCGCTAATCTCCGGCCCGATACCGTCGCCGGGCAGCACTGCAATGTTAAGTTTCATTTTGTTATATCCTTTTACTTATTGATTATACTTGATATTCCTGAACCGATAGGTCTCACCGGCCTTGGTGTTGAACTGCATCACCTCGGCGCCATGGCCGGGATCAATCTTACAGGGATTGCCTAAGAGGCTCTTCACCATAAGCGACGTGACACGCCCTTCCTTCCACCTGAAGCTGACCTCGAAGCCGCCACGGCATCGCAATCCGCTGACCGCTCCTTCGGGCCAGGCGTCGGGCAACGCCGGTAACAGGCGTATGAATCCCTCGTGACTCTGCACCAGCATCTCTGCCACGCCGGCCGTGAAGCCGAAGTTGCCGTCGATCTGGAATGGCGGATGGGCATCGAAGAGATTAGGATAGACGCGACCAGCAGGGAAACGACGACCGGCGCGGTCGCTCGGCAACAGGCTGAGCAGGGTACGGATCATCGTGTAGGCGTGGTTGCCGTCCAACAGGCGAGCCCACATATTCAGCTTCCATCCGATGCTCCATCCCGTAGCATCATCACCGCGATAAAGGAGACTCGTGCGACAAGCGCGCCAGACATCGGGCGTCTCGGTAGCATTGATCTGGCTGCTGGGATAGAGACCATAGAGGTGCGAGACATGGCGATGGTGGTCGCCTATCTCATCGTAGTCCTCGAGCCATTCCTGCAGCTGTCCGTAGCGGCCTATCTGCATAGGAGCCAATGCGTTGATGGCTTGCATCAGCGTGTCGCGGAAAGCGGCATCGACGTGTAGTTCATAGGCGGCCTGAATGGTCTGCGAGAACACGTCGTAGGCTATTTGCGTGTCCATCACAGGCCCGGCACACACCGACGCGCCGTGGGTCTGACCGCCTTCGGGACCATGTTCGGGTGACACCGAGGGACAGGTGACAAGCCAGCCATAGCGGGGATGAGGGATCATAAAGCTCAACAGGAACTCCGCAGCGCCCTTCATCACAGGATAGGACGAGGCCAGGAAATCAAGATCGCCCGTGTAGAGCCAATGTTCCCACAGATGGGTAATCAACCACGCACCGCCCATCGGCCAGGCACCCCAATAAGGGCCGTCCACCATGCCGGTCGAACGCCAGATGTCGGTGTTGTGATGGGCCATCCAGCCTCGAGCACCATACATCGTGCGCGCCGTCTCCCGACCTGTCACGCTGAGGTCGTGGATGAGGTTAAACAAAGGCTCCGCAAGCTCGCTGAGATTACACACCTCGGCAGGCCAATAATTCATCTCAGCGTTAATGTTTATGGTGTACTTGCCATCCCAAGGTGCCAGCAAGTCTTTGTTCCACAGGCCCTGCAACCCGGCAGCCTGACCGTCGGGTTGTGAAGAGGAGATCAGGAGATAGCGGCCATAGTTGAACATCAGCACCGCCAACGAAGGATCGGGGTTGCCCTGCGAGAAACGCACGACACGGCGGTCGGTCTGCATCGTATCGACCTCAGCACTACTGCCAGCAAGATGCAGGCGAACGCGGTTGAAATAATGCTGATAGGCGGCCACATGAGCCTGATGCAGTTGAGGCCACGAACGATGAACGGCAGGAGTCATCAAAGCCTTGACACGCTCGGACGGGTTGCCGCTGACATCGTGGTAATTCACGAAATTGGTTGCTGCGCCAACGAAGATGAGGGCTTCGGTAGCACGGCTCACGGTGAGCGTAGAATCGGTCAACGCCTGCTCGCCGTCGCGAAGCTGCACACGGGCCTCGGTCTGCATCTCGACTACACCCTTCACGCCTTCGTGGTCACGGCCACGACCTGTCATCACCAAAGCATCTGACGTTGACGAACGACGGATGTCGAGAGGAGAGGTGAAACGCAAAGTGAAATTCAAACCCTGAGCCTGCGACGAGGTCATGCGAATGGCGACGACACCGTCTGCCAACGAAGAGATGACCTCACGGGTGAACGTGCAACCGCGGTCATCGGTCCAACGCGTGGTTGCCGTTGCCGTGGACAGATCGAGGCTGCGCTCGTAGGATTGAACATTTCCATTTTGAACTTGGTCGATCCTCAAACTGCCCAATGTCTGATAAGGCATACCGTTGCGACCTGTCATGAACGTACGATCCATGAGTTGCTGAGCCTGAGGATGCTTGCCGTCAAAAATCAGCTGACGAACGCGCTGAAGGCTGTCCAAGGCGCGGGGCGAATCGTTGCGATGAGGACCGCCACCCCAGAACGTCGCTTCATTCAGTTGGATCTCCTCGGATTGCGTACCGCCGAAGACCATGGCACCAATATGTCCGTTACCCACCGGCAACGCTTCAACCCAAATACGTGCAGGAGTATAATAACGCAATCTGAGCGATGAGGAATCGGTCTCTTGTGCAAACCGTGGCGAACGGTTTTCGCGTTCGGGCTCAAAGGTAGCGCCAACGACCTGCAAGGGCAACAGCACAAACAGCAGCAAGAGCGTTGCCGTCAGGCTTCGCAGCCATGAGACGGCTTTCTGACGGGTCGGTTCGTCGGCCAAGAGTAATTCTGCCACATCCGATGCCAGGCGTTGAAGCAGCGGAGGTTGTGAGGCCGGTTCTTCAAAGGCCAATGTCTGTTGTACCTCCGTTTCGCGCTTCGGCTCCTCGTCATCTACGGCAATGCCCGACACGCTGTCATGCTCGTCCTCGATGTAATCGCTAAGGCCGTTAAGCAAATTGTCAAATTGCAGGTCTGAGAGGAACACCGCGTCCTCGCCGCCATCCAGGACGCCCTCGAATAGCGAGGTCTTGAAATGGAGGCGCGAGAGCATATCCTCCTCGATGGTGCCCGCCGAGATCAAGTTGATGACCTCGACACTGTGCTGCTGACCGATGCGATGGATGCGGCCGATGCGCTGCTCTTTGATGGCTGGGTTCCATGGCTGATCGAGGTTGATAACCACGTTGGCCACCTGAAGGTTCAAGCCCGTGGAGCCGGCATCCGTAGAAAGGAACACGCGAATCCGAGGATCGCTTTGGAATTGCTCAACGCGTTCATTACGTTCGCGTGAAGGAACATTCCCATGGAGATAGACAAACTCTACCCCACTCTGTTCCAACTCCTGAGCCACTAATCGCGTCATGCGTTCCCATTGGCTGAAGATCACCACCTTAGGAACCGCTGTCTCCCCTGCCATCGCCATCTCCCCTGCCATCGCTGTCTCCCCTGCCACCGTGGCCGGCGCGTGAGCGCCGGCGTCCTCCCGCCCCTCGCCGTTCACCGTCACGCCGCACTCGTTGAGGATGTTCATCACCTCCTCCACCTTAGTGTCGTAGCGGCTGTGCTCGTCGAGGACATACAGGCTGTCGCACGTCATGCGCATCTGCTGCAACGTGAGCAGCAGCTGACGGCGGTCCATCTCCGAGAGGAAATGCTGGCGATGCCACTTCGACACCAAACGGGCAGCCTGGAGCTTCAAGTCATGATGGGCTTCCATCTGCTGTTCGGTCATCGGGACAAAGAGGTTCTTGTCTATTCGCGCTGGCAATTGCTGTGCAACGTCGGCTTTCGTGCGACGGATCATCACGCCGGCAAGCCGCTGACGGATTTCGCCCAGATTGCGATAACCTATCGTGCGACCTTCCACATCCGTGACGATATACCTGTCGCGGAACAGATAGTAAGGCGACAGCAGATACTGATCCACCAGTTCTACGATGCTGTACAGCTCCTCCAGCTTGTTCTCCAGCGGCGTGCCGCTCAGGATGAGCGCATAACGGGAGGTGATGCGTCGGGCGGCACGCGAGATCTGCGTATTCCAGTTCTTCAGGCGCTGCACCTCGTCCATCACCAGCATATCTACCGTGTCAATGGACATATCAACCATATTATTATAGGAAGCAATCCGATAGTCGGCATCGAGGTTCAACTGCTCGCGACGACGTTCAGCGACGCCTTCCAGCACCTGCACCTTAGCCTTCGTGAAACGCTCTATCTCGCGCTTCCATTGATATTTCAACGTCGTAGGACAAAGGACCAGCACGCTGCCTATCAATCCCTCGCGACGCAGCAGCTCCGCCGTGGCGATAGCCTGCACCGTCTTGCCAAGTCCCATCTCATCCGCGATGATCGCCCTGCCGGCACGTGCCGCAAAGCGTACGCCCTCCTTCTGATAGGGATAAAGCTTCGTGGAGAGCAAAGCATCAAGAGCCTCGTCATCGTAACGTTCATCAACCATCTTACGACGGGCGATGGCTTCACGCTGTTCCGCCACGAAGTCCAGGGCATCCTGATAGCAGCGGAAGCTGTCGTCGATCTGCTTCGCCTCCGACAGGAACTCACCGAAACGCTCAAACGCCTTCGGAAGCAGCGTATCCAAGGCATCAAAGTACTTCTCAGCCAACTTGCGGAACGCAGCCTCATGAGCCGAACCGATGCGGATCTTCACCTGACGCTCGTTGCCGCGATAGCTCAGGAATACGCTCGTGTACGCCGGCAAATCCCAATGGATGCGCTTGTGGTGATCGGCAATCCACTGACGGGCTGCTTCGATATGCTTGCACGTCCCTAACTGAGAAGTCTTGAAATCCATGCAGTCGCAGTAGTTCCAAGGACTCTTGGCACCACGGAACACCACCTTATACACGCCTCCCGACTTAGGACTGCTTACGCGGTACTCACCGGGATAATAACGCTCACTCACACATTCCACGTCCAGCGCCTCACGAGAGGCCTGTTGCATGCGGAGCATCACCTGCCAATCCTCCAGCGTAACACCATTCGGCTTCACCAGATGACTCAGTTTCTGTTTCGGTAAATCTGCATACTTCATACGTCGATCACTATTTTGTGCTACGATGCGCAAAGGCATCCACGTTGTTTTGCTCTGCAAAAGTAAGCATTTTCTGCAGAAACACACGCTCTCATACCTTTAAAAAACAAAAAAACGACATAAAAAACAAATAAATCATCAATCGGCAATCATCAATCGTCAATTATGCCTACCTTTGCCCTTCGAAACACAGAACTTTCCGCTCAGCGCTCTCAACTTTCAACTCTCCGCTCGACCTTGGTCGCTCCACACTTGGAGAACTTTCAACTCGTCAACTTGTCAACTCGTCAACTTGTCAACTCTCAACTTTCAACTCTCAACTCTCAACTCAAATAACAATCATCCCATGAAACAGAAGAAACTCTGGATCATCGCCGCCATCCTCGTTTTGGTCGCCTGTTGTTGTTTGGGCATCGTGACCCACTACAACCGCAATGAAGCCACCACCCAAACAATCAGCCCCACCGACGATGCCAGCCGGTTCGTCACAATAACCGACATCGTACCTGATGTCATCCTGGAAATCCGCTACTACGGGACCTACAACTTCGTAGGCTCACGCATCGACGGCTATGAACAGCCTACTGCCCTGCTGACACGCGAAGCGGCAACGGCACTCAAGGCCGTGAGCGACGATGTCAAGAGCCAGGGCTACCGACTGAAAATCTACGATGCCTATCGCCCACAGAAAGGCGTCGATCATTTCGTGCGATGGGCTGAGGACCTGTCGGCCACCGAAATGAAGACTTACTTCTATCCCGACCTCGACAAGAGCGTACTCTTCGAACAGAAGTACATCTATGAACGAAGTGGTCACACACGTGGATCAACCGTCGATCTCACGCTCTTCGACATGACAACAGAAAAAGAGCTCGACATGGGAGGCACCTTCGACTGGTTTGGACCTGAGAGCCATCCCGACTTCTGCGGCAATCCCGAGACAGGCGAATACACAGGCGACAACGCCAAAAGCCCAACGGGGCGCAGCATCACTGCCGAGCAGTTTGAACATCGTATGATTCTACGCCGCGCCATGCTTGCCCACGGCTTCAAGCCCCTCGACACCGAGTGGTGGCACTTCACCCTACGCGACGAACCTTTCCCCGACACCTACTTCACCTTCCCTGTCAAGCAGCTGCATGAGGAACGGTGAGCCGTCAAGGCTGCAGCAGTGAAGCGAAACACTTATAGCCGTGTGGGTTGTTCGATCGCGACCGAACAACCCTCACGGTTGTATGTCTCAACAGTAGCAAACAGAAGGTGAATCCACAGCGAGAAGAACATACATGAAGGACGAATAGTCGTCACATCGTCACACTATTGCGATACAGCGTTGAACATCAAGCGATAATGCCGTGACGGGAGGTGTGACAAAGGTGTGACGATGTGACGAAACAGGCAAAAACAGGGTCGATTTTAAGATTGCTTAACACAAAATAATGGCTAAATCGACTGAAATCGCATGATTTTGCTACGATATTCATGATTTTTGAGTCCAATGGCATGAATATCAGCATCATATCTATCCATCAACAAGGATATTACTCGATTTGACACAATAGACAGGAACGTCAACACTTCGCTGGCACGTATCGTGGTAGATACGCAGGCAACGTTGTTGCGCTCAGCCCTCATTTGCGGTGTAAAAAACAGCATTTTTCTTCTCTTTTATCATCCTTCAGTAAAACTTTTCCACCCCCCCCTCCATGGGTCAAAAGAGTCAGTAATCTAATTATTAGCCCATTAACTCATTTGCATCACTCAAATATTTTCCATGGGGTAGGTGATACAACATTCAAAAAAAGTCCATATCTTTGCCACCGCAAACCGATGATAAGGTAATCCGGCCCTCCCATCAGCCCCTTTTCCTGTCGGCAAACCAGATTTATTAACCTATAAAGAAATATAAAGATGAAAAGAATCAACTTACTGATCATGATGTGCCTGCTCGCCTGTGTGGGAGCGTGGGCAGAGACTCTGAAAGGAAAGGTCATTGACCAAGATGCCCGACCCGTGGATGGGGCGATTATTCAATGTTTGCATTACACTGAATCAGACAGCATCATGCTTGCTTCAACCGTGAGCGATGCCGATGGCAACTGGGAACTGAATTACGAACATACATGGCAGGACATACAAATCAAGGCAACAAAGGAAGGCCACACCTCATACACTACATATTTGGATGTCAGCATGAGACATACATGGCCGAAATTCATATTCAGGCTTATCAACGCCCTGGACTACGAGGCAGGCAAGCGCTCAACGATCTACCTTCCAGTTGCTCCCCATTCGTCGTGGGGACGTTTCTATCGTTTAGACCGCGAGGAAGATAATAAGGTAATCTTCGAGAGAGAGTTAGCACCAAAAGCCTACGTCCCATACGTGTTCTTCCCCTATCAAGACTTGCACATAGACATCAGTGGTATGGATTTGTCCGACCATAGGAACCGTGTTAACTTACAGCGTATATCATTGTGTGGCCAAATCAATTATATGGCTTCTGAAGAAGATCCAGGGAGCCTTATCACTTGGTCATTGGATGAAAGTCTTTCCTATGTGAAATACAGCGAAGAAGGGGCTTACGAAAATTCGGGATTTCTCCCACCCATGCATGCAATCCTTTCGTGGATGTACACCGATTTCTTTGAGGGGAATGACGAAGATGGCACATGGGAAGCAGTTGATCCCGAGCTAGTTTTCCACGATTCCGAAGAGGACATACCCACCTATCATCCCTTCGTGGAAAGAGGGAAGAAATGGTGCGTACATGGGTTCAGCATGGGTGGAGACCACACGGTTACTGATTACTATTTCTCAGAGGAAGAAATCTTGTTTGAAAGGAACGGGCACTTCTATGAACAGCTACGTACCAGAACACAAGATGGGAAAGATGAACTTGTTGGTTGGTTCCGCGAGGAGAATCAACGTGTCTATATATATAACGAAACCGAGGACAAGGAAGTTCTTACTTACGATTTCTCCTTAGAAGAAGGTGATAGGTTTTCACCGGAGTATGGCGACTACTCTCAATGCGAAGTGAAGGAAGTGTCTTACAAAGAGATCAACGGCGAACGACTAAAGGTCATCACCTTTGAAGCCAACGACAGAAATACAGATGCTCGAACCGAAGTGGAATGGATTGAAGGTATTGGTTCTTTATCATGGCCTTTAGCGGGATTATACTCAGGAAATCCCAACTCTTGGAGTTACAATTTAGCTTACGTTCTCTATGACAATCCATTTGAAGGTAATTATTACTTGCCTCTCACATTTGTCACACATTATGCAGGTTGGTGGGGCCAGCAGCCTCAGATAGATAGGCAACCGACCTTAGAAGGAGACTCACAATTCCAATATGAACTTGTACCAGATCCAGAACATGATTGCTACACATTACACGTTTATGGTGACACCGTTTGGAGCAATAGTCCGAATCGTTATGCTTATTGCGTTGCAGACAAGAGCTCATCAACCTTCAAAGTGAGCATAAAATACGAAGAACTGGAACCTTACGTTGATGGTATCGGAAGGTATCACGTTGATATTAATTTTCCTTTCTTCTTGTCAGAACTACCAAACGTAGCAGTGGATCAATTTGGCGAACATCCCATCTCTGTCAGACAAGAGCCACAGGCCGACTACCGTCCCTTCATAGAAGAGGGGAAGGTGTGGCATACAGTGGTAATGGGACAAGGCGATAACCATAATCGTTATGAGTATTGGTTTCAAGGCGACACCATCGTAGGAGGCCAGAAGTGCAAGATTATGAATCGGAGTGAATTAAGCTATGACATTGACCCGAGTTGCCCGGCTGCCGTAGATACCACTTTCATGGGTGTATTGTATGAGAAAGACGGCAAGGTATATTATGCGGCTCCAGACCAAAGCGATTTCTCGCTGCTTTATGATTTCTCCGCCCCTATCGGCACTGCTTTTAAAATGCGTGGCGATGTGGTTACCATCATTAAAAAGGAAAGGCAGCAGGACGCAGTGTTCAAGGGTGAGAAGACGTATGTTCAAAGGAAGTCCCTTGGATTGTTCACTTGCTGGCTGGAAGCTGTAGGCTATTCATCCAGTCCAATAAACAACATCAATGGTGAATGTGCGACAGGCGAAGAGGATCTAATATCATGCATGGTCGGAGACGAAGTACTTTACTATGATGAAGAAATGGTCCATGCTATCACAGGCACTGATAACCCCGAAGTCAAGAAGAAATGGCTGGACTTCACTCATACGGTAAAGACGAGGCCGAAAGCTCCGGAGAGAGGAGTGAAAAGTGAAAAATCAGATGATGACTTAGTGGCTAATAGTGAGGAGGAGACGGTGACGGGTGAGTACTCGGTTAAGGCGTTGTTCGTTAACTTCACCACGTTGGCAGGACCTTATGCAATAACCATTACTGACGCCGCCGGACAAGAGGTCTACCGCAAGGTAGTGCAGACGAGCAATGTCGTGGCGCTCAACACGGACATCTCGGCCTATCCCAAGGGAAGCTATACGCTTACGGTAGAAAATGAGGAGGAGGTTTATGCGGCTTTGCTCAATATCAATGATGAAAACAGCCTCTCCCCCACACTCTCTCCCGTGAAACAGGGGAGTATATACAACCTCAAGGGGCAGCGACTGACAAAGCCACAACGCGGCGTGAACATCATCAACGGCCGAAAAGTGGTGGTGAAGTGAAAAATGTTTAAAACATAAGCCTCACTGAAATATTTTCGGAGATTCATGTATAAATATTATAGAAAAGGCTACTTTTGTAGCAGCTAACAAATCAAAACAAACTAACGATGATGAAAAAGACGATACTTTCATTAGTGCTTATGGCACTCACCATGAATGGGCAATCGCAGGAGGCGAAGACCCAGATGACCAAGGCATACCAACAGTCAGCGTTCGAGCTGTTTAATGCTGTGGCTAAAAATGAAACAGACAATGTGTGCTTCTCGCCACTGTCGGTGCAAATAGCGCTATCCATGGTGCAGAACGGCGCTGCGGGTAACACGCTCAGTCAGTTGCAACAGGCGCTCGGCACCACGGGTCTTAGCAACGAGGAGATAGGAGCGTTCAATAAGCAGTTGGCAAAGATGTTGACTGCGCGCCCAGCCTACGACGAAGAGGTATTTAGGAATATGATGTGGAATCCTGATGGCGATCCCCGCGAGGTCTATGACGGCTGGTATCCTCAGTGTGAGCTGGCTAACGCCCTGTGGACACGGCCCTACGTTCATTTGTACGACAATTTCGTGCAGTCGTTACGCAATGACTATGATGCCGGCGTAGATGCGGTGAACTTCGACACCTGGGAGGGCATCGAAAAAATCAACGGCTGGGTCAGCGACCACACTCATGGGCTCATACCTAAGTTATACGACGAACCCCAATCCAGCGATTTAGCTGTTGTGCTGATGAATGCCCTGTATTTCAAGGGCAGTTGGAGCAAGCCTTTCGCACCGGAGCTCACCGAACAGGGGCAGTTCTTCTTGAACGACGAGACATACACTACAGTAGATATGATGCTGGCGCGCGATGTTTTTCAGTGTGCTGTCACACCGTCGTTCCAAACCATCACGATGGACTACGGTGCTAACGGGGATTACTCGATGACTATCTTTTTGCCGTATAAGTACGAGGCTAGTATTTTTACGGAGGACGACTTCGAGTGGGAACCTGTCTTCGAAGGGAGTCTGACCTCAACAAAGGTAGAGCTGTTGGGTGATAGAGTCCTCTACAGGGGAAAGTGTGTTGTCACCACCGACAATGCCGACAAGCGCTTTGAGGAAGCTTACGGAACCCCGTACATTTTGTCTGAACCATACGCAGAGGGTTATGATCTTGTCTTCTTCGTGAAGAACGACCATATCATCATTCCTCAAGACTTTGCCGAAGAACTTGAATATCAAAAATTAGGTATTAATATGCCCGACATGCCGTTGTATGGAAAAATCAACGAATCGTCTTCCACGTTCGCAGAGGATAAAGTGGTATTAGACATTGATCTCGTAAAGCTTAATGCACAAGGTGAAGTTGATTATAGCATTGGTTACGACAAGCTCTCATTGACTAACTACACTTGGGACAAGGTCGCTACTGGTACATATTATTATATGTTGTTCTCCGAAGTCGAGAATGCCTATACTCCAGATCCTGGCTACGAGCTTTACAAGCGCACCGATAATGAAAATGTATATAAGATCAAGGATTGGTTGATGGGTACAGACTTCATCTTCACTTGGGACAAGGTCACCAACAAATGCGTCGTCCTCGAGCAGCCCATTGAATACACCCATGGTAATTTTGGATCAATGTACGTCATCGAAGGTGCTCTATACGACAGCGAACGCTTTGGCGAACACACCTCTTTCTACAATCCTGAGACGAAGATTTTCCACTTCTTCCCTGTTTATTATGTTAGCGTTGGACATTATGGTCAGGTTGAGGAGCTCTTCGAGATTACCAACGGAGGTGGCGTCAAGAAGATGAAGCCTATCTGGAACAATGCCCAATTCACCAAGAACACGCGCATGCCTGACTATCTGCAGGGCAGCATGGTGAGAAAGAAGATGCACACAAGAGCGATTACGTTAGGAAAGAAAAAAAGCAAGAAGGAATTAGGTACAACCTTGCCGCCGCTGACTTACGAGGACTGGAACGCTGCACAACAGCAGCAATACCTGCACGTGAACCTTTATATGCCTCGCTTCGAAATTGATGGGAAATACGATTTGAAAACAGTGCTGAAAGGCATGGGCGTGACAGATGCTTTTGATGAAATAAAGGTAGACTTCACAAAGATGAGCGAGGTGAACCGTGCCATCAGTTCTATTTACCAGCTGAGTAAGATTATCGTGGATGAAAAAGGCACAGAGGCCGCGGCGCTGACGCTCATTGAAGAGGCCACGGGCATTGATCTCACGCGCCCAGAGGATTATCAGGACTTCAAGGTGGATCGCCCCTTCTATTTCACCATCCAAAACCGCACAACCAACACCATACTCTTCGCCGGTCGTGTGAACCATTTCGACGGACCCACTGGAAAGGTTGATGAAATCAGTACCAACTATCGTCACTTCGTTGAAGAGGGGAAGGTATGGCTGACGGGCATCCCTGACGAGGACTTACAATTGTTTCATTTGAGATCATACACCATAGTCAACGACACCATAATAGGAAAGCATCAGTGTAAGAAGTTGATGTGCAAAGAATGGTTATGCTTTGATGACCCAGCATCTGTCGAATCAAATTACATTGGAGCACTTTATGAGGAAGGCTTACGAACCTATTTCATTAAACCTAGCAGCGAAACAGGCATCTTACTCTACGATTTCAATCCGTCGGTAGATGACAATATCCTCATAGATGATGGCTTTGGGAATCAAGTTTCTTATACCGTCGTCCAAAAAGCCTACTCTGAAACAGAAAGCTTCAAGGGGCTGTGCATGAAGCTGCAGACATCAGGGCCTCTGGAACTGATTAACACATGGATGGAAGGAGTCGGCAATTCATCCAGTCCTTTGAATAATATCCATGGTGAATGTGGGACAAGCGAGGAAGAACTGATAACGTGCACAGTCAACGACGAAGTACTCTACTACAATGAAAGACTAATCATTATCTTCTCTGATTCAGAGGGTTCCTCTCACGTCAAGAAGAACTGGTTGGATTTCACGCATACGGTGAAGACGAGGCCCAAAGGACCGAGACGGGTCGAAGCCGAGAGTGATGAGGAGGCGTTGACGGGTGAGTACTCCATCAAGGAGCTTTTCGTCAACTTCAAGACGCTGACGGGACCTTATACGATTACGGTAACCAATGCAGCTAAAGACATCATATATAATAAGGTGGTGCAGACCAGCAATGTCGTGGCCCTCAATACGGACATTTCGACCTATCCCAAGGGCTCCTATACCATCACCATCGAGAACGAAAACGAGGTGTATTCCGCAGAGTTCAATATCAAAGATGAGGACGGCCTCTCCCACACACTCTCTCCCGTGAAACAGGGGAGCATATACAACCTCAAGGGGCAGCGACTGACAAAGCCACAACGCGGCGTGAACATCGTTAACGGCCATAAGGTGGTGGTGAAGTGAAAACAGATTGATTAACCTCTAAAGATATACAACGATGAAACGATTCGGCTTACTTATCATGATGTGCCTGCTCGCGAGCTTCGGAGCGGGAGCAGTAGAAGTGGAGATCGACGGCATTAATTATGATGTCAATACCGAAGAAAGGACTGCAACGGTTATTCAAAAAGACCCCAGATACGAGGGCAATGTGATTATTCCTTCCAGCATCATGGTAGAGGGGACGGAATATTCTGTTACTAGAATCGAAAATTTTGCTTTCGAAAGATGTATTGGGCTGACCTCTGTGACTATTCCTTCATCTATAAACAGCTTTGGCCTTGGAGCCTTTTTGTATTGCTCAGGATTGACTTCATTGACGCTTTCAGAGGGACTCACTAACATAGGAGAAGATACTTTCCGTTGTTGCACAGGACTAACGTCTGTGACGATTCCATCATCTGTCACCACCCTTGAGAGTTGTGTTTTCGCTGATTGCTCGGCTCTGACCTCTGTGACTATTCCGGATGGAGTCATTAGCATTGGCGGAGGGGCTTTCGCTGGTTGTCCGGCTCTAACCTCTGTGACTATTCCTTCATCTGTTACCCGCATAGATGGAGGGGCTTTCCATAATTGTACGGGGCTGACTTCAGTCCACATTACAGACTTAACAGCTTGGTGTAATATCATTTTCGAGGAAGCATACAGCAACCCTCTTTATTATGCTCATCGTCTTTTTTTGAATGAAGAGGAAATAAGTGAATTGGTTGTTCCCAGCGGGGTTTCCAAAATCGGGAATTATTCATTCCTAGGGTGTATGAACTTGACGTCCGTATTGATTCCATCATCTGTCAACAGCATTGGCAACTTTGCTATCCTCTTTTGCTTAGAACTGGCTGATATTTACTGCTATGCAGAGGCCGTTCCGACAACAGGAGGAGGCGCATTTGACGACGAAGCTTTTGAAAACGCTACTCTGCACGTTCCTGCATCTGCACTCGAGGCTTACAAAGCTACAGAGCCTTGGAGCAAGTTCGAGAAGATAGTGGCTTTGGACAACCAACCAACCGACTATCATCCCTTCATCGAGGAGGGGAAAGTGTGGATAGTGGGTGACGGTATGTGGCTAGATACTCCTAGTGCTATCATTACTTATTATTTCGGTGGTGACACCATTGTTGGCGGTCATCAATGCAAAAAATGGATGTGCGACGATAGTTTGATGCCCTATGACAGTCGACTGGGAAAGAATCTGAAGAACGCCTTTGTCGCATCTATCTATGAGGAGGGGAAGCAAGTTTATTATATTCGTGAAGGTGATGAGACCCCAAGGCTGTTGTATGACTTTCGCGGAACAGAGGAAACTTTCGAGGTCTCTTTCTTCCCTTATCCATATTCCGACCTGAAAGATTCCCTGATATCATGTACGCTTACAAATACAGGGTATAATGATGATTTCCACCTTCGCTATTTCCTAATACATGACAACATAGATCATCATCCTAACATATGGTATGAAGGCATAGGAAGTACTTATAGTCCGGAAGTTAACCTCCAAATCCTCAGGGATGAAGAGCATCGATTGTTACAAGTGAATGTCGGTTCTGAAGTTATATTTAAGCATCGCTTAGCTGATGAAATCCTTGATGCCTTGACTCCTACAACCTATCGCCCCATCATCGAAGAGGGGAAGGTATGGCTGACGAGCATCCCAGACAAGGACTTTCATTTGAGATCATACACCATAGCCAACGACACCATAATAGGAATGCATCAGTGTAAGAAGTTGATGTGCAAAGAATGGTTCTGCTTTGACGACCCAGCATCTGCCGAAGCAAGCTACGTCGGAGCGCTGTATGAGGATGGTTTACAAACCAATTTACCAACCTATTTCATTAAACCAGGCAGCGAAACAGGCATTTTGCTCTATGATTTCAATTTTTCGGTAAATGACGAAATCCTCTTAGATGATGGCTCAGGATATCAGGCCTCTTATATTGTCGTCCAGAAAGCCTACTCTGAAACAGAACGCTTCAAGGGGCAGTGCATCAAGCTGCAGGCATCAGGACCTCTGGAACTTATTAACACATGGATGGAAGGTGTCGGCAATTCATCCGGCCCATTGAATAATATCATTGGGGAATACCCGACTGGTACGCTCAATGAAGTGCTGATATCGTGTATGGTCAACGACGAAGTACTCTACTACGATGAAGATCTGAGCATTATCTTCTATGACACTGGGAGCCCCTCTCACGTTAAGAAGAACTGGTTGGATTTCACGCATACGGTGAAGACGAAGCCGAAAGCACCGAGGCGAGGAGAGGTCGCTGCGAGTGATGAAGAGACGGTGACGGGCGAGTATTCCATCAAGGAGCTGTTCGTCAACTTCAAGACGCTGACAGGGCCTTATACGATTACCGTCACAGATGCCGCAGGACAGCCTATATATAATAAGGTAGTGCAGACGAGTAATGTTGTAGCCCTCAACACGGACATTTCGACCTATCCCAAGGGCTCCTATACCATCACCATCGAGAACGAGAATGAGGTGTATTCCGCAGAGTTCAATATCAAAGATGAGGATGGCCTCGCCCCCACACTCTCTCCCGTAAGACAGGGGAGCATATACAACCTCAAGGGTCAGCGACTGACACAGCCACAACGCGGCGTGAACATCATCAACGGCCGAAAAGTGGTGGTGAAGTAAAAAATGTTTAAAACATAAGCCTCACTGAAATATTTTCGGTGATTCATGTATAAATATTAATAGAAAAGGCTACTTTTGCAGCAGCTAACAAATCAAAACAAACTAACGATGATGAAAAAGACGATACTTTCATTAGTGCTTATGGCACTCACCATGAATGGGCAGGCGCAGGAAGCGAAGACCCAGATGACCAAGGCATACCAGCTGTCAGCGTTCGAGCTGTTTAATGCTGTGGCTAATAATGAAACAGACAATGTATGTTTCTCCCCATTATCGGTGCAAATCGCGCTGTCCATGTTGCAGAACGGCGCAGCGGGTAACACGCTTAGTCAGTTACAACAGGCGCTCGGCACCACGGGCCTTAGCAATGAGGAGATTGGAGCGTTCAATAAGCAGTTAGCCAAGACGTTGACTGCGCGCCCAACCTACGATGAAGAGGTATATAGGAATATGATGTGGGATCCTGATGGCAATCCACGCGAGGTCTATGACGGCTGGTTTCCTCAGTGTGAGCTGGCTAACGCCCTGTGGACACGCCCCGACGCACAGCTGTATGAGGAGTTCATGCAGGCGTTACGCAATGACTATGATGCCTGCGTGGATGCGGTGAACTTCGACACATGGGAGGGAATCAACAAGATCAACAACTGGGTCAGCGACCACACGCACGGTCTCATACCTAAGTTATACGACGAGCCCCAATCCAACGATTTAGATGTTGTGCTGATGAATGCCCTGTATTTCAAAGGCAGTTGGAGCAAGCCTTTCGCGCCGGAACTCACCGAACAGGGAAAATTTTTCCTGAACGACGAGACATACACCACTGTGGATATGATGCTGGCGCGCGATGTTTTTCAGTGTGCCGTCACGCCGTCGTTCCAAACCATCACGATGGATTACGGTACTAACGGGGATTTCTCGATGACTATCTTTGTTCCGCTCGAAGGTTATACCTTGCCACCGCTGACTTACGAGGACTGGAACGCTGCACAACAGCTGCAATACCAGCACGTGAACCTTTATATGCCTCGCTTCGTAATTGATGGGAAATACGATTTGAAAACAGTGCTGAAAGGCATGGGCGTGACAGATGCTTTTGACGAAATGGCTGACTTCACAAAGATGAGCGAGGTGAACCGTGCCATCAGTGCTATTTACCAGCTGAGTAAGATTATCGTGGATGAAAAAGGCACAGAGGCAGCGGCACTGACGGTCATTGAAGAGGCCACAGGCATTGATCTCACGCGCCCTGAGGATTATCAGGACTTCAAGGTGGATCGACCTTTCTATTTTACCATCCAAAGCCGCAAGGCCAACACGATTCTCTTCGCCGGACGTGTGAACCATCTCGACGGCCCCATCGGAGTGATTGATGGAATCAGCCTCACCCCCGCTCCCTCTCCCGTGAGAGAGGGGAGCATTTATAACCTCAATGGACAACGATTGATGAAGCCCCAGCGCGGCGTGAACATCGTTAACGGCAGAAAAGTAGTAGTCAAATGAAAAAATACATCCTACATCTGACATTAGTCATCGGTGCGATAGCTATGGTTGCCTGCCACCACGAGGAGGAGCTGGTGGAGATCGACGGCCCTACGATCGAGCTGCCCGCTGACAGCGTGACGGCTGTGTTGGACACCCTCGCCTATCTGTCCATCGGCGGAGATCAGAGCGTGCAATTGCTGCCCGACACTTTCGCCGCCTACCGCGCCATGGTGCGCGAGGAGGGGTACGGATGGTGCTATCCCAGGACCGAATATGGCGCCCCAAAAGGAGCGTTTCTTGTCCATGTATTAACCAACATCACCGGCCAGCGACGCGAGTGCATCGTGGATTGTATAGCCTACAAGGAGACAGATTCCACCGAGTTGGTCGGAGCCGACACGGTGTCGGTGGTCGTCACGCAAAATCCCAACGGCTTTGAGACGCGACTGACCGTAGAGGGCGCAAGCATCGATGTGCGTATGGACTGTTATGTGATGAAAGTCGGCAGCGACGGCACTACACAACGCATCGTCAAAAATCCGCCGTTGGCGTGGACGCAGGAGTACACCGACTCGATGTACTACCGCCACAACGAGATCGCCATCGAGCGCGACGATACGGGCTGGCACTTCCAATGCCAACATGCGGACCATTCGGCCGCCAACGCCAGTCGGAGCAGCGCTTCGTTCACCATCGACGACCCGCTGAAGATGGACCTCGCCACCGCCACACTGCGCGATCTGCAGCTGCAGAACAAGTTCAGACATTACGAAACGCTCATTTCCGACTACCAGCTGACCTCCTCTGCCCCGATAGCGATGACGAGGTTCCCCGGCAAGGTGCTGCCGCGCAAGGAACTCATGCGCTACCGTGCCTCGTTCGAGCTCACCGGCAAGGACGTGCGCTACGACCAGCTTTCCTACACGCGCCACCGCGACACCTACCCCGAGGAGTATCTCGATGAAGTGATTCCCTCCGACGACAACAAATTGGCTATAGACATCATCTACTTCACCGAAATAGTGGCGGTGCACAACGACACTATAGCATTAAGAAAGGATGAATAATCGGTTTTTCGCGGTTTTTGCGGGATAAAACGTCCATTTTTTCATTGTCCATTGTCAATTATCCATTGTCCATTATACATTATACATTATACATTATACATTATACATTGTCAATTATACATTATACATTACGAAGAAACCCTCCAGCCTTTCGGCTGAAGGGTTTCTGAGCAAAAGTGGCGGCTACCTACTCTCCCACGGGTGTGCAGTACCATCGGCGCAAGCGGGCTTAACTTCTCTGTTCGGGATGGGAA
>JAEEHP010000124.1 GCA_016280855.1 Bacteroidaceae bacterium
CGGACACATGCAAAGTGCATTGCACGTTTACCCCAACCTCGGCTGCACGGGAGGACCATACCCCGTGAAAACCTACTGGGGCGTCAGCCGGGACGTTCTGTGTGCCGGCAATCCAGATACCCACACATTCCTCAAAACTGTACTCGGTGAACTCTGCGACGTATTCCCCTCGAAATTGATCCACATCGGAGGCGACGAATGTCCCAAGGACCGTTGGCAGAAATGTCCCAAATGCCAGGCTAAGATCAAGGAGCTCGGCATCGAAGACGACGGCAATCACAAGCCGGAGGACCAGCTGCAGACCGCCATCAACCACGAGGTGGAACAATTCCTCAGCGAACGTGGGCGCGACCTCATCGGTTGGGATGAGATTCTAGCCGGTGGCCTCACGGAGCGCTCCATCGTCATGTCGTGGCGCGGCATCAAAGGGGGCATCGAAGCGGCCAAACAGCACCACCGCGTCATCATGAGCCCCAACGTCTTCACCTACATCGACCACCCTCAGCTCAAGGACTACGGCAAACAACCGCGCACGACGGACAGCTACATCGTTTCGTGCAGCAAGATGTATTCCTTCGAACCCGTGCTCCCCGAGGAACTCACGCCAGAGGAGCAAAGCCAAATCCTCGGCGTGCAGGCCAACTTATGGACTGAGCATGTGGCCTATCCCGAACACGCGTTCTATCAGCTCCTGCCACGACTAGGTGCCATGAGCGAAGTGCAATGGTGCAAGCCCGAACAAAAGGACTTCGAGGATTTCAAGGCACGACTGCCGCAGCTCAAGAAGTTCTACGACTTGATGGGCGTCAAATACAGCAAACAAGTGGAATAGACATCAACCGATCGTCAAGCATGTTACGCTGGCATAGTCCGGGATGTGGTTGTACACTTCATTCATCGGCACGATGCCAGCGTAAGCTTTTGCACACATGATAGGACCGCCATGGCAAAAAACGGCAACACGTTCTGCGCCTGAAGCTTTCTGCTCCTCAATGAAGCTGACCACGCGGCGGTAGAGGTCGCGGAAGGATTCGCCGTTGCGGGTCGGATGATCAAGGAAATGATCAAAATACTTCTGCAAGTCCGGATCGTGGATGTCGTCGAAACGCTTCATCTCCCAATCACCCATGTGCATCTCTTTCATGCGCGGCTCCTCCACGGCATCAGGATAGCCACAATAGGCTGCAAGTTTCTTGGCACGCGACAACGGCGAAGTGAAGACACGGTCGAAATGAAGGCCTTGAAGCTCAGCCTTACAAGCGGATGCCTCCTCCTCAAAATGTGCTGATACGGGAACATCGGACCAGCCATAGCAGGTGCCAGAGGGAACAGCGACGGAGGTGTGACGGATAAGATAGAGGGTCATGGGAGTGAAAAGTTGACGAGTTGACAAGTTGACGAGTTGACAAGTTGACGAGTTGACAAGTTGACAAGTTGACAAGTTGACGAGTTGACAAGTTGACAAGTTGACAAGTTGACAAGTTCAAAATTCAAAGTAAAGAAAGAGGGGGAGGGTGAGATAAAGGGATAGCTCACAGAGCAGGAAGAGGGCACCGCAGCAGTCGCCAGTGTAACCACTAAGACGACGGAGCATCCAAAGCATCAGCAGGCATTCGACAACGAAAGGAACGGGGAGCAGAAACACGACGCGTCCGAGACCTATCCATACGCTCAGGGCGAGTGGCAGAGCCAAGGCGACGGCACAGCGCAAGCCATGCAGCAACCAATCCTGCCAAGAACGTCCGACATAAACAACGCCGTTCTTGGCACCTTCCGCCGTTCGGGCATAGGGCAACTGTCCCGTAATCAAAGAGGCCGCACACTTCGCCGTGACATCGAAGAGAAGGAATAACGGCCAAGCGTAGATCAAGATTTCGCCCTGCGAAGCAATACATGACCACAACAGTCCGAAGTAGAAGATAAGTCCCAAGACGCCGTATGTGCCGATGTGAGAGTCCTTCATTATAGATAAGGTACGCGTGCGATCCGTACCGCCGCCAAAGCCGTCGCAGAAATCTGCCAAGCCATCCTCGTGCAGCGCACCGGTGAGCAAGAGACGCGAAGCCAAGGCAAGAAGAGCCGCAACAAACGGTTCGAAACCAAAGAGGACGGACAGGTAATAGACTCCAGCCATCAGACCTCCCGTGAGCCACCCCACAAAAGGCCAATAATCCACCACGTGCTCAAAGGCTTCCTTGGGCACTGACTTCAAACGCCACCAGGGCAGTCGGGTAAAAAAGATCAGAGAGGCCAGCAATCGGTTCATCAGAAATACTTAGTTATCTTGTTATCGTCGAAATTACCCATCTCGTTGATCATTCGCACAGCAGAATCCACAATAGGATAGGCACACAGGGCACCCGTGCCTTCACCGAGACGCAACCCCAGGTGCAGCAGCGGCTTCACGCCCATCGCATCCAACATCAGCTTGTGACCACTCTCGTCGCCGCAATGGCAGAAAATGGCAAAGTCAAAGAAGTCGGGCATCAAGCGGCTGGCCATCAAAGCGCAGGCGCTCATAATGAAGCCATCGACGAGGACAACCATCCGGCGTTCAGCAGCACGCAGCATAGCGCCCACTGCCGCCACCATCTCAAAGCCCCCGAAATACCTCAAGAGATAGCGCACCCGCTCCTTATTATCATCTTTAGCATCTAAAGTTTCAATAGCTTCTATGCTCCTCCGCAGAACGTCCAGCTTATGGCGAATGCCTTCGCTGTTGAGGCCTGCACCGGCTCCTACACATTGCTCCAAGGGCAGACCGAGCAAGAGGCTCATCCAGATGCTGGACGGCGAGGTATTTGCGATGCCCATTTCGCCAATGCCGATGATGTTGCAGCCCTTGGCAAAGACTTCATCGACCTGCTCGCGGCCTACGGCCAAGGCTTTC
>JAEEHP010000125.1 GCA_016280855.1 Bacteroidaceae bacterium
CTCCTCGATGAAGGTCAGGCGGACATAAGGTGCAAGATAGAAGTCGAAGGCGGGGATAGCCTGTCCGCCGTGCATCTCATTCTGGGCCGTCTCCATGCTTATGCAGGCGAGCACGCTGGCCGTTTCAATACGCTTTGCGGGACGGCTCTCGCCGTGGCCTGCCATGTAACCTCCTTCGAGCACATGGTCCAGGGGGTGCTGCACGCATGTGAGCGACTTGGTAGGATAGTAGTCCTTGTCGTGGATGTGGAGGTAGTTGTTCTGCACGGCCTCGCGGATATCTTCAGCCAGTAAGTAGTCGTCGACGAATGGTTTCGTTGTCTCCGATGCGAACTTCATCATCATACCCGCGGGCGTATCCGCGTTCATATTAGCATTCTCACGTGTGACGTCGTTGCTCTTGATGTTGATGATCTCGAGAAACATCTCACGTGTCTTGGCCTTGCGGGCGATGGAACGCTGGTTGCGGTACTGGATATAGATCTTGGCCACGTCCTTGCGGGCACTCTTCATGAGCTCGAGCTCCACCGCGTCCTGAATCTCCTCAACGGTCATCTGCGGTTTGCCGCGCATGGCGATGCGGTCGGCTATCTGGTGGACGAGATGTTCGTCTTCACCCTCTTCGGTGCGTAGCATGGCTTTACGTATGGCGGCAACGATCTTCTCTTCGTTGAAACCTACGATGCGTCCGTCGCGTTTGACTACAGTCTGAATCATATCATTATAAGGTAAAAAAGAGTAATGTAAAAGGAATAATGAATTGCCGTAAGAAGTAATGGCGGTGCAAAGGTATGAAGTTTACCTGAATTGTGCAAGAATAAATCAAAATAAAACCAAAAGTTTTCCGAATTATTTTCAACTGTTGTTGATTATCAGACAATTGAAATTTTGCGATAGGCAAATTGTTTTCCAAAAGTCACATCGTCTCAGCGAGCCGATTGTTGGTCGAATGAGGTTAAAAGTAAGGTAAAATAATAGGTTAGCGGCTGATGAAAGGGAGTGCTTAAGGTGTTTTTTGCATAAAAAAAGTCATATTTCTGCCCTTTTTCTTGCAGAACAACGGAACTTACACTAATTTTGCTGCGCAAAACAATGAAATAACGCCAAAAAGAATAAGGTTATGAAGAAATTTTTATGGTTCGCGCCGCTGGTGGGTTTGGTACTCATCGCGTGCAGCACAGTGAGTATGACAGGTCGTAAACAGCTGAACTTAGTCTCTGAAGCAGAGATTCTGTCAGCCAGCTTGACCGAGTATCAGAATTACATGCAGACGGCTAAGGTGTCAACGAATGCCAATGCGACGGCTATCGTGAAGAATGTGGCTCAGCGCATCGCCGCAGCTGCGGAGGCTTATCTGCAGGTCACCGGTCAGGAAGCCGACATCCAGAACTATGCCTGGGAGTTTAACCTCACGCAGGATCCGGAACTTAATGCTTTCTGCATGCCTGGCGGCAAGATTGTTGTCTATGAGGGTATGCTGAATCTCATTGGAAACGGCGCTGACCGCGATGATGAGTTGGCAGCCGTCATCGGCCATGAGGTTGGTCATGCCATGGCCAAGCATGGTAACGAGCGTGCCAGCCAGCAGCTGCTGGCCAGCTTGGGCAGCTCTGTTGTCGGCATCGCCGTATCGGGTCAGAGCACTCAGGTGCAGCAGGCTGTCGCTACGGCCTACGGTTTAGGCGCTCAATATGGTGCACTGTTGCCCTTCTCGCGTAAGCAGGAATTGGAAGCTGACTATATCGGTATTGTTCTCGCCACGATTGCAGGTTATGATGCGGATGCAGCTGTCACGCTCTGGCAGAAGATGGAAGCCGCGGGCGGTGGCTCAACGCCTGAGTTCATGAGCACGCACCCCAGCAGCTCAAGCCGTATCAAGCAGCTGCAGAAGAGTATTCCCGAAGTAAAGGCTGCCTTCTCCGGCGCTGCCGCAGCCGCCGGTGTTAGCACTCCTTCGTCATCAACGCCTGCTTCAACTACAACCAAGAAGACAACTACAAAAGCCGGCACCGGCTTCAAGATTGGATAAGTTTAAGTTGAGAGTTGAGAGTTGAAAGTTGAAAGTTGCGAAGCTAAATTGAAACATCAAGGTATTAAGGCCGTTGTCTTTGATCTTGACGGCACGTTGCTCGACACGCTGGACGATTTGGCCAATGCGACCAACTGGGCACTCCGATGGAATGGGCTGCCCGAACGTACGTTGGACGAGGTGCGGCAGTTTGTGGGCAATGGTGTGCAGCAACTGATCAGGCGTGCTGTGCCTGAAGGTACATCTGAGGAGGTCTTTCGGAAGACCTTCTCGGATTTTAAGCAATATTATGTTGTCCATTGTCAGGAGAAGACATGTCTTTACGACGGCGTCCCTGAGATGTTGAAAGCGTTAAAGTCACAAGGCTACCGACTGGCGATTGTCAGCAACAAACTACAAGCTGGTGTCGATGAGCTTTACGAGCGTTATTTCAACGATACCGTTGAGGTGGCTGTTGGCGAACGTCCCGAGGTCAATCGCAAGCCTGCGCCGGATATGGTGATGGCTGCATTGGCAGCACTTGGCGTAACAGCCGACGAAGCGGTGTATGTGGGCGACTCCGATGTGGATTTGCAGACAGCGCGTAATAGCGGTTTGCCTTGCATCTCAGTCCTTTGGGGCTTTCGGGACCGTGACTTCCTCGTGGAGCACGGAGCAACGACGATGATAAGCACTCCTGCTGAACTTGTTAATCTGTTAATTCGTTAATATGTCAATATGTCTCATCACGGGCGGTCAGCGCTCAGGCAAGAGCCAGTATGCCGAACGGTTGGCGTTGTCGCTCTCGCCGAATCCTGTCTATATGGCTACGGCACACATCTGGGACGAAGAGTTCCGGGAACGTGTGGTGCGGCATCAGGAACGA
>JAEEHP010000126.1 GCA_016280855.1 Bacteroidaceae bacterium
GCTATCCCTCGATTGACTTGATCGACGTGGTCAACGAGGCAGTGCCGGGTCACAACCCCGCACCCTACAAGGACGCCCTCGGAGGCGACGGCAAGACAGGCTACGACTGGATTATCAAAGCTTTCGAGATGGCCTACGAACGCTGGCCCGACGCCATCCTCATCTACAACGACTTCAACACGTTCCAGTGGCAACGCGCCGAATTCATTGACCTCGTCCGCATCCTGCGCGATGCCGGAGCACCTATCGATGCCTACGGATGCCAGTCGCACGATCTCACCGACATGAACGAGTCCAATTTCAAGTCGGCAATGAACGAGATTCAAAGCGCCCTGAAGATGCCCATGTTCAGCTCTGAATACGATATCGGCACTGATGACGACGCCCTGCAGGAGCAGCGCTACAAGGAACAGATTCCTTATATCTGGGAGGCTGACTACTGCGCCGGCATCACCTTCTGGGGGTATATCTACGGACGCACATGGACCACCAACGGCAACTCAGGCATCATACGCAACGGCGTTGACCGTCCGGCGATGAAGTGGCTGCGTGGTTACATGGCCAGCACTAAGGCCAAGACCGCCAAAAGCCCCTTCCCCGGCATGAAGAAAGAAGCGTCGGTCTATGTGCAGCCCTCCACCATCAACGCCACCAAGGGCGAGCCTGTTAATATAAAGGTACGCGCACGTATGCGAACGAAGTCCATCGAACGCATCGACCTCTACGCAGGCAGCACCATCATCAAGACCTTCACTCAAGAGCCTTATGAGACCGATTACACCCCAACAGCCATAGGGAAGGTGCAGTTGAAAGCCGTCGTAACGGCTACCGACGGCACCACCTATCAGCGCTTCTCTGGTCTTTCCGTGTATAATCCACGTGCTCCTTTCAAGAATATGGCTACCCTGCCTGGCACCATCCAGAGTGAAGACTTCGACATGGGAGCCGAAGGCGACGCCTACCATGACTCCGACAGCAACAATCAGGGCGGCACCAGCTATCGCACCGATGGCGGTGGCGTAGATGTCGTCAGCAAGAACGGAGGCTATGCCATCGGTTGGACCAATGCCGGCGAATGGCTCGAATACACCGTCAATGTCACGGAGGCTGGCTACTACGAGTTTGATGCCTACGCCGCCGCCGGCGACAACAACAACGACGGCACCTTCCGTCTCGACCTCAGCCGCGACGGTACGCTCACGCCCATCTCCGACGTCCTTCCCATTCACAATACTGGCAACTGGACCACGCTCAAAGCCATCCACGGTCGCACACTCATCCCATTGGAAGTCGGCGAGCAGCGCATACGCTTCACCGTTGTGCACAATGGCTTCGACATCGATCGCATCGTGTTCAAGCACATCGACCTCAACGAAGACATGACCATTGCCCTCAGCGCCGACCCGACTCCTGCTACCATCAACACGACCACAACCCTCTCCGTAGCCATAACGCCGGAGGATCTCGGCATCAAGAACGTCAAGTACTACATCGACGGCATCCTTTCCAAGACCGTTTCCACTGCCCCCTACGAATATAAGTATCGTCCCACGACTGCCGGCACTTACGCCATCACAGCCGTAGCCACCGATACCGACGACCGCCTATCGCCTGTCGCATCCTACAGCCTCAAGGTCACGCCTAAGCGCACACCCTTCAAAGGCACCATCACCCTCCCCGGCATCATCGAGGCTGAGAACTTCGACAAGGGTGGCGAGGGCTTCACCTTCCACGATTCCGACAGTGAAGACCAGGCCAAGTCCAGCTACCGCACCGACAATGCCGGCGTGGACATCGGTCAGGGCAATGGAGGCTACGTTATCGGTTACACCAGTACGCAGGAATGGCTGGAATACAGCGTCAACGTCACCGAGGCTGGCAAATATGCCTTTGAGGCCACCGTCTCGTCGGGCGTCTCGGGTTCAAGCTTCACCATCGGTCTTGTCAACGGCGAACAAGTGACCAGCTTGGCACGCGTCACCGTACCTAAGACCGGCGACAACGACTGGGGCACCTACCGCGTTGTTAAGGGCAACCTCAGCCGTCAGCTGCAAGCAGGACCGCAGATCATCCGCTTCACCATCACAGGATCCAGCTGCAACATCGACAAGGTTGAGTTCAAATGCACTGTGCCCGATGGCATTGAGGACACCATCCTCCAGCCCACAGCCGTCCATCGAATCTACAACCTCGCCGGACAGCCCGTCAATGCCAACTACAAGGGCATCGTCATCAAGAACGGCAAGAAGATCCTCGTCAAGTAAAGCGCCGTACAATATACTCATCGCCCCTGTCCACTGCTGGATAGGGGCGATGTTTGTATCTGACAAGAAACGAGTTTTGATTACAGCCTGAACTTATAGCCTAACGTGAGTTGGAACACACGGTTACGATAGTCGAGATGTTCTGCGAACTTGACGACACCTATATTGTAACGGGCATCGAGGACAATATTCTTGTATTCATACGACAAGCCGACGGGGATGGCAAAGTCGAAAGCCTGAACGTCTACGCCTAAATCGGAGAGGCTTGCGCTCGTTTCAACTCCTTCCGTGGTTCTTAAGGCCTTGGCTAAGACATTGAAACCTGGCTGAACACCAACTTTTAGAGCCAGCCCTTTGAAGACATACACATTAGCCACGATGGGGATATTGATGTAATCGGTCTTCCAGGTCGTTGTGGTCTTTATGCTCTGTTGGAAGGGAATGTTGAAGTTGCTGCTATGCTTAGCGCCTTGCATGGAATACATAAGTCCTGCCGAAACGCTGAGCAGCTTCGAGATCTGATACTCGAATTCGGCTCCTGCGGCAAGACCGACACGCGGCTTGGAATCTTCGGAACTGGCATAATTGGCGACGTTCATGCCCACCTTGGGTTGGATGGTGATTGTACCGGCACTTTGCTGAGCAAAAGCGCCAACAGATAGCATCATGACGGATACAAGAATAAGAACTCTTTTCATTTGTCTTTTATGTTTTAAATGATTGATTAATGGATTCGAATAATTAGAGATGATTCCAGAAGTCACGCGGCAGGCTGATGTTTTCCATGTCCTTGGCAGCACGGAAGAGGGGCGCGATTTCATCGGCATCGAAGCCGGCGATGCCGCAACCGATGCGGGTGACGAGGAAATGGAGTTCAGGGTGTTCGCGGGCAAAGGCAATGAACTCATCGACGTAAGGGGCAATGGTCTCTACGCCGCCCTGCATCGTCGGGATGGCATAGCTCTGACCCTGCAGGCCTACGCCCTGTCCGAGCTTGGCACCGAATTTCTTCAGCGCGATGTAAGCAGCACCGCCGCCGTGCATGCCGGCAAGATTGCTGCCGAAAACAAAGATCTCATTGTCGCCGAGCTGCGTGATGAACTCGGGGGTGATACGGTTGGGAGTCATGGGACTTGAGGATTGAGGATGAATGATGGAGGATTCGGAGGTTGCGCCTTCGGCACAGCTCTTCGATGCGGATTTACGGAAGCGTGAGGTGAGTTTCTCGAGGATTGAAGAAGGACCCAAAGCTGCAGGCATGGCATCATTGACGGGATAGAAGTCGCCATAGACCGCTTCCGTCGCAGAGATGTCGGCAGCGGAAGACTGTTCGAAGCAGGCAGCGCCACCCACCATCGGCTGGCTCTCGTAGTGGTGCTTGAAATACGGGATGATGACGGAGTCCATGAGCTTGCGATAGCGCTGCGACACGGCAGAAGGCGTCACGCCTAACTGTGCCGCCACCTCCTTGGCCTTGTAGCCGCCGATGAGGATCATGCGAAGGATGCCTTGCGACATGCGGTCGCCGACGAAACTCTTGTCGATGACCTCTTCCAGCATCTCGCGCACCTCCTCGGCGAAGTGGTCGTCGGGCAAGTCAAAGCGTAGCGCATTGACGTCTTCGTTGGCCACTGTGTGATAGGTCTTCAGCTTGTCGAGCACGAGGTACCGGAAGCCACCCATCATCCATGTGCGCAGCGGCACCTCAGGACGCTTGGCATCCAACTGTTGCCAGTCTGCCATCAGCAGACGCATATAGTAGTCGTGTGCCAGCGAGTAGAAATCCATGTCGGTCTTGCCGCTGAGACCATAGCGACGGTCGCACACGCTGTAGGCTACTCGGCAGTAACCATAGAAGTAACGGCGTGTGATCTCTGCGTCGCCACGCTTGATGCCCTGTATGATTTCTTCATCGGTCATGTCATCGTGATTTCTCTTCGATTCGAGTGCAAAGGTAGCAAATAATCATATAACCTCCACTTTTTTCCCCTTTTTCTTTCTTCTCATCGCAAACTTTTTTGCTATCATTACATCCCAAAAGCACTTTTTTGCGCTCACATGCACACGTTATAAAAATAATGTGTAATTTTGTGGCCGATAAAAACGTAACGACGATGAAAAAGGTATTCTTTGCTTGCCTGATGGTAGTGGCCTGTGTGATGAATGGCACCGCACAGACGAAATGGTTGAATCCGCTGGAGCAGGGCGATAATATCGTTCACGGACGCTGGTGGAACAGCGAGCTGAAGGACGGCTACCACCGCCTGACGCCGAGAGCCCAGGAAAAGGTGCGCGGCGCGGTATGGAATCTCTCGCGGCAGTCGGCAGGACTGTCGATATGCTTCCACACGAATGCGCCGAGCGTGAAGGTAAGGTACAAGGTGACGGGCGGCCTGAACATGTTCCACATGCCCACGACGGGCGTTTCGGGCGTGGATCTCTACGCCACCGACGCCAACGGTAAGCTGCGTTGGTGCGCCAGCAAGTTCAACCTCTCGTTCAAGGACACCATCAACTACGAGTTCAAAGACCTGACCTATTTCACAGGCCAGGAACGGGGCTATGACTATGAGCTGTTCCTGCCGCTGTACAACGAGGTGACGTGGATGGAGATAGGTGTGGCGGAAGGCTGCGAGCTACGTTTCCTGCCGGCACCGGACGAGAAGCCCATCGTGGTCTATGGCACGTCCATCGCTCAAGGAGCCTGTGCCTCGCGAACGGGTATGGCGTGGACGAATATCGTGCATCGGGAATCGCGCTATCCGGTGATCAACCTGGGCTTCTCGGGCAACGCGCTCATCGAGGAAGAGGTGTTCCGTTTCTTAGCGGAGATCAACGCCGGCCTATTCATCATCGACTGCCTGCCCAATATGGCTACGGAGCGCACGGAACTGGTTTACGACCGCCTGATGAAGGGCATAGCTATCCTGCGCGAGAAGAGCGAGGCACCAATTCTGCTGGTGGAACACAACTACGCCAACGGCCTCAGCTCGCAGCAGTCGGTGGACTGGTACACACATTCCAACGAGGAACAGTACCGCGCCTACAAAGCCTTACGCAAGCAGGGCGTCAAGAACCTCTACTATCTGAGCCACGACGAACTGGGGTTCACTCAAGACACAATGGTCGAGGGTATTCATCCCAATGACCTCGGTATGCGTCAGTATGCCGATGCCTATCTCAAGAAGATTCGTAAGATTCTGGGCAAGCACCCCGCTCACAGGCAATCATCTAATTGAACTTTCAGAGGTCTTTTGCTAATCGAGACTCATGGGTCGCTGCGTACCAAAGTACACTCTTTCTCCATATTCTTTCATCTCATCGCAAACTTTTTTTGGTTCTATTGGTTTTAGTGTGAATTAACGTATTTGTTTTATTCTCAACGTAGCCGATTTTTGTCAACGCAGCTGGTCAATTGTTCAACGCAGAGGCGCAGATTCGCTGAGAATCCGGAAATAAGGAGAGTTCGCAAAGGCATAGCAGCTGACCTTCGGTGAGGTCGCGAGAGGCGCACGAAGGGCACAAGGCCATGCTTCGTGCTCTCCGGATTACGCAGAGGCCTGACGGAAGAACAATTGATGATTGATGAATTCTCCATTCTTGAAGTGTCAAGCGTGTCTACGAGCCGAGCGGTCCATTATACATTATACATTGTCCCCAAGCTTGTCCTCTGCGACCTCCATAATCACAGCCCCGCGTAGCGCTGTGATTATCCGCGAACTCACACGATAGTGTCAGCTGCAATGCACTCCTTTCCTCCAAAACCTCAAAAATCTTCGCGCCTCCGCGACTCTACGTTGAAATAAATGAGGTCAAGATGCGCTGAGCATTCTCTGGTGTTGTTAATTCACACTAAATCCAATAGAGCCCAAAAAGTTTTGCGAAATAGACTACAGACTACATCGCCCTTTCGTCCCAACGCGGATGGAGGGCGATGCTATTTATTTTTTTCGCGCGAAAGAACTAAAAAAGTCCTTCACATCTTCACAGGTGGTCGTTTCTTGTTGATAACCAACGGATAGGAGTGTGAAGGAGGGTGTGAGAGAGGGGTGAAGATGTGAAGCAAAGGAAGATTGAAGGGCTGTTTTTCATGGTTATTAACACAAAAAAGTTCGCTGGGTGCTTAATTTTTTTCTCGCTTCTTCCTTTATAATAATAGAGAGCGCACTCAACGAACAAGAAAGTTAAACATTAAACACATCACAGCAATGAAAAAGATCTTCAATCTGATTATCGTAGATGAAAGCGGCAGCATGTCCGTTATCCAGAAGCAAGCCCTCAGCGGCCTCAACGAAACGCTGCACACGGTGCGCCTGCTGGCGAAGCAGCACACGGAGCTGGAGCAGAACGTGACGCTCCTGTTCTTCGACAGCAACCATCGCAACTATAAGTATTTCAACACGTCCGCCAACGACACTGTGGAGCTGACCGACAAGGATTACTCGCCCTGCGGTTGCACACCGCTCTACGACACCATCGGCGAGGCGGTGGGCAAGGTGAACGCCCTCATGGGTAGCGGCGACGAGGCGCTGGTGACCATCATCACCGACGGTTACGAGAACGCCTCCACGGAGTTCACGCTCCAGATGGTGAAGAACCTCATCGAGAAGCTGAAGGAGCAGGGCTGGACCTTCACGCTCATCGGCACAGACAACCTGGACGTCGAGGGCATGGCGAAGTCGATGGCCATCGAGGACCACATGGCCTTCACCGAGGACGCAGCCGGCACGGAGGCGATGTTTGCCAAGGAGCGCGCCTCGCGCATCTGCTTCACAGGCAGCGTGGCCTCAGGCGCCGAACGCAAGCGCGGCTCGTTCTTCAAGAAATAACGACTGGAAGCTTACGGTTTTTCCACCAATGGGAAAACCCAACACGAATGCCCGTAAATGCAAACACGAATAGACGTTTCAGCCAACAGTCTGAAGCGATCGATCAGACCCTCTTAGGAGGGTACGACGACCCCTCTTAGGAGGGTCAGCAAACCCTCTTAGGAGGGTCGGAAATAAGTCTTGAGGCTTCCGGCAAATGGTCTCAAGGGTTCTGACGAAAAGCCTTAAAGGTTTCGACGAAAACCCTTGAGGCTTTTTTTGTATGAAGTCAGCGTGACACTTCAAGAACTTCTTTAGCTCCCGAAACTTGGATCCTTTCATTCTTCACTCTTCATTCTTCACTCTTCATTCTGAGCGAAGCGAATATTCTTCATTCCTCATTCGCTGTAGTCTGTAGTCTTTTTGTGTTAAAAAATATTTTTCTTGTGTCTTCTACGATTACATTTATTAACTTTGCGGCCAAATTGTGCATTATTTGCAAACCGTTAATCGTTAAAATATCAAATTCTTTTATGACACAAGCCATTCAAAAGACGTTACGCGACAGCGCCGGTATGCGCTGGACAGCGTTGCTGCTGCTGGCGCTGGCCATGTTCTGCAGCTACATTTTTATGGACATTCTCTCCCCCATCAAGGACCTGATGCAGGAGACTCGCGGTTGGGACAGCGCCGCCTTCGGCCGTATGCAGGGTGCCGAGGTATTCCTGAATGTCTATGTTTTCTTCCTCATCTTCGCGGGCATTATCCTGGACAAGATGGGTGTGCGTTTCACCGCTATACTCTCCGGAGCCGTCATGCTCACAGGTGCCGTGATTAAATGGTACGCCGTGAGCGAGTCGTTCATGGGAACGGGCTTAGAGGCGTGGTTCACCAACCACTTGAACTGGAACGGCGAACTACCCATCATCGGTGCCATACTACCCTTTGCTGCCGGAATGCCGGCATCGGCTAAGCTCGCCGCATTGGGCTTCATGTTCTTCGGTTGCGGATGCGAAATGGCCGGTATCACCGTGAGCCGCGGTATCGTGAAATGGTTCAAGGGCCGCGAGACGGCTTTGGCGATGGGCTCGGAGATGGCATTGGCTCGTCTGGGTGTGGCCACATGCATGATCTTCTCGCCCTTCTTTGCCAAGCTGGGCGGTGAGGTACATGTCGAGAACTCCGTGAAGTTCGGTGTGGTACTGATGTGCATCGCCCTGATCATGTTCATCGTCTATTTCTTCATGGACAAGCGGCTTGATGCACAGACGGGCGAGGCCGAGGAGAAGGACGACCCCTTCAAGATCAGCGACCTTCAGAAGATCTTCACCAGCCTCGGTTTCTGGCTCGTAGCTCTGCTCTGCGTGCTTTACTACAGTGCTATCTTCCCCTTCCAGAAATATGCCGTCAACATGCTGCAGTGCAACCTAACGCTCAACCCCGCCGAAGAAGGTTCTTACTGGGCGAGCAACACGGTCACCATTGTTCAGTACATCATCATGCTGGTTGTTGCCGTATGCGCTTTTGCCAGCAATTTCCAGAAGAAGAAAGGTATGAAGACGGGCCTTATGGCTGTGGCCGTGGTTGCCCTAATAGTCTATTGCTACATGGGCTATATGCGCGGTACTGCGGAGACCATCTTCGCCGTGTTCCCGCTGCTGGCTGTGGCCATCACGCCTATCCTTGGCAGCTATGTGGACCACAAGGGTAAAGCCGCTTCGATGCTGATGCTCGGCTCCATCCTCCTGGTAGTCTGCCACTTGACCTTTGCCTTCATCCTTCCTGCCTTCAAGGGCAATGCCGTCGGCGGAACGGTGGTGGCTTACGTCACCATTCTCGTCCTCGGCGCCTCGTTCTCGCTGGTGCCTGCCGCCCTGTGGCCTTCTGTTCCCAAGCTTGTGGATGAAAAGATCATAGGTTCGGCCTACGCTGCAATCTTCTGGATCCAGAACATCGGCCTCGGACTCTTCCCCGCGCTTATCGGCATCGTGCTGACCAAGACCAACGCTGAAGGTACTGCCGCACATGAACTCAACTACACCTGGGCACTCGTGATGCTGGCAGCGCTCGGTATTGCCTCTCTGTTGATCTCGATTTACCTCAAAGCCGTCGATAAGAAGAAAGGCTACGGCCTTGAAGAACCGAATATAAAAGTTGAGAGTTGAGATTAGAGATTAGAGATTAAAGATTAGAGATTAAAGATAAAGGAGGAAAAATAGTGATTGGAGCCGTTGAAGTGTTAAAATAACACTATTTTGCCCCTTTAGATAAATAATATCTAAAAAAGCTTCGAAGAAACGAAAAATAGTTCGTACCTTTGCGGCGCAGACTGTGAGGTCTGCGCCGTTTACTTTGAATAACTAACACAAAAAGCAATAATGAAAAAGACAGCTTTACTGACTGCTTTGCTGCTGACCTTCGCGACGATGGCCAGTGCGCAGACTTGGATTGACATCACCGACCAGTACGTCAAGAATCCAGGTTACGACGACAACACGACCACGGGATGGACGATTATGAAAAACAGCAGCGGCCGCGATGCAGCAGCCTACTGCATGGAGTTCTGGCAGGGCACTTGGAACATCTACCAGACCATTCCTTCGCTCCCTGCCGGCCGCTACCGTGTCAGCGTCCAGGGCTTCTTCCGCGAAGGAGCGCTCGACGAGGGTGCCGTGCGTGCTCACGACGAGGGAACGGAGAACCTGACTTGCTTCCTCTACGCCAACGACAACGAGACACCGCTGGTAAGCACCTTTTCCTGCTATCTCAACGAGGACGTTGGCGGATGCAAGGGCGTACGCTATGGCGGAGGATGGAACAACGTGCGCTACTACCCCAACTCGATGGAGTCCGGAGCTATCTACTTTCAACGAGGATACTATGATGATAATAAGGTGGAGGTCACGCTTCAGGCCAACCAGTCGCTGACCTTCGGTCTGTACAACGACCAATGGAACACCAACAACTGGGTACTCTTCGACAACTGGAGGCTTGAGTACTATGGCAACGTGGTTGCCCTCACCTCTTTACGTCTCAACAAAACCAGAGCGACCCTGAAGCAGGGCGACCAGCTGCAGTTGACCGTCACTGCCGTGCCTGCCAATGCAACCTACAAGGGCGTCACCTTCAGCAGCAGCAACGAAGCCGTGGCCACCGTCGATGCCGACGGACTCGTGACTACGCTGAAGCCCGGCATCACCACCATCACGGCCCAGTCCACGAAGTACGACGACATCAGCGCACGATGCATCATCACCGTCGAAGCCAACGAGGTGTCGCCCCAGGCCGTCATCATCAACGAGGTGCAGCAGGCCAACGTGGATATGTTCATCGACCCGTCGTTCAACTACGGCGGTTGGATCGAGCTGTACAACTCGACCGACGCAGCCGTCGCCTTGGACGGCCTCTACGTTCAGGATGACCAAGGCCACCGCTTTGCGCTCAAGAGCTCGCGCAACGGCACCATCCCTGCCAAGGGTTTCCTGGCACTGTGGTTCGACCATTTCTCGTGGTGGACACCCAAGACCACAAACTTCAAGCTCGACTGCGACGGCGGCTACATCGCCATCTCCAACGAGCAGGGCACGGTGCTCTCGGAGTTCAACTATCCGCCCGCCATCACGCGTACATCCTATGCCCGCACCACCGACGGCGGCAACACTTGGGCTTACACCGACCAGCCTACGCCCAACGCCACGAACACCACATCGGCCTTCGCTGAGACACGTCTGGAAGCACCGACGTTCAACAAACCGGGAGGATTCTTCGACAGCGACTTCACAGCCGGCGTCATGAACATTCCTTCGGGAGCCACCATACGCTATACCACCGACGGCAGCACGCCGACGTTGGAAAACGGCGAGACCAGCAGCAACGGACGTTTCACCATCACCCAGACGACCGTCCTTCGCGTGCGTTACTTCAAAAACGGTATGCTTTCCAGTCCCGTCACCACGCGCACCTTCATCCGTAAAGACCGCGACTACACGCTGCCCGTGCTCTCGCTCGTCTCCGACCCGAAGAACCTCACAGGTCCCGACTACGGCATCTTCGTTCAGGGCAACGGCAACGGACGCCCGGGCAACGGACAGGCCGCCAACTGCAACTGGAACATGGATTGGGACCGACCCGCCAACATCGAGTTTATTACACCCGAAAAGGGAGTCGCCGTCTTCAACCAGGAAGTAGGCATCGAGCCCAGCGGCGGCTGGAGCCGTGCGTGGTCGCCCCATTCGTTCAACATCAAGGCCAACAAGGTGTACGAAGGCGTGAACCGCATGGACTATCAGTTCTTCCCGAACAAACCGTTCCTGCGTCACAAAGGCCTCAAGGTGCGCAACGGCGGCAACGACACCAGCCAGCGCATCAAGGACGGCGCCATCCAGGAGGTCGTCAGAACGTCGGACCTGTACGTCGAGACACAGTCGTTCCAGCCCGTACACCTCTATCAGAACGGACGCTACATCGGCGTGCTGAACCTGCGTGAGCCCAACAACAAGAACTACGGCTTTGCCAACTACGGCATCGGTACCGACGACGACGAGATGGACCAGTGGAAGATGAGCCCCGACAGCGGCTACGTGCAGCAGGTGGGCACGAGGGATGTGTTCGACGAATGGTACTCCCTCTCGCAGAACGCCGGCGATGCCCTGGTTTACGAGCGCATCAAGCAGATCGTCGATATCGAGGAGATGTGCAACTACCTCTCCGTGCAGTTCTACCTCGGCGGCAACGACTATCCGAAGAACAACATCAAGAGCTTCCGCGAACGCTCCGAAGGACAGTCCAACAGCCGCTTCCGCGCCATACTCTTCGACCTCGACCATGCCTTCAACACCGGCAACGGCATCACATGGTTCTTCGACAACTCCAACTACTGGACCTATGACCCACTTTATGGAGCTCAGGTCATTGCCAAGTACGGCAATCGCATTTCGGGCGAGATAGAGTTCGTGACCATCATCAAGAACATGCTGCAGAACGAGGAGTTCAAGAAACAGCTCGTTGACCAGTGCTGCATCGTCACCGGCAGTGTCTTCGAACCGACACGTGCCCGGGAAGTCATCACGGATATCATCAATCGCATGGCTGCCGACGGACACTCGGCCAGCGGCAGCGGCTACGATGTCATCGGCAAAATCAGCACCAGCCGCCAGAACAACACCTTTAATAATATACGCAACTACTTCGGTCTCGATGACCCCATAGACGTCACGCTCTCCTCGAACCTCGACGAAGCCGGACTGCTCATCAACGGGCTGAATGTGCCCACGGGCAAGTTCGCCGGCAAGCTCTTCGCACCCGTTGCCGTCACAGCCTCTGCACCCGCCGGCTACCGCTTCAAAGGCTGGCAGTCGAACCAGGCAACGGCAGGCGTGACCATCTTCAGCAAGGGCACAGACTGGAACTACTACGACCAAGGCTCGCTCGACGGCGAGGACTGGACCGCCTCCAACTACGTCAACACGTGGCGCAACGGCAACGCACCGCTCGGCTACTTCGTAGGCGACAACAACAGCCGCGGTTACCAGACCACGCTCGACTTCGGCGGCGACAACAACAACAAACGTCCCACCTACTACTTCCGCAAGCAAGTGATCCTCAACGGAGCGCCCAAGAGCACCGAAAGCTTCACCCTCAACTGGGTGGCCGACGACGGTTTTATCATCTACATCAACGGCACGGAAGCCGGACGCTACCTCATGCCCGCTGGCAACGTCAGCTACAACACATTTGCCACGACCTATGCCAATGGCAACCCCGACTCCGGCACGATGACGCTCGACGCTTCGCTCTTCAAGCAGGGCACCAACACCATCGCCGTGGAACTGCACAACAACGCCGCCAACTCCACCGACGTCATGTGGGATGCCGAACTGGTCTATGCCAAGGAGAGCGACGACAACATCGCATCGACGGAAGCCACCTACAAGCTGCCTGAAAACGTGTCGTCCATCACGCTGAAAGCCATCTACGAGAAGATCGCCACCAACGACGCAGCAGCGTGGGACGCTCATCCCGTGAAGATCAACGAGGTCAGCGCCGACAACGAGATCTACGTCAGCGAACTCTATAAGAAGAGCGACTGGATCGAACTCTACAATACCACCGACGCCGTCATCGACGTGGCGGGCATGTATCTCTCCGATCACCTCGAAGAGCCTGAGAAATGGCAGATACCCACGTCCAACGGCAAGTACAGCACCAAGATTCCGGCCCACGGACATCTCATCATCTGGTGCGACAAGAACGAGAGCGACACACAGCTGCACGCCGACTTCAAGCTGAACAACGAGGACAACAGCCTCGTCGTCCTCACCGCTAAGGACAAGAGCTGGGCCGACACCCTCGTCTATTGCAGCCACGACGGCTACCACACCGTAGGCCTCTACCCCGACGGCGGCTCGCAGCTCTACGTCATGGAACGTCCGACCATCGGCAAGGCCAATATCCTCACCACCCTCGCCACCGTATGGCAAGAGCCTGTCTTCGAGCAGCCTGAACCGGATGCTATCCGCGACCAGGAACTTGACGACGAACTCCTCCTCGCCTTCGACGGCACGAGCCTGAAGCTCAGCGGAGCCCCGGCAGCACGCTTAGACATTTACAACACGACCGGACAGCTCGTCATGACGACCCACATCCGTCAGTCCTCACCCGTCGGCACCTCTGCCCTACCCCGTGGCCTCTACATCGCCCGTGCCAAAACCGACGACGACGAAACGACCCTTAAGTTCTCACTTAAATAACCCATAACTGTGCCTCGCGGTTCATCCGCGAGGCCTCACGTTCAAGATGAAATCCATCCTCTACCTTCACGGCTTTGCCGGCAGCGGATCCAGCGGTACGGCCACCAGCCTCCGCAATGCGCTCTACGAGCACGGCGTCGAGGTCATCGCGCCCGACATCCCCGTCATGCCCGCCGAGGCCATGGCTTTCCTCCGCCAGCAGGTTGCCGACCTGCAGCCCGACCTCATCGTAGCCACCTCCATGGGTGCCATGTATGCCGAGCAGCTGCGCGGCCACCTGCGCATCCTTGTCAACCCATCCTTCTGCATGGCACGTCTCCTCACCTTCGGAGGCATGGGGCGTAAGCCCTTCCGCAATCCTCGGCAGGACGGTGCCAAGGACTTCAAGGTCGATAAGGACATGATCGCTCAGTTCAAGGAGGTGGAGCGTCACAGCTTCGAAGGCATCACCCCCGAGGATCGCGACCTCGTCCACGGACTTTTCGGCGACCACGACAAGCGCGTCAACTGCCAACCCCAGTTCAAGAAAGCCTACGGCACCACCCATTTCGCTACCTTCGACGGCGAACACTACCTCAACGATGCCGTACTCAAGCGCTCCGTTTTGCCCCTTATCAAACAACTTTTAGCCCTGTAAATGCTCTTTCGGCCAACGCCACAGCAAAAAAACACAGGAAAATGCTATTAATAAAAGTTAAAGAATGCCTAAGATAAGGACATTTGACATAAATAGTGTATTTTTGCACCGATTTAGGTATTAAGTATCCCAAGAAGCGTTGAAACAGACCAAATCATACGTCATTTTAGCCGTGCTTTTAGCCTGTTTTTCGTCAAAAGCGAGTTTGTGGGGAAAGACTGAAGAGACAGTGTCCATCATCGCAACGCTCCAACAACTGGGATTAGAAGACATCAAGGCCAGGGTTTCGAACGACACCCTCTACGCCACCTTCGAGAACAGAGCCTACAGAGGCACGTTCAGAGCGGCGGCGACGGCCATCAAGGAAATCGCACAGGCACAGCCCGGCATACAACAGTTCGAGATTGTGCTTACCGATTATAAAATGCCACAGCTCATCGTTCACGCATCCAAGCGAGGATACCTTTGGAACGTGAGTGTGGACCGGGAGATGAAAGCGGCGACCGACATGCTCCGCGAGGAGAAAGCTCAGGCCCCATCAACAGGAAAGATTGACCTCACCGTCTATCCCTTGGTCAGCATCGTCAACAACAAGCTCGACCACCTGTTCGATTTCGCAGTCTGTCTGGCACCAGCCTTCGCCACCACCCTGTGGAAAGGTTCGAGGCTGACCCTACAACCCATATTTCCCATTGCACACAAGCTCGAAAGTTGGGATCCACAACGACGGGTGCAGATCGGGAATGCCAACCTCAGCCAGCAGATTATCTCCAACCGCTACATCTTCGCCTCGGCAGCAGCCGGATTCTTTCACCCACAAAGAGTCGGCGTGCAAGCCAGCGCTGGAGTGCACATAGGTCGCAACCTCGACATCTACGTCGATGGAGGCATCACCTACAAGGTCAACAACAGCCCCCTCACAGGGTTCGGGTTCGTGCGCAACTCACGCCACATCAACGGCATGATCCACGCCGATTACTACGAGGCCTACACCAAACTCCAAATCGAGCTGCAAGGCGGACGTTTCCTCTACGGCGACTACGGCGGACGACTCGACATCACGCGCCACTTCGGAGAATACGCCATCGGCGTGTACGGCATACTTACCGGAGGAGAGCACAACGTAGGATTCCATTTCGCCATACCCTTCGGAGGCAAACGACAAAAGCGGACATCATTCATCAGGGTGCGGCTACCAGAGTACTTCTCGTGGGAATATTCCATGCAGTCTTACTTCCGCTACTGGTTCGAGAACATGGGACAACGATACGTCACACAACCCGACCAGAACCATGCCGCTCACTATTGGGAACCCCGATTCGTCGAAGAGTACATCCAACGCATACTCGATGACGATTTCAAATAACGAAGTAAAGAAAAAACAATATTATTAACCCTTTTAATCATTTAATTCAAAACAATGAAAAAATTTCTTCTTTCTCTCTGCATGATTGCAGTTGCAAGTATCTGTGTTCTGAGCATCACATCCTGCAAGGATGATGACGAGATGCAGTCAACCACAACCGTTTCTGGCAACTTTGATTCTATCATCAAGGGCCAGATCGATAAAGGCGTAAGCTATTCTTTCGTCATCGACGGTCAGAACTACAGCTCTTGGGATGCTGCCAAGAACGCTCTCGCTGGTCTTCCCGCTGGTAGCCACACGTTCCAGACAGTCATGAACAAGGACGGTAAGACCTATACGGGCGCCCCCACCACCTTCACCGTTCCTACAAGTGGTTCTGTTACTTTCAACGTTGACGTTCCTACGGCTGATGCAGAGCACTCCACTGGTGCTAAGATCACCCTCACTGTTGCTGGTCACGGCGGCGGCGCAGGTACTGTTGCATAAGACGCGAAGATATTCCATTACATAAAAGGCTGGCCATCGAGGTCAGCCTTTTTTTTCGTTGTAACCGTCATCCTTCATCCCTACCCTCCTTGACCTGGAGCACCACCACCGAGGCATCGGTGAGACGATAGGACGGAACCAGTACACTATAACCTTCTCTATTCAACCCGAATCGGGTTCAAGAATGCCCCGAGTATCATTTCGGATACTCGGGGCTCTTTGACTTATTGATTTCACATCAATTAGGGATGTGCAACAACTTTCTTGCCTTTTGACAGGTATATGCCAGACGGTAACCCTTTGAGAGACTCATCAGTTGAGCGCAGCTGGCGCCCCAAAAGATCATAGATGGGACCGCTCTGCTGTGGCGCAACGATATCGTTGACTGCGGTCTTCAGCGCCGTGGTGAAACGGTAGGAACCGGAGCCGAGGCGATAGACCTTACAGCCGTTCTCGAAGCCTACGTATTCTATGCCTTCGGCTTCTTCTGCCGGCTGACCGCTTTCCATGACGGCTGTCTGCTCGCTCTCGACAGGGAGGTACAGCGTAGCTGTCGTATTGGCTGGAACGGTACAGTCATAGCTGAAGTCATGGAAATCGCCACTCGTCTGCCAGGCGGAAAGGATATCGCCGTAGTAGCTGTTATGATGGGCGCTGGCCGAGGTGATGAGTTCCTGTCCGGAGGGCAGCGTCTCACGACGGTCGGGCTGCGGCTGGAGGATGATGTGTTTGAAACCTGGTTGTTCCTCATCATATTGAATACCGCACATATAACGGTACATCCATTCGCCTACTGCGCCGTAGGCATAGTGGTTGAAGCTGTTCATGCCGGGATCACCGAATCCACTCTCCTTGGTGTAGCTGTTCCAACGCTCCCAGATGGTCGTGGCACCTTGATCAACGCTGTAGAGCCACGACGGGCAGTTGCGCTGAAGGAGCAGGTCGTAGGCATAGTCGTTAAGGCCAAAGCGCGAGAGGGTCGGACCTAAGAGAGGCGTGCCGGCAAAGCCGGTGTTCAGTTTGTAGCCATTGCCGCGTATTGCCCTGACGAGCCGTGTCTTGAAGTTCTCGATCTCCTCATCGCCTTCCAAGAGGTTGAACTGCATTGCCATGAGCAGGGCGGTCTGCGTGGTCTGGCGCACGGTAGGTGTGATGTAACGCTTGCGGAACTCAGCTTTGATGTTCTGGAAGAGTTCATCGTACTGGGCAGCTTTCTGAGCGTAGGCATCACTCTCGTTCTCACTCAGCGCACGCGACATCTTGGCCATCAGCTGGGTGACATAGGCGTAGTAAGCCACGGCGATGTAACGGGTGTCGGTGCTCACGAAGGAGAGCCAATCGCCCCATTCGAGACCGCCACCATTATAATTATAACCATCAAACACCTGACGGGAGAGGAAGTTCATGTAGCGCTCCATGGAAGCATAGTTCTCAAGGATAATCTCCTTGTTGCCCGTCATGACGTAGAGGTTCCAGGGCACCACGATGCCGGCATCAGCCCAAACGGTCTGTCCGAAAGGCGTGCCCCAGCATTCAGGGGCTACGCCGGGATAAGCGCCCTCGGCGTTCTGACCGTCGCGAACATCCTGCATCCATTTGCGATAGAAGGATTCCATGTAGGCGTTGTAGAGTCCAGTGCAGGAGAAGACCTGAGTATCAGCCATCCAGCCTAAGCGTTCGTCGCGCTGCGGACAATCGGTTGGCACGCTGAGTAGGTTACCACGCTGTCCCCAGGTGATGTTCGAGAAGAGCTGGTTGACCAGCGAATGACTGGTTACTACATAACCGCGGTCGTCGGTGGAGGAGCTGACAGGCTGAGCCTCGATGGCGAGGATCTCGACGTCGTCTGAAGGTGTAACCTCGCAGTAACGGAAGCCGAAGAAGGTGGTGGAGGAATGGTAGCTCTCGCCTTCCTCTGCGCCGCTAAGCGTGTAGTAGAGTGATGCCTTAGCCGAACGCAGGTTGGCCAGATAGGGCGTACCGCCGGGGCCGTCGTTGCCACGGTTGCGGGCACCGGTGTCGTTAAGCATCTCCACGAAGCGCATCTTCAGACGGTTGCCGGCACGGCCACGAACCTTGAAGTTGACCCATCCTACGATGTTTTGCCCGAAGTCGAAGACCACGGCTTGACCTTTCTTCACGGTGACGGAGCCTGAACCTTCGTTGGTGCTGACGACGTTGGCCATACCATAGTCCGAGCCCGTGCTCTTTGTACCTTCATAGATGGAAGCTGTCTTCACCTGCTGACACAAGGTCGGCAGCGTGGTGACGTAACCTCCGGCGAAAGCATTGATTTCGCCGTTGAAATCCACATTCTCAACAACGCTGTTCCATCTACTGTCATCGTAAGCAGCAGCCGTCCAGTCGGTAGCCAAGCGAGCATCGTAGATTTCGCCGTCGTAGATATCTCCCAGCTTCAAGGCTCCGCCCTTGGACGACAGCCAGCTAAGGTCGCTGACAACAGTATCTTCGGTGCCGTCGGTATAGCGGATGAGCAGCTTGGCCAGGAAACCCAACTTGGGCGAACCGTATGCGCCGTGCATAACGCCACCTGCCCACCAGCCCGGTGTGACGATGGCACCGATGGCGTTCTTGCCTTCAGCCAACAATGATGTCACGTCGTGCGAACTATAGAAAACACGGTAGCGGAAGTCCGTCCATCCGGGCTTGAGCTCTTCGTAGAGCGTTGTGCCGTCGGGCTGTACATGGCCGACACGCTGACCGTTCATGAAGACGTCGTAAACACCCAAACCGCTGGTGAAGAGTGTGGCTGAAGCGACTTCCTTGCTGACATCGAAGGTCTTGCGGAACATAGGCATACCTGCGGTAGTGGTTTGCATCACCTTCTTCTCGCCTGAAGCGGACTTGACGTGGCACATACGACTGTTTTGAAACTCTTCGATGGCAGCATCGAAGAAATAGTCGGACGAGAGATCCTCGAAGTCCTCCGACAGACGGATATGCGGCGTGCCGTCACCATCGTATTCTGTAAGGACGAGGTTGTCGTAGTAAGCCTCTTCGCCTGTGTTATTATCCACGCGCATTCCTATATCACCCATGACAGCTGTGCCTGTGTTGTCGGTGAACGTATCTACGAGGGTGCCGTCCACATAGGTACGGATAGCATTATCCTCGACTTCAATGCGATAGTGGTGCTTGTGTCCTAAGATCTCGTTCTTGCTGAACTGCGTGAACTGAGCATCGTTCCAACTAAGATTGCCGTTAATGTACGTGTGGTGACGCACGGCAGGATTGCTGTTGTCGTTGGCATTGATCTGCCACATGTGATAAGTATTGGAGGACGTACAGGCGAAAATGACGGCAGCACTGGCCTTCACCAAGTACATATCATAATCGAGAGCATAGTGGACATGAGTACCATCGGACACTTTCTGCCACACGAGGACATGACCGTTAGTGGAACCCACGATGCGCAGCTTGCCGTTGGTCACGATGCCACCCGCGAAGCCATTGCCCGACGAGAAATCTTCTGCGAAGAGCACGGCACCACCGCTTGTCGTCACACGGATATCATCATAAACGCCTATCTCGGGTTGTCCGTCGCGCTCACCATGATCCTCACGCATACCGATGCGTCCATATTTGAAGTCGCCTGTCCGTTCATCCACAAGGACATCATTGATGAAGGTTCGTGCACGTCGGGCGCCTACGACTTCTATGCGCAATGTGAACTCGTCGGTATTATTTAATGCCACCTTGCCTGTGAGGTTGATATTATCGAGGCAGGCCGGGTTGCCGTTCTTCCACACATGAGGACGCAAACGCGGGTAGTCGCCCTCGGTGTTCAACTGCCAATAATAGAAGTTCGAGTTGTCCTGCATCGCGAAGCAGAGTCCTGCTGCAGTATGCTCGATGCGCACTTTTCCCTCAACGATGTAGTCGGTGACCTCCGTAGGTTCCTCATCTGCTTTCAAATCACTGGCCTGTATCCATTTGGCACCACTCCATCCGCTACCCAACAGCCCCGTCTCGAAGTATGCCGTCTCGGTAGAGGTTGCCGTCTCACCCTTGTTGTCAGCCACCGTCACCTTCCAGAAGTAGCGTGTGGCAGGTTTCAGGGGCAAGCCACTCAAGGTAACGCCAACCGATTGCGGGCTTTGCACGACCCCCGTGTCATAGATAACACTCTCACTGTCAGCATCAGATGCGAGCACGAGTTGATAAGAGTTTTGAACAACACCACGCTCATCGGAATGCAGCTGCCAGGTGAACTGCAAAGCGGTAAGATCAACGCCACTTGGGTTACGCAACGACTGCACTCGCAGGTTGTCAACAGTCAACGCAAACGCACTGGCTCCAAACGTCAGAGCAAACAACGTGCTCAGAAAAAATCTCTTGAACATAGACATTATAGTGTAAAATAGGAAGATCGTTGAATGATTCGCCGACAAAGGTATTATATTTTCCACCAATAAATCAACAATAATTGACCAAAATACCCTATTGTTTATCCCAAAGTACATCTTTACCCTATTTAATGCCCAATTGCTCAACCCAAGAAACTCATTATACATTATACATTATCCATTGTCCATTATACATTATACATTACGAAGAAACCCTCCAGCCTTTCGGCTGAAGGGTTTCTGAGCAAAAGTGGCGGCTACCTACTCTCCCACGGGTGTGCAGTACCATCGGCGCAAGCGGGCTTAACTTCTCTGTTCGGGATGGGAA
>JAEEHP010000127.1 GCA_016280855.1 Bacteroidaceae bacterium
CCGATCGCCTCCCTGAGTATGTCAGCCTTGCGGATTAACGTGACTGTAGTGTCCGTCTCGTTGGCGATGGTGGTGAAGGGATCAATTATGCTACTGGCAAAATCGGAAAGGCTATAGATAGCGTTTCTAACGCCTTTTAGCTCAGAACTGCATTCGTCGCAATATAATTCTTCCAATTTGCTTTGCAGACGGTTGAGACTATCCAATGCCACATCACGGACATGTGTGTAGTTCTTTCGGTTTATACGTTCGTCGTCATCTACATCTTCGCTATGTTTATCAGCGAGATACAGCATCTCGATAGCAAATTTGTAGTCGCTAATCGTGTCAACGTAGTCAGACATACGACTATAAATTCCCTCAACGAAATCATACAATTCATCGAGGTCGTTCAGGCTGTTAATTTGTTTCATAATCTTTCTTTTTAGTTTTAGGGGTTATTACTCGGGGACAAAGGTACGGAGAAAGGGAGAGGTGGACAAAAGAAAAAAGCGGCTTAAAGCGGCGCGCCGCTTTATACCGCTCGGGCGAAATGATCTTTTGTGTTGCGCGCTGTTAATTTGTGATCTTTTGGCGTTTTATTGCAGGATTTTGTGTTACTTTGCAGGGCGTATGAAGAAGTTCTGCATCGAAGTGACAGAGGTGCTGCGCCGCTCCGTGGAAGTGGAGGCCGACAGCGTAGCGGAGGCCCTGAGACGGGTCCGGCAAGCGTACCGCAATGGTCAGATCGTACTGGACGCTTCGGATTACGATCGAACAGAAATCGGCGCTAAAGATGAAAAAACAGGGCGGTAGTGATGGCTTTTCGCAAGAAATCGTTACCTTTGCACCGCTTTTGTTGCTCTTCGTGAGCGCAGCTAACTTTGTGGAATTAGATCGCAGTATCTAAGTTCTAAGAGACTTTTGACGAAAACAGTCCACCAAACTAAGTAGTTACAGAGAGTCTCTGGGGAATGCGGATACGCCTGTCTTGTATAGGCGTACCCCTTCCTTTCCATCTCTCTGTACAGGCTTCTGTGGTGGACGGCCTTCGTTAAGTGGTGGAATAGGAGGAGGGTGCGCTTTCTTTATGTCCACGGCGAAACGACAAAGGAGCAATGAGCACAGAAGCAAGACCTTTTTTGAAATGGGCGGGCGGCAAGGGACAGCTGCTGAGCCAGCTGTCGGCGCATCTGCCCGCAAGGATTCAGCATGAGCCGTTTACGTATGTCGAGCCCTTCGTGGGCGGCGGCGCAATGCTTTTCTTCATGTTGCAGCGTTTTGACAACGTGAAGAAAGTGGTGATCAATGATGTCAACGAGGATCTGGTGCTCGCCTATCGCACCGTGAAGGACGACGTGGAGGCGCTCGTCAGCCGCCTCGCAGCGATGGAAACGGCCTATCGCGCCGTCGCTGAGCAGGAGGGGCGCAGCGAGCTTTTCTACGAGGTTCGCGAGCGTTACAACCGTCGGCAGGGCGACGGCGTGGAGCGTGCGGCGCAACTCATCTTCCTCAACCGCACATGTTTCAACGGCCTTTACCGCGTGAACCGTCACGGGCTGTTCAATGTGCCTTTCGGGCGCTACGCCAACCCTACGATCTGCCACGCCGAACTGTTGCGGGCTGACAGCTGCTTGTTGCAGCAGGCGGCGGTGGAGATACGCCATGGTGATTATGCCGACACGCTTCAATGCGCTGATGGCCTGACGTTTGTCTATCTCGACCCGCCCTATCGTCCCTTGGACGCCACGTCAAGCTTCACGGCATACGCCAAGGGCGATTTCAACGACGACGACCAGCGCGCCCTGGCAGCTTTTTGTCATCGGTTGTCCGCCGAAGGCTGCCTGTGGATGGAGAGCAATGCGGACTGCTCGGCCAAGAATCCCGAAGACATTTTCTTCGAGGAGCTGTACCGTGATTATCGCATCGATCGTGTCTCTGCCGCCCGCTTCATCAATGCGAATCCCGAGAAACGAGGCAAGCTTACCGAACTCATCATTAAGAACTATGAATAAGGACTTTAACTTGTTTATGTCTCAACTTCAAGAGACGAATCAGACGTTGGATTTCTTCTGCGACTTCGACAAGATCTCGGCCAACGTGGCGGAGGTGGAAATGAGTCTGAACACGCTGAACTATCTCATCGGCAAAGACGATTTGCAGCGGGGCGTGGAGGAGATCTGGCAGCGCGACCCGGCTGTGTTCGAGGTGCTCGGCATACTCATTGCCGTCAGGGACGAGGGCCGCAAGCCCGTCGTAGATAGCGCGGGAAATGTGGTGTTGCTGAAGAGCTATTTCCGCTCTGCAGCGAAGGTCTGCGAGTTCCTGCGGGAGACGGGCTTGGCAGAGATCTTCGCATCGCGCCGCATCAAGAATCTCGTGGACTATGTCTTTGGCATTGAGACGGGGCTCGACACGAATGCGCGCAAGAACCGCAGCGGACATATCATGGAGAACACCGTGGCGAAGATTTTCGGCGAACATGGAATACGGTTCCGCCAGGAGGTCTATTCGTCGGAGTTCCGTGAGCTCTCGGTGCTGGGCACGGATGAGAAACGCTTTGACTTCTTCATCGAGACACCGGCGAAGAAATACCTCATCGAGGTGAACTTCTACAGCGGCGGCGGCTCGAAACTCAACGAAGTGGCGCGTGCCTATACGGAGCTGGCGCCGAAGATTAATTCACTGAAAGGCTTTGAGTTCGTATGGATCACCGACGGCATCGGATGGAAGTCTGCGCGCAACAAACTGGAAGAGGCTTACAACACGATTCCCAGCGTCTATAACCTCACGGACATCGGCTCTTTCCTTGAACTTATACGACAATGATCACCCCGTACTACCGTTCCGCGGATCGTGATTTCACCCTCCTGCAGGGCGACTGCGTGGAGCTGCTCAGCCAATTCCGCTTTGAGTTCGACGCCGTCTTCGCCGACCCGCCTTACTTCCTGTCGAGCGGAGGCATATCGATGCAGGCGGGCAAAGTGGTTTGCGTGGACAAGGGCGAATGGGACAAGGTGCGCAGCTCAGAGGAAGTCGATGCCTTCAACCGGGCGTGGCTCACGGAGTGCCGCAAGAAGCTGAAGCCGGGCGGCTCGATTTGGGTGTCCGGAACCTACCATAACGTCTTCTCCGTGGCGCATCTGATGACGGAGCTGGGTTTTAAGATCCTGAATGTCATCACGTGGCAGAAGTCCAACCCGCCCGCTAACATCTCATGCCGCTTCTTCACCTACTCCACGGAATTCGTCATCTGGGCGCGGCGCGAGCGCAAGCGGACGCACGTGTTCAACTACGAACTCATGCGCCACCTCAACGGCGGCAAGCAGATGACCGACGTGTGGCGCCTGCCAGCCATAGCGCCATGGGAGAAGGTGGACGGCCGAAAGCATCCGACGCAGAAGCCGCTGTCGCTGCTCACACGCATCATCCTGGCTTCTACGCCGCAGCGCGGATGGGTGCTCGACCCCTTCTCGGGTTCTGGCACTACCGGTATTGCAGCCAACCTATGTGGCCGCCGCTACCTTGGCATCGAGCAGGACGCGGCGTTCTTAGACCTCAGCCGCCAGCGCCGCCAACGCCTCGAGGACGGCGACGTGTGGCGCAGCCACTGCCGCCATCTGCCCGACCTGCTGGCAGCACGGGAGTTCATGAGCCTGAACGCGCCCGAGGAAGTGGCTGAGGAGCCATGGGACGAACTGCCCTTCTGAGGACAGGGCCTATCGTAACGCTTTCATGCGCCGAAACGCTCCCCAAACGTTAAATAAGTTCAAAATATGAGGCGCCATGATCCGACCATTGGGTGCGGATCCACTTTTTTCATACCTTTGCATTCCGTATGAAAAAACAAGAAATATTGACGCACAAGGAGGCGGTCAGGAGAGCGCTGGAGGAGCTTGGCGGAAGAGCCAGGCTTAAGGACATTTACCCTCGCGTGATTCCTCGCATTAACTATAAGCCTAAAAGCGACATCGAAGCAACAATCCGCCGGCAGCTGTATACGACGCCCAAACTGTTCTGCAAAGTCGAGGGCATGAGGGGATGGTGGGAGCTCGTGTCGTATCACGAGGCATTGGCCGAAAGAGACAAGAAGATAGCCGGGCTGACGGCTCCGCATATCACTAAAGATGAAATCATTAGAGGCTTCAACGACTTGGAGACGCTGACCGAGCGCATCTACGCCAGGAATTTCATGCAGCTCATGTTCCGCGGCAACAGCGCGTGGAACGAAGCCTACAATGAGATGAAAAAGGCTGGCTGCTTCAAGGAGCAACCGCCACGAGTCGTCATCAAGAACCCGCAGTTCGGGGCGATGTATGAAATCACAGGAAACAACAAAGTGAATGTAACCAAGGACTTATAATGGCAAAGGAGCAGAAGACATTAGGCGTGACCTTCAAGGGCCCCGTCACATTCAACGGACCCATGTTCGATATTCACGACAACAAGTTTGTCAAAGTCGTAAACAGCGGCGGGGAAAAGAAAGAGCGCCAAAGGGGCAGGTCACTGACGTCCGACAACAAGCACGACATGCTGATCGTTGCGGCCGAGCAGCGCGAAGCCGTGCTCGAGGTGATACGATCTTTTGTCAGGGAGAAAAAGGGGAAAGATACCATCACCACGTTCAAGGCGGCGAAGAAACTGGAACTGATAGCTGACATCCCGCCCGTCGCCATCGCCGAAAGCCAGTTCGGCTACAGCGGGGGAAAAAGTAACTATGACGACTACAAAAACGGCCGCAGAACGATACTCGCGGAGGAAGTGGAAGCGCGAGAGAAGCAGCTGAAGAGGGCGATTGGCTAGGGGGGGGATTGTCTAGATTGTCTAGATTTGTTAATCCACCGCAAAGGTAGTGATTATTTTGATACGAGCAGCAAAAAAAGAGAAATAAAGACAATGACTAAAACGAAGACAATAGCTACGCGGGACTATAGGCGGGTGGCTGAACGAATGTTCGTTAAAGTCGTAACGAACATTCGTTAGAGTCGTAACGAACATTCGTTAAAGGTGTAACGAACATTCGTTAGAGTTATAACGGATAAACGTTAATGGTGTAACGGATAAACGTTGAAGGTGTAACGGATGGACTTTGGAAACCGGCTAAATCGGTTATTGCGATAAGCGAAAGTGGCAAATAATCGTTTATTCCGATAACCTTTTTAGGCAAAAATTTGGTTATTACGATAAGTACCTGTTCTATACGCACAATTCATAATTCACAATTCATAATTCACAATTCACAATTAATGCAACGAAGACGATAACGATAACGATAACTAACAACTCGTCAACTTGTCAACTCGTCAACTCGTCAACTAAAAAAAGATAACGATAATAGGACAATGAATATACAGGATTATCTGAATCAGGCTGACCGTTTTGCGGCCAACGCCGGCTGCAGGATCACAGAAGTCGATGAGCAGCATGCAGTGGCTGAGATGACGGTGACGGCCGAGCATCTGAACGGGGGTCATGTGTGCCAGGGTGGCGCTCTGTTCACGTTGGCGGATCTGGCGATTGCGGCCCTGATGAACGTCAGCGGCCAGCTCACCTTCGGCATCGCCAACAGCATCATGTATGTGTCGAGCGCCAAGGAGGGTGACGTGCTGCGTGCGGAAGCTGTACACGTGGCCAACCACCATAAGGTTCCCTCGGTGGAGGTGCGTGTGACGAATCATGCCGGCAACATCATTTGTCATGTCACCGGCATGGGGTATCGCAAAGCGGCTCCGATAGCGTAGCTCCCGCGAAGGTTCACTTCACCATGACCTTACGGCCTCCGATGATGTATATGCCACGATGAAAAGGGGGCTGCGAAGGGGCGCCGGAAAGGGCATAAAAGGTATGGCTGCCAGCGTCGTAGGGGTCGCGGCTGCCGTGAATAGAACCGATGGCGTCGGGCTCGGGCTCGGGTTGCGTGGCCTGCCAGATGGCGAGCATGGCGTACTCCGAGGCGAAGGCGAGCTGATGGAAGCCCTTGGTGACGTCGCCATTGTCCCAGCCTTTAACGAGGTGTATGGGCAGGAGGTCGTCGCGGCGGAAGTTGTCCCAGGCGTAGTCGAGATCCTCGAGGAAGGAGTTGAGGGCGTCGGTGGAGCTGTTGGTGTCGTTGTAGGGATAGGCATCGACATAGGCGCGCATGAGGACATCGTCGAACCATGTGTTGAAGCCGCTGGTGGCCTCAGGGTCTGTGGGCCAGGTGCGGAAGATGCGTCCGTTGACGCGCTGGCGTGTGGAGAAGCGCTGCAGGCTGTTGCGGCAGAGGTCGTTGAGGTCGGTGTGGTATGCCTCGTCACCTGTGACGCGGTACAGCTCGGCAGCTCCGGCCAGCATGGTGCCTGTGTTGTAGGTGTAGGCCGTGCCATTGGCTCCGTGGAGATCGACATGGTCGCGATAGTTGAAGCGTCCGACCTTGACATACTTGATGTCGCCCGACACGGCTCCACACATGTCGAAATAGACGCCTCGTGAGGGATCGAGGAGCTTCTCTTTCTGCCAGGCATAGATCTTGCGGGCAAACTCCATGTACTGATCGGAATGACGCCGCATGACGGAAGTGCGCGTGCCATCTGGCTCGATGTAATAGTGGCGCAGGTCCTCGGCTTCGTCGTCGGCGCGGTAGATGTCGGCGAGCCACACGAGGGGCTGGATGAGGGGCCCGTTGGAGCAGGAGTGTTTGCTATTGTAGCCAGGTCCCCAGCTGATGCCTCCGTATTCGTTGCCATCGGGGTCGAGACAGCAGTCCCAGCCTTCGATGCAGTAGTTGGCGAGCTTCTCGGCGGTCTTGAGATAGGCGTCGTAGCCCGTGAGACGGTAGGCGCGAACGAGTTCGCGGCAAATCCACATCTGGTCGTCGTAAACGTTCTCGATGCCCGTGACGGCTGCCGTACCCTTGGAGCCGCCACGATGTACGCCGTAGATGGTCCACCGTGCCACGTGGGCGTAGGAGTTGAGCTGGTAGGAACCGGCGTAGTATTCGAGGTTGTCGTAGAGCTGGCGCAGACGTGTGACAAATCGGTCGTGGTTCTCGTTGTAGAGGTCGGGGGCCTTCTCCTTGAGGGCTTCGAGGGCTTCGAGCACGGAGCAGTGCGCCTCGAGTGCGGCGGTGTAGGGCCACACGTCAGCCACGCCGCTGCCTTGATGGGTGGCGGTGTTGTAGGTGTCGTACATTCGCATGTCGTTGCCCGTGAAGGAGGTCTTCATGGTGGCGTCAGTGATGGCTATGGCGCGACGCAGTGACTCGACGGGTTGGGCACCTGCCGTCCCCGTAAGGGAGGGGGCGGCGGCTAAGGTGAGGGCTATGGTGAAGATGAGTTTGTGTGTTATGTTCATTGTCTTCTATTTTTCTTTGGAGAAGCTATAGGGGGCGTCGGCATCGGATGTACCGCGTGAGCGGTTGGGTGTGGCGCTGAGCTGGAACTGAATACTGCCGCCGCGCAGGAGATCTTCGTGGCGTAGGTAGTTGCGGGTGTAGGGCTGGCCGTTGAAGATCATGGCCTGGATGTAGGGGGGAAGGGGGGAGGGGGATCCGACGGACAAACCGTCGGACACAGGACCCACGGCGGGGAGAGAAGCCTCAGCGGGGAGAGAGGAGGCGGAGGGCAGAGAAGCCCCGGCGGGGAGGGGGGAGGCGGCGGAGGAACGGTCGGACAGAGAGGCCTCGATGGTGAGGGTTTTGCCGGCGGGGAGGGTGACGGTGGCGCGGCGGAAATAGGGGGTGCCGAGGGCATATTCGCCAGAGCCGGGGCAGACGGGATAGAAGCCGAGGGCGGAGAAGACATACCAGGCAGAGGTCTGGCCGTTATCCTCGTCGCCGCAGTAGCCGTCGGGCGCCGGGGTGTAGAAACGATCCATGACTTCACGTACGCGCTGTTGAGCCTTCCAGGGCTGACCGGCCCAGTCGTAGAGGTAGATCATGTGTTGGATGGGCTGGTTGCCGTGGGCATAGTTGCCCATATTCATGATCTGCATCTCGCGTATCTCGTGGATGACACCGCCGTAGTAGCTCTCGTCGAAGAGGGGCGGGACGTTGAACACGGAGTCGAGCATGGCTACGAAGACGTCCTTGCCGCCCATGAGCCGGATGAGGCCTTCGGGGTCGTGGAAGACGGACCAGGTGTAGTGCCAGGCATTGCCCTCGGTGAAGGCATCGCCCCACTTCAAGGGGTTGAAGGGCGACTGGAAACGGCCATCCTTGTTGCGGCCGCGCATGAGTTTGGTTTCCTGGTCGAAGACGTTCTTGTAGTTCATGGCGTGCTCGCGGAAGGGTTTCAACTCCTTCTCCTTCTTGCCGAGCTTGCGTCCGAGCTGGTAGATGCACCAGTCGTCGTAGGCATACTCGAGGGTACGGGCTACGGATTCGCGGATGTCAACATCGTAGGGCACGTAGCCGAGGCGGTTGTAGTAGTCGAAGCCGAGGCGGCCCGTAGAGGAGACCTGGGGGTGGACAGCGTTGGCGCCGTGGACGACGGCTTGCCAGAGGGTCTCAATGTCGTAAGGGAAAGTTGACGAGTTTTTAGTTGACGAGTTGACAAGTTGTTTGCTTTGAGGATTCAACTTGTCAACTTGTTTACTCGTCAACTCGTCAACTAATTTCAGGTAGGCATCAGCGACGACGGAGGCGGAATTGTTGCCAACCATACAGCCGCGATGGCCCGGGCTCGCCCATTCGGGCAGGAAGCCGCTCTCCTTGTAGCAGTTGGCGAGGCCCTCCTGCATCTGGACATTCATCTCGGGATAGACGAGGTTCAAGAGGGGGAAGAGGCAGCGGAAGGTGTCCCAGAAACCGGTGTCGGTGAAATAGCGGCCCGGCAGGGTCTGCCCCGTGTGGGGGCTGTAGTGAATGGGATTGCCTGCGGCGTCGTACTCGAAGAATGAGCGTGGAAAGAGTACGGAGCGGTAGAGGCAGGAGTAGAAGGTGCGGAGGTGGTCGATGTTATCGTCTTCGACGCGAATGCGCCCAAGAACGTCGTCCCATCGCTGGCGTCCTGCTTCGCAGACCTCGTCGAAGGAGCGGTTGCCCAGTTCATTCAAGTTGCGCTGGGCCTGTTCGAAGCTGATGAAGGACGAGGCGATGCGGAGGGTCACCTGCTCGCCCCGTTTCAGCGTCGGGAAGCCGACGACAGCGCCGGCATGGTCGCTCTTGAGTTCCACACGGCCCTCCATGAGTTCGCCCTTATCGGCAGTGGCCGCGAAGGTGATGGGGTGCGAGAACTCGATGACGAAATAGTTCTTGAAGCCTTCAGGCACGCCACCGCTGTTCTTGGTGGTGTAGCCTAAGACACGGCGTTGTGCGGCGTCGATGGCGACGTAGGACCCCTTGTCGAAGGGATCGATGACAACGCGTGCCTCAGCGGTCTGGGGATAGGTGATCCTCATGATGGCAGCGCGCTCCGTAGGCGCCAGTTCGGCCACGACGTCCCAGTCGGCGAGATATACCTTATAATAATAAGGTGTAGCAGTCTCGGCTTTATGGCTGAACCACGATGCACGATCATCTTCACGGAAGACGGTGCGCGTGGTAGGCATGATGGCGAACTGTCCGTAGTCGTTGATCCACGGGGATGGCTGGTGGGTCTGTTTGATGCCGCGCAGCTTATCCTCGGTATAGACATACGCCCAGCCGTCGCCCATACGTCCCGTCTGCGGCGTCCAGAAATTCATTCCCCACGGCAGGGCGATGGCGGGATAAGTGTTGCCCGTGGATAGCGAGTGCTTAGACATCGTGCCGACAAGGGGCGAGACGTAGTCAACGGGAGCAGAGACGGCTGCGCCGCTGCTCATGAGGAACAGCAGCGCAGTCAGTATAAAGTGCGTCTTACCACTGAATAGCTTGATCTTCATTCGGAATCTGGGTGTTGAGTTGACGTTCGAGCGTGAGAATGCCTTTGACGGTGTAGTTCATCTCGTAGCCTTCGACGGAAGTGTAGTCGGTGTAGTTGTACTCAATACCGCTGATGATGACATAGCGGTGCATGAGCCAAGGTTGCACTTCGTCCATCTGCTCGTAGATGCGGTAGGATGCTTGACCGACGTTCAGGAACTTGTTCTTCTCGGCGTTGTCGGACGAGAGTTCGATGGTTCCGATGTTGGGATTGGCAGCATCGGGGATAAACTTGAAGAACACCTTGTAGTTCTGGCGGTCAACGCGTGTCTCATCGATGTTGCCTGCAAAGAAGAAGATGGCGTTCTCATCGACGACGTAACCGCGAGCCGTCTCCATACCCGTTGCGTTGGTGGGATCGTCGGCGTTGGTGATGGTGAGCGTCGTGGCAGAGTAGTTGCCAGAGTAGTCGTTGTAAGGATATACGCGCAGCATCGCCTTGGCATAGTTCTTACGCGGATGGGGCTGATAGCTGTCGTCCCTGAGGATCTCGATGGGGAGAACCCACTTGTCCTTCATGTCGATGCCGTTGAAATCAAACTTCACGCGCAGCAACTCTACGTCCTTTCCCTTGGGAATGGTGAGGGTGGAGGGATAGGAGGCGTAGCTGCTCATGTCCTTGTAGTAGAGGTCAACGATGTCAGCGCGATAGGCAGGCGAACCGAAACGCTCGAAGTTGAGCTGTTGGAGCGTATCGCTGTGGCCGAATTTGACGACGATGTCACGGTCGTTGGTTGTCGTGCCGCTGACGATGACCGGCAGGTCGTAGTGCGACAGACCTGTGCCGCCGTAGATGGGCTTGCCATTGTCGTCGTGACGGGTAAAAGGTACGTACACGGAAGTGACGCCATTGTCATTCAAAGGAGCCTTGAAGCTGATGTAGTGCTGGTATTGCTCTTCCTTCCACTCGTCGTTGCAGGCTACAAAACATGGAATGGCTAGAAGGAGCAGCAGACCAAAGCTTTTATATGTTTTCATAATGTATCTCATATCTTTGAATTATTATCTATTCTTGTCAGGTGACCCCCCCTCCCTCACAGGGAGGGTGAGGGGTGGGTCGCTTAGTCGTTGTACTGCCATCCGGGATTCTGGACAAGATTCTTGTTGCGCTTGAGGTCGGTGTGTGAGATGGGCCAGAAGTACATCTTGTCGTTGAAGTTGGCAGAGAGATTATAGACGGGAATGACTTGCATGAACTCGTCGCGGTTCTGTGATGTCTGGAAGACATTGAGTCCATAGACGCGCTTGTTTTCCTCGACGGGAGCGTCCATCCAACGACGGAGGTCGAAGTAACGCTTTCCCTCGCCCATGAACTCGATCATGCGCTCGCGCTTGATCTTGGCGCGGAAGGCATCGCGATTGTCATACTCTTCGGCTGTGTAGTCGTGCAAACCGGCGCGGATGCGGATGGGCTGCACGCCCTTCTTCATCTCGTCGATATTGCGGCTGATGGTCATGTCCTGGCCTTTCCAGCTCTTGACGGTGTAGCTCTTGGTGAGCTCGTTGAGGCACTCGGCATACATCAGCAGGATGTCAGCATAGCGAATGGCGGGCTCGAATTTCTCGCGCAGATGGCCGTAGTCGTGCTGTGCATCGCGGAAGTCATCGGGATGATAGAACTTCTTGATACCGATACCCGTGCGGAGATAGGAGAAAGCGTTGATATAGCCATTGCCGCCGGAACGATAGTAGAAGATCTGAGCATTGCGCTGCGACGTGGTGGGGTTCTGAAGCTGCTCCCAGTAGCTGCCGCTATAGGCTACGCTGGCGTAGAAGCGCGGCTCGCGGCCTACATACTGCTTCGACACATTCATGCCGGGGAAACGTCGCAGGTTCTGGGACAATTCAGGATAGTCGCCATTCTGGATCTCGGTACGTGTTGTCCAACCGGTAGCACGGTCCTGCGAGTTACCCATATCGTTGCCTTCGACGCCTTCCTGACGCCATTCGCGGTACATGCCGGGGACATCGGAGCCGTCCTTCATATAATAGGTGTCGCACATCTTCTGCGTCATGCCGTGGGTGTTCCATCCGTTGAGGGATACCGGCATGGAGTGAGCCACCATAGCGCCGAGACCATTGTCATTGTCGCCCATGTTCATGTTGGAACCGCGGGTGAAGATGAGCTCAGGATTATCCACGGCACTTGCCGTTCCGTTGAACAGGTTGCGGTAGGAGAGGTAAGGATCGACATCCTTCCAACCATTGGGCCAGTTGTTCTCCGAGAAGACAGGGTCGTAGTCGGGAGCCACGGTGAGCGGTGCGCCGTCAGCTTCGACGGTGTTGATACCAGCGTGGTAAAGCTCGTAGCCTCCGAGTTCCATGACGTCTTTGCATGCGGCCGCAGCGCGCGCCCATTTCGACTCGTCGTAGTCGAGCGAGAGAAGATGTTTGCCATCGAAGTTCTTGAGGTTCTTGGCGATGTCATCGGTGACGTTGGACGGGTGCTTGCCGTTCTTCAGCTGACCATTTGCCAGGGGGCTGGCAGCGTAAGTGAGGGCGATGGCACGCGTGGCCAGACAAGCGCCACGTGTGGGACGAGCTATGTTGGCCTCATCACGTTTGTTGGTCCAACGTGGAGAAATCTCGTTGGCAGCCTTCGCCATCTCATCAGCGATGTAAGTGGCGACCTCTTCGTAGGTGGAACGCGGCGTAGCCAGATCGTCGTACTCGAGCGTGTAGTCGGCACCTTCATCAGCCATGATAGGCACAGGACCGAACTTACGCAGGAGCAGCCAATAGTAGTAAGCGCGCACGAAACGAGCCTGACCCTTCTTGTCGATGCGGTCCTCCTCGCTCAGGTCGGTGTTCTGGTCGATGTTCTTGATGAAGATGCTCGCCTGGTAGATGCCTTGGTAGGAACGTACCCACGCGTCCTGGCCGACAGCTTCGGTGTAGCCTCCTTCGCGGAAGGTGTTGTATGAGGTGAAGCCGCGGTCCTTGGCATCGCCATAGGCATAGTCACGGTCGCCATAATAGATATCATCGGCAAAGCAGAACGGGTTCCATGCCGAGTTTTCGCCACCGGTGCCGCCCTTGGAGCAAACCTCGAAGTTGCTGCCGGTGAGGAAGGAATAGGCATGAGCCAACCACATATCCACTTGCTCGCGATCGGTGAACACGCTTTCGAGCGTCTTACGGTCGCCAAAATATTTGTCGGAGTCGAGGTCGGCACAGGAGGTAATCAGGAATATGGCCAGAAGAAGACCCACCCCCCTGCCCCTCCCTGTGAGGGAGGGGAGTATATACCTTTGTATATAGCTCTTATATGTTTTCATAATGTATCTCATATCTTTGAATTATTATCTATTCATGTTAGGTAACCATTCCCTCCCTCACAGGGAGGGTTAGGGTGGGTCTAGATATTAACTTGCAAACCGGCTGTGATGGCCTTGGTGATAGGATAGTCCTCGCCGCGCGGCTGCAGGGATTCAGGATCCCACGTGTCGAACTTCTTGTGGAGGAAGAACAGGTTGGTGCCGGCGACATAGACGCGGATGCTCTGGAAGTGGATGGCATTGACGATACGCTTGGGCAGCGTGTAGCCGATGTCGATGTTCTTCAGGCGGAGATAACGGCCGTCGCGCAGCCAGAAGGTGGAGTTACGGTCGTTGTTCGAGTTGCCTCCATAGCTCAGACGCGGATAGGTGGCGTTGGGATCTTCGTTGGCCTGAATGCCCAGCTTGACGGCTGTCTCGCGGTCCACCCAGCGGTTGTCCAGCGTACCCTTGAAAATATTACCCCACTGGCTCTCGCTGAATGCCCAGACACACTTGCCGTAGGTCGGGAAAGTGCTCTTGCCGGCACCCTGGAGATGAACGTTGAAGTCGAGACCCTTCCACGTGATCGTGAAACCGAGACCGTAGATCAGGCTCGGACGGCTCGTGGCACCGATGGCGCAAACGTCACCATTGTTGACGACACCGTCGCCATTGACATCCTTATATTTAATATCACCGGGCTGCACCGTGCCGAACTCCTGTACCGGGCTGTTGCGGATATCATCGTAGTCCTTGAAGAGTCCGAGGGCGATGAGGCCGCGCACCTGATCGACGCGATAGCCATATTGGTTCTGATAAGCGTAAACGTTGTTCTCCTCGTCGTACTCGTCGATACGGTTCTTGCTGTAAGTGATGTTTCCGCGGACAGTGAGGCCCACGTCGCCGAACTTGTCATTGTAGGAGAAGTTGCCGTCGAAACCGCGTGAGCTCACAGCGCCTACGTTGGCCTTCGGGTAGTTCCAACCGCCATTGTCCCAGTACTCGAGACCGACGGTGGTGGGCAGGAAGCGACGCTCCTGGAAGATGCCGGTACGCTTCTCGTCGAAGTAGTCCATCGTCAAGGAGAACTTGTTGTTGAACAGCACGAGGTCAACACCGAGGTCGTTCTTCGTTGCGACTTCCCATGTGACATATTCCGAAGCCACCTGACGATAGCGGACGGAGCCGTAGGCGTTCTGACCGTTCTGACCCCAGATGTAGCCGTTGCCGGACTGTTCCAGCGTGTAGAGGTAGGGGAAACGGTTGCTGCCCGTGGCGTCGGAACCGACACGACCGTTGGAGAAACGGATCTTAAACATATCCAGCCAGCTGACCTTGTTCTTCACCCAGGGCTCCTCGCCTACGTTCCATGCCACTGACCATGCGGGGAAGAAGCCCCAGCGGTGGCCGTCGGCGAAATTTTCGGAACCGTTGTAACCGAAGTTGAAGTCAGCGAAGTAGCGTGAAGCGAAGTTATAAGTGACCTGAGCAGCCAAACCCTTGTTCTTGCGCGATACGGAGTTCTTGATATCCGTGCCAAGGTTCTGGGTGGAGATGTTCTGGTCCTCCGTGAATTTCACGTTGGCAGCCAGGTTGTGGTAATCGGCGAACTGGCGGTCCCAGTGGAGCAACAGGTCGAGGAACTCGCGGCGCGAACCGCTGTTGGCACTCGACTGCGTCATGTCACGCACGGACTGAACCTGCTGGAAGTCCAGCTGACCGGTCTCGGTGTTGCGGCTGCGAGCGGCGTAGAGGGCAGGCAGGCGGTGGTGCTGAATACTGTTGCTGTTGTAGGTGTCGTAGCCGAAACGTCCCGTGAACCTCAGACCCTTGGTGATGAACTTCAGGTCTTGTTCCAGGGTGACATTGGTCTGGATATTATTTTGCCATTCGGTGTTGTAACCCGTCTGCGTGGAGCTCACCCACGGGTTGATGTAGTTCTCGTCGAGCGTGTAGGTCGTGGCGCCGTTCTCCTCGGTCTCGTTGAAAACGCCCTTTGCAGGATAGAGACCATTGCTGTAGAGCACAGGCGTATAAAGAGGATTGTAGCCGAACATCTGTCCCCAGACCTTGTCGTCGCCGATACCCGGAGAGTTACGTTTGTTGAGGTTACCACTGATACCGAGCTTCAGGACGGTGGTCTTCGTCACATCGACATCGACGTTCATGCGGTAGTTCCAACGGTCGTAGTTGGCATTGGTGTCGTAGCGGTCGCGCAGCGTCTTGTCAGTCTTGTACATACCTTCGTCCTGCGTGTAAGCCATCGACACGTAGTAGCGCGCTGTCTCACCACCGCCGCTGATGTTCAGGTTGGCACGATAGCTCATGGCCCCGTCCTTCAGGAGGAGGTCCTGCCAATCGACGTTAGGATAGAGGTCGGGATCCAGTCCGTAGCGGATAATGTCGAGCTCGACGGGCTGATAGAGCACACCGAGGTTACGCGTCACGCGTGCTTCGTTCAAATAGTTGGCATAGTCGAAGCCGCTGACGAACTCCGGCGTGATGGTACGCGTGTTGTACGAGGTCTCGAACTTACCGTTGATGTTCACCTTACCGGCCTTACCGTGCTTCGTAGTGATGAGCAATACGCCGTTAGCACCCTTGGAACCGTAGATGGCAGTGGCGGAGGCATCCTTCAGCACGGAAAACGATTCGATGTCCTCGATGTTGATGTCATCGATGTTCTCGCGTTCGAAACCATCGACAAGGATGTAGGCCTTGGAGCTGGCACCGAAAGTGGAGATACCACGGATCCAGAACTCAGAGGTGTTCTTACCCGGCTGACCGGACTTCTGGAAGGCCAGCACACCGGCGACGTTACCTGCCAGGGTATTGGTGAGGTTGGACGTGTTGAAGTGCTTCAGCTCCTCCATCTTCACGTTGGTGATGGCACCCGTCAGCGTCAGTTTCTTCTGGGTGGTCATACCCGTGACGACGAGTTCGTCCATGGCCTTGGTCGATGTCTCCTGGAGGGTGATGTCAACCTTGCGCTGATCCTTGATGAGCACTTCCTGGGATTCGAAGCCCATGAAGGAGAAGACCAGCGTCTTGTATTGTTCAACTTTAATCGTATATTCACCATCCATGTTGGTGATGGTGCCTAAGCCCTTGGCGTCCTTGACGGTGACGTTGGCACCTGGCAGGGGTTCGCCCGTAGCGTCTTTCACGACACCGGTGACGGTGACTTCCTGCTGAGCCAGCGCCGTGAACGTGGTGCCGAGCAGGAGAAGCAGTATGGAAATATATTTCTTCATAATGGTCCGAATCTTTACGGTTCAACGATTGGATCTTCAGGACTACCCTCGGACTGTGCATCCAGGTTCTCCTCCATCGTGATGGTACGGATGCAGTAGTTGCTGGTATCGAGGATGTAGAAAATCAGAGTATTCTCGCCAGTGATGGCATCGCGGTGCACGTCGTTCACGAGTCCCGTAGGACGATGGAAGCGTGCGAAATCGCGCAACTCGCCATTCTCATTGCCGTAGGTCTCGCCATCAGCATGAGTAGCTGCGCTGCCGCCGGCGTAGGTCTTCACGATGCCTTCGGGTGTGAGCAGACGGATGGCATCGTTACGGCTGTCGCAGAAGTAGAAGTCGTAGATGTCATCATTGCCTGCAGCCTCATATTCCTCGTTCTTGACGAAGGTGCCCTGATACGGGCGACGCAGACGGGCGCTCTTACCGACCCCGTCAGTGAAGCCTTCAGCACTCATGTCACCTGCGATGACATAAGGAGCAGAGAAACGCTTGGTCTGCTCGTTGTAATCCGTACGCAGGATGTAGTTGCGGTTGATGACAACGATGTAGGCGAACTTGCCTGAAGGATGGATATCGATCTGGAACTCCCAGTAGGTATCCTGAACCGTGAACAGGATTTCGAAAGCACCTGTGCCCGAAGTAGCGCCGGAGGCCACATCAGTAAGGTTGTTGTTCACATAAGGATCCCACGTCGAATGTCCGCTGTTGGGAAGCAGGGTCTCCCAGTACTTGTCCATGTCGAGACGGATCACTTCACCTTTCTGATAGCTGGTGAAATAGAGCTCGCCATTGACGGGATGCAGGCTTGCGCCATTGCACTGGCGATAGTTAGCCAGCTGACGTACCTGTGAGTTGCGGCTGAAATTGCCTTCGGCGTCACGATCCACGATATAGACGGAGTGAGCACGATAGTTGGGGTCGTCGTTATCGGCCGAAATGATGAGGTGCTCGCGCCAGCGCTTCTGGTCGGGCGTCGCCGTGTCAATCCAGTTGTCCGGAGCATAGCCGATGATGGAGCCGTCCTCGTCCGTCTCGAAAGAGCCGTCCTCGTTGTAGGCGAAGGGATCAACGGCAAAGTCTATCGTACGAAGGCGCTCGTTGTTGAACATGGACAGCGGCAGAATGGTTTGCACCGTCTTGTTCTTCAGATCGAGCAATTGGATGCCGTGAGCCACCGTACCGAAGTGCGGCTCCTGGTCGTAAACGATGAACAGATGGTCGTGGTTGTAGGGTGAGAACTGCATCACACCGTCGTTCTTGAAGCCGCTGACATCTTCGATGTTGCTGGCGAAGGAGCCGTCAGCCCATACGACATCCGACTCTTTTTCGTAAAACTTACCGCAAAGACGGCCGACAACCATCTTGCGCTCATAGGTGAAGAAGCCCGGTGCCTTGCCCGTCTTGTTGCTGACAGTGACGGCTACGGATCCCTTCAGCGTCAAGCCTTCGATCTTGTCGTAGGCCGCGCTGGGGACATAGGCGTAGATGGCTTCGTTCTTCACATTGACGACGACAGCTTCCTTGCCGCCAATCGTGACATGAACCATGGAAGTGTCGTTGCCGAAATTGGATCCCTTGATGCAGATCTGCTGGCCAACACTTCCCGACGTAGGAGTAAATTCAGTTATCGTCACGGGCTTCGAGGGATCGAAGGGTGCCGACGGCTGAACGCCATAATAGTCTTCAACCGTGGTCGAAGACTCGCAACCGGTGGTTGCGAAGCCTACGAGCACGGCAGCAATGAGGACTAATGACGCAAACTGTTTAACTTTCAGTTTCTTTGCCATTGTGTATTAGGGTTTTATTAGTAATGTTATTTAACTTCTCGATCCACCAGGACGCGCATCCAGTGACCAGCGATGACTGAGCGTGCCTTGAAGCCCACCATCAAGCCGGTCTTCGTGTCGTACCAGTCGCTGGTAGGAACACGCGATCCCGTCTCGTTCATATAGTCGTAGAGCGGAGCCACGAACTTCAGGAAATCAGCCTTGTCCTTGGCCATACCGGCCGTCCACATGATCCAGTCGCTCTTGGTGTAGTCCTTGCGACAGTCGAGGGGCAGACCATATTTGTTCTGCTTCGTCAGATAGTACTGCACGTCGCGCTCCATGGCGCCGTTGGGGAAGAGGTTAGTGCCCCAGAGCTTATCCCAGATCATGTTGTACTTCTGGCTCCAGGTGTCCTCGCGGTCGAAGGCCAGACGGTAGTGGTCGCCTTCGAGGGCGTCCTGTTCCCATTTCACAGCCATCTCCTTGGCACGGGCCATATATTTGTCGGCGGTAGCCTTGTCGCCCTTGATGCGTGCCATCTCAGCATAGCCGGCAATTCCCATGATCGCTTTGACGGAGAGGTTGCAGTTGTGAGCCCAGTGGCCGGCGAAGTCGTCGGTGCAGAGCTGGTTGGCAGGATCCTGGCCGTTCTCCGAGAGGTAGTCGGCCCACGTCGTGATGACCTCCCAGTATTTGTCCACATAGCTGGTGTTGCCTTCGATGCGGCAGATCTGAGCAGCCAGCGTGAGCATATTGCCGGCTTCCTCCAGCGGCATGTCGCCGCCATAGACCTGACCATTGGCAATGGGATAGGTGCCCAGGTCGTGCGCTGCGAAGGGCTTCGTCCAGCGGCCGGAGAGGCTGTAGTCGAAGATCGAGGTCATCTGCGCTTTCTGCAGGTCGGGGTTATAGACGAGGAACAGCGGCGACTCAGGGTACGTAAGGTCAACAGTGTTGACGCAGCCATTGGAGTTGTTCTCCTTCGAGAAGAACAGCAGGTTGCCTTCGTCATCCTTGAACAGCTTATGGGCAGCGATGACATGACGATAGCTCGCAGACAGCAGTTCGGCATACTTCTTGTCGCCGGCCTTCATACCGTCGTCGTAAATCACCTTGTCGAAATCGCGGCAACGCTTCATGATGGATGCGTAATCCTTGTTCAGGCGGTTGAACATATCGAAGATCGTCACCTTGCCCTCGTGAGCCCAATAGGCCTTGTAGCGCTTGTACATGTATTCGATGTCCTGTATCTCGTCGTAACCGATAAGCATGAAGCTTGAAGCCTTGTCCACGGAACCGAGATCGCGGGTGAACACGAGCTGGTCGCCTTCAGCCAAAGCGACATCACCGTTGATGGCGGGGATATAAAGGTAACCCCAGTCGATGCAGATGCCATCGCCTTTCTTGGCAAGAATAGGCTGATCCACCGTTCCGCTCTTGGCGTATTTCACGCCGCCCTCGGTGATGATCTCAGACTTCGTGGGCTGAGAGGTCTTGTTGAGGACGAGTTCACGCGCGGCGCTCACGCTGAAGCTCACGTTGTGCTTCTTGCCGTCGGTCGATCGCACCTGATAGGAGATATAGTTGGCGGGCGAGGAGAGCAGGTCGTAGTCATCCATCAGCATGGGAGCTGTGAAGACGACGTCCAATTCTACGGGGCCGCACGCGAACGTATAATAAGTATTAGTGGCCATCACATCGACGCTCTTCTGCTCAGCTGTCAGAATGCTATTCTGGCGCTCGCTGGCGTTCTTGAAAAGGCCGAAGTCGGTGTAAGCACCACCCGTAGTGTTGTGACAGTGGGCAGCGATGACGTTCTGGCCTTCATGGAGCAGCGCTTTGAGGTCGCTGTCGAGATGCAGGCGTACACCCTCGACCCACGTCTCACCCGTATCGGCCACCTTCGTGCCATTGATGTAGAGCTCGAAGACATCGTCGTGGGAGTAGATGATCCAGAGATCTTCGTTCAAGTCAGCTGCCGACAGATTGATGTCGCGGCGAACATAGAGGTCGCTGTTCAAGTCGCTCCAATGTGTGCGCACAAAGTCGAGACCGTCGGAACCCCATGCTGCACGACCACGGCGCCAGTCCTGAGGCTTGAACTCGGTGCGCTGCCACCCGTCGCGCTGCACGGCACGCGTGTAGTCGGCTTCCCAAGCTTCCTCGTCAGCCATGGGAGCGATGCTCTTGAGGGTGAAACGTTCGGCACCCATCCAACGATAGATTTTGCCATCAACCGTCAGCAATCCCTCCAAAGGCTTCTCGTCATTCGTCCAATGACGCGTGGTGCCGTCGGTCAGCTTGTCGTAAGGCGACCAGATGGAGAAATAGGGGTCAGACACCAACAGGGGTACTGAGGGAGCACGAAGGTCTGACGTCTGATACGGAGTGAAGAGGTCCGAGGACGGACTGCTACCCGTTTGGCTCGAACAGCTCACGCCATTGGCCATAACCAATGCCAAGAAGGCACATCTAAATACATTCAATTTCTTTTTCATCTTATTCTTTATTTTAGCAATAATTCTCTTTTCGCTTCCTGAATGCCAACCGTTGCGGTGGCTCTTGCTATCCTTCAAAACAATCTTTTTACGCTTAAATGGACTCAATCAAGACTTAAAAAAACTAACTAACGATTACTAACTAACAAAACTAACTTTTCTGTATTAACTATCTTCAATCAAATGCATTTTTCCTTTTTCATCGGCAAAGTAACACATTTTATTATATATAAAAGGTCAAAAGCTATTCAAAACAAGAAAAAATCCGTTCATACATTTTTATTCACCTCTTTACACTTTTTTATTGGCTAAATATTACTGCCATCTGAAATAATTTTCATACTTTTGTCCCGCAAAACCATAAAACGAAATAATCGTGAATGCCAAAACCCTTCGCTATTTCCTCTTTTCGGGGCATAGTTTCTTAGCGGTCATCCTTCTCTTCATCATGGCTTCTTGTTCAGACAAAGGTCAGGAACAAGAGGACGTGGCTTTACTTTTCCAAGGAAGAGAGTACCCGTTCGCCACCCGATACAACGACACCTATTATTATACGATGCAGTCGCCGGAGGACAACATCATTCTCTACGAGACCAAGGATCTCGCGCTGCTGCCCACGTGTACTCCGAAGATTATCTGGTCGCCCGACAGCCTTAATCTGCACCACTTCTGGTCACCGGAGATATATCGTATCAACAACGCGTGGTACATCTATTTCGAAGCCGACGACGGGAATACGGATAACCACCAACTGTATGTCATCGAGAATACATCTGAGAATCCGATGAGTGGCCAGTGGGTTCTGAAAGGTCCCCTGCACACGAACGATGAGTGGAATTTCGGGTTGCACCCCAGCGTGCTCGACGTCAACGGGGAATTATACCTGCTGTGGTCGGGATGGCCCAAACGGCGCGTGGAACATGAAACGCAATGCATCTACATCGCACATCTCGAGAACCCTTGGACGGTGGATTCCGAACGTGTCATGCTGTCGCAGCCGGAATATGAATGGGAACGCCAATGGATTGATCCCGACGGCGGTCGTTCGGCCTATCCCATTTACGTCAATGAAAATCCCCAGGCTTATCTCTCGCCCAACAAAAGGCATGTGTGCCTCTGCTACTCGGCCAGCGGCATCTGGACGCAATTCCATATTCTCGGTATGCTCCGTGCACCAGCCAACGCCAACTTGCTTGACCCCAGTGTTTGGACGAAATCCCCTGAACCCATCGAGGTTGACAGCCAGCACAACGGTGCTTCGAACATCTGTATCGTTCCAGCGTTGGAAGGCGATAGCGCCTACCTCCTCTATGAAGCCCTGTGGGCTGAGAACGAGCAGGAAACCAAGCATCGGAGCGTTTTCCTGAAGACCATTTGCTGGGATAGCGACGGGAATCTGCTATTTAATCCCGCTCCAAGATAACGAGATGTCAGCTTTTGACGCTTTTTTGCTCAAAAAATCTCTTCGAACGCTTGTTTCTTGAGATTTCTTTGTATCTTTGCCCCCGAAATTGAATCCATCACGACATCAACGTATTATATATATCAATAAGGAGTAAGAACATGATCCATTCGAACAGGCATTGTCTCGTAGTCACGATGCTCGGCCGTAAGCTTCCGCGTAGGATGCTTATAGGTCTTTGTCTGCTCTGCTCCTCGACGCTATCTGCGCAATACGATCCGGCATTTAATCATTACTGGAATCTCCAGACCTTCTACAATCCGGCAGCTTCCGGACTCAATGGCCAGCTGAACCTGCAAGGAGCCTATGCTATGCAGCTCCTGGGCTACACTCATGCTCCTGCCACGATGATCATCACCGCCGACCTCCCATTATGGATGATCGGCCCTGCCCATGGCTTGGGAGCGGGGTTTGTCAACGATAAAATCGGCCTTTTTGAGCACAAACGCTTCTTCATCCAGTACGCTTATCACCAGAAATTGTGGGGCGGGCGTCTCAGTGCCGGCGTGCGTGCCGGCCTTTTGGCAGAGTCATTCGACGGGTCAGGTCTTGAACTGATCGACACTGGCGATCCTGCCTTCCCGACCTCCGAAGTCAACGGCACCTCTTTCGACCTCGATGCGGGCCTTCGCTTCGATGGCAAACGGTGGTATGTGGGCTTCTCGGTGCTTCACACTTTGGCTCCCGTTGTCGAGCTCGGCGACAACAAAACCAATGAATATGAGATACCTCAGACATTTTATTTGACTGGAGGATACAATATTCGGCTCAAAAATCCGTTATTATCAATGCAGACCTCTGCTATCGTGCGCACCGATTTGAACAATTGGCGTGGTGATGTCACCGCTCGTCTGTGCTACACCGGTCCCAAAGGGAAGCTGTATGTAGGCCTCGGCTACAGCCCCACCATCTCTGCATCGGTGTTCGTCGGCGGCGACTTTCATGGCATACAGCTCGGCTACTGCTACGAGTGCTACACCTCGGGGATCGGCCCCTTGCAAGGCACTCACGAGCTATCCATCGGTTACACCACCGACCTCGACCTCTTCAAGAAAGGCCGCAACCGACACCAGAGCGTAAGAATACTATAAACGACGAAAACGATAACGAAGACGATAACTATTGGTGATTGAAAATTGATAATTTGAACTCATTATATATTAGATAGTTTATGATCAAAAACAGCTATTCACAAAAGCTTCATGCTTCCATCGCCCTTAAAGCAGCCCTCACTCTTTGGCGAGGGGTCGCGGGCGGGCTTGTCCTGCTCCTGCTTTGTGTCGTGACGCTTGCCTCCTGTGCTGGCGCTAAGAGCAACGCTATGGCTACCGGCGGTGAAATCACGGGCGTCCGCGGCACATCGTTCAACGAGGCAGCTCCATTCGGTATGGTGGCCATCCCTAAGGGCTCGTTGCACGTCGGACTTGAAGATGGCGACACGCTCTGGGGAGCCGGATTCCCCAGTCGGGACATCAGCGTGGACGGCTTTTGGATGGATCAGACGGAAGTGTCCAATGCCAAATACCGGCAGTTCGTCTATTGGGTGCGCGACAGCATCATCCGCGAACGTCTTGCTGATCCTGCTTTCGGCGGCGACGAGACCTACAAGATCGAGGAGGACAAGGAAGGCAACCCCATCACACCTCATCTCAACTGGAATAAGGCTATTCCCTGGCGCAAAGCCACGGAAGACGAAGCACGTGCCATCGAAAGCGTGTACGTCGTACATCCCATCGACGGCACCAAGATGCTTGATGCCAGCCAGATGAACTATCGCTACGAGGTGTACAACTACGCCATAGCCGGTTTGCGCAAGTTCCGCCTCAATCCCGAGGAACGTGACTTGAACACCGACCATGAGGTTTCCACGGCCGACGTGATGATCTCCAAGGACACGGCCTACATCGACGACGAGGGCAAGATCGTGCGACAGACCATCACTCGTCCGCTTTCCGGCCCTTGGGACTTCCTGAACACCTACATCGTCAATATCTATCCCGACACGACCTGTTGGGTCAACGACTTCCAGAACGCAGAGAACGAGCGCTACCTGCGCCTGTATTTCTCCAATCCTGCTTATGACGACTATCCCGTTGTCGGCGTCTCCTGGGAGCAGGCCTCGGCCTTCTGTCGTTGGCGCACGGAATTCCTGATGAAGGGCTTGGGCGGCAATGGCGCTGACATCCAGCCTTTCCGCCTCCCGACCGAGATCGAATGGGAATATGCAGCCCGCGGCAAGGAGGGTAATCCCTTCCCGTGGGAGTCCACGGATGTCAAGAGTGACAAAGGTTGTTTCTATGCCAACTTCAAGCCCGACCGCGGCAACTACACGCTCGACGGCTCGCTCATCACCTCCAAGTGCGGTATCTTCTCGGCCAATTCCAACGGCCTCTTCGACATGGCAGGCAACGTGGCTGAATGGACATCAACCGTCTTCACCGAGGCTGGCGTTGACGCCATGAGCGACATGAACCCCGAATTGCGCTACGATGCAGCCAAGGAAGACCCCTATCGTCTGAAAAAGAAGAGCGTGCGCGGAGGATCATGGAAAGACCCTGAATCCATGATACGCTCTGCTTGGCGATCCTATGAATACCAGAACCAGCCGCGTTCATATATCGGTTTCCGCTGTGTCCGTTCCATGGTGCGCGATGCCAGCGGAGTGAAAAACAAAGGGAAAAAGTAATTAATTGTAAATAAAGTTTAATGAAGTCTTTCGAGTTATGAAACGTACAGTTATTGAAAAGATATTGGTTGTTGCCGCATGGTTGGGACTCATCTTCGGCATACTATTCACAGTCCTTGTGAGCAAGGGAATGTTTGAATCTAACCAAGAGATGTGCTTTCCTCAGGCTATTGTTACTTTAATCGGGGGAGTGGCCGCCTCCATTGTCGGCTGGGCATTGCTTCTTCAAATCGTGCGTATCTCTGACAGATTACACAATATTGAGAAGATGATTGACAATAAATGAATACTGCAAAGCAATTATCTGTCATCTCAATTATCCATTATTCATCAAACGTAAATCATCATTCAAAAGATGTCTAAATTCAGCCTTATAGCCCGCTTGCAGCACTGGATGGATTCCGTGCCGGGCCAGACATTCATGAACTACGCCTACAGCTGGGGTGCAGCCATCGTTATCCTTGGCACACTTTTCAAGCTGACGCACATCCCTGGTGCCAACTTGATGCTTTTCATCGGTATGGGCACAGAGGTCTTTGTGTTCTTTATTTCCGGTTTCGACCGTCCCTTCGATGCTAAGGTCGATACCGAGCTGGCCGACGACTTTGTCAGCCTCGAAGAAGCTGAAGCCTTGAAAGCGGCTGCGCAGGCAGCGGCAGCGGCTGGTCTTGGCGAAGGCGGCGGAGCCACGGTAGTTGCTGGCGGCGGACCTGTCGTGGCTGGTAGCGGACCTGTCATTGCCGGCGGCGGACCTGTCGTGGCCGGCGGCACAGGCGGTGGCGGCACAGTCATCATCGGTGGCGGTGCACCTGCCGGAGGTACGGTCGTCATTGGCGGCGGAACGCACCTGGCAGAGGGTGAGGGCGTTGAAGGCGTTGAAGGCGTGGCACCTGTTGTCAGCGGCGGTGTCATCAGCGGCGGCGTCATTGGCGGTGGATTTGTCGGTGGTGGCGGTCCAGGTCTTTCAGCAGAAGATGCAGCCAATCTCGCGGCAGCAGCTCAGGCGGCAGCCAATGTCGGCGCATCGCTCGGTCAGGAAGCGCAAGGCTTGCTCACCAATGCACAGGCTGCTAATGCTCCTGAAGTGGAAGATGCCATCGAGGCCTACGTTGACCAGCTCTCACAACTCACCGAGGTGCTCGGCAGAGTGCGTGAGCAGGCAAGCCGCATGACGCAGGACAGCGAGGAAATGGTCAACCTCAACCGTACGCTCACGGGCATCAACACCATCTACGAGATGCAGCTTAAGAGCATCAGTCAGCAGGTCGGCACGATCGACCAGATCAACGAGCAAACGCGGCGCATGGCAGCGCAGATCGAAGAGCTCAACAACGTCTATGCACGCATGATCGAAGCGCTGACCGTAAATATGCCTAAGGCAGCTCCGAATGCTTAAATAATCGTTTAGCGTTTAACGTTTAACGTTTAGACGCTGAATATCACAAAAGAATAACTTAACCCTTAAACGTTAAACGCTAAACGTTAAACGAAAAAAGAATGCCTGTAAAGAAAAGACCAGTCTCTCCTCGCCAGAAGATGATCAACCTGATGTACGTCGTCCTCATGGCCATGCTCGCGCTCAACGTGTCGAGCGACGTGCTCAATGGTTTCTCGCTGGTGGACAAGAGTCTGCAGACAACCACCAAGAACGCCTCGGAGGTCAACGCCGGCATCTACGAAGATTTCGAGGAGCAGATGAAGGCCAACCCCAAGAAGGTCAAGGAGTGGTACGACAAGGCCCAGGCCGTGCGCCAGATGTCTGACTCGCTGTTCAGCCTGGCTGAGGAGCTGAAGGTGCTCATTGTGAGGAAAAGCGATGGCAAGGACGGCGACGTGACCGATATCAAGAACCGTGAAGATCTCGAAGCTGCCACCAGCGTAATGCTGGCACCCGGAACGGGACATGGCACGCAGCTCTTCAACAGCATCAACAGCTATCGCGAGCGCATCGTCAAGATGGTCACGGATTCTGCACAACGACGCATCATCGCCAGCAACCTCAACACCGAGGTGCCGCAGAGCGTGCGCACACTTGGCAAGAACTGGCAGGAATACATGTTCGAATCCATGCCTACGGCAGCTGCCGTCACGCTGCTCACCAAGCTGCAGAGTGACGTCCGTTATGCCGAAGGCGAGGTGCTGCACGGCCTGTCGGCGAATATCGGCATCAAGGACATTCATGTCAACGAGCTGAATGCTTACGTCATTCCCTCTGCCCAGACTGTCGTCCAAGGCGGTAAGTTCACGGCTCAGATTCTCATGGCAGCCGTCGATACGACCAACCGCCCGACCATTTACATCGGCGGTCAGAAGATCAACAGCGACCGCGGCATCTACGAAACCGTATGCTCCCGCACGGGCGACTTCAATCTCGTCGGTTATATCGAGATGATGAATGCACAGGGCGAACTCGTGCGCCGCAACTTCGAACAGAGATACACCGTCGTGGCGCCCTCCGCTACGGTATCGGCGGATTTGATGAACGTCCTCTATGCCGGCTACGACAACCCGATGTCGGTGAGCGTGCCGGGCGTTTCTACCAGCCAGCTGCAGGTGACGATGTCCGGCGGCGGTTTGACCCCGAAGGGCGATGGCAAGTTCATCGCACGTCCCACACAGGTGGGCGGCGAGGCAGTCGTCACCGTGGCGGCGAAGACCGAGGGACGTGTCCAGGAGATGGGCAAGTTCACCTTCCGCGTCCGCAAACTGCCCGATCCCGCCGCTTTCATCGCGTATTCCGATGGTCAGGGAGGCGAAGACCGCTTCCGCGGAGGTAAGCTCAAGAAGCAGATTCTCATGAGCGTCGATGGCCTCGGAGCTGCCGTTGACGACGGCTTGCTGAACATTCCCTTCCGCGTGATGGGATTCCAAACCACCTTCTTCGACAATATGGGTAATGCGGTGCCCGAAGTGTCCAACTCGTCGCAGTTCACCGACCGCCAGAAGAACATGTTCCGTAGCCTGGGCCGTGGCAAGCGGTTCTACATCAGCGAGATCAGGGCCGTAGGACCAGATGGCGTGGAGCGTAAGCTCGATGCTGCGATGGAAGTGATTGTAAATTAACACGTTTTTTTGAATGATAACAGAACGATAATATGAAACGATTCTTGATCATGCTCATCGCTACGTTGACCGTAGCCGGTGTATGTGCACAACCCGCCAAACGGCGCACGATGAAGGATGCCGATTCCAAGTCCAAGGATTCGGCACAGGGCGCTGCATCCAAGAAGAGCACTTCAACCACTAAGGGCGATCGCGCTACGTTGCTGTTCCCCACGTCAGCTGAGATGCCCGAAGACGTCGTGTGGCGTCGCGATATCTATCGGCAGCTCGACCTGTTGGAGGATGCCAATGCCCCGCTCTACTACCCCGTAGAGCCTCGCGGCAAGGAGCAAAACCTGTTCACGTACCTCCTGCGCCTTTTCGTCTCCGGTCGTATCAATGCTTATAACTACAAGCTCGATGGCAACGAATCCTTCGACGACAAGGACAAGGCCGATGTGCGCGAGAAGTTGGAGCAGTACAGCATCTTCTATGAGGAGAATCAAGGGCGAATCACAGTGTCGGAAAGCGACATACCCTCGGCACAAGTCACCCGCTTCTTCATTAAGGAGAGCAGCTATTTCGACCAGCGGACAGGTACGTATAAGGCGAAGGTCACGGCGCTCTGTCCCGTGCTCATGGAAGGTGATGACTTCGGTTCGATCGACAACTCGCCCGGCACTGCTACGCCCAAGCCTATGTTTTGGATCAAGTATGACGATGTGGCTTCATACCTCTCGCGTATGCCCATCATGGCGTCGAACCTCAACAATGTCACCAACATGACCGTTGATGACTATTTCACGATGAATCGCTATAAGGGCAAGATCTACAAGACGAACAACCTTCAGGGTCGTGTCCTGCCCAACGACAGCACACGCATTAAGGAACAGGAGCGCATCGAGCAGCAGCTGAAGGACTTCGAGGAGCATATCTGGCACTATGAAGCACCCGTTGACTCCCTCGACAGCATCAATGCCGCCAAGGACGACAAAGCCGACAAGAAGGTGCGTGCAAAACGCGACACGAAGCCTGCCGCCACCAAGGAAGAGAAGAAATCTTCGCGTCGCTCCTCGGCAAGCACTGCGAAAGCCCCCAAGAGCAGTTCCGCTCCACGTTCTTCGGCTCGACGACAAAGACGTTAAACCATAAATTACAAACACAATGAAAAGATTCTACTCTCTCTTACTCCTGATGCTCATGCTTGCACCTGCAAGCTACGCTAAGGTCAAGTTCGGCGTTGAAGCCGGAGCCTACATCAACAAACTGAAGTTCAACAAGGATATCGTTTCCAGCGAGAACCGTGCAGGATTCTTCATCGGTCCTAAGCTCAAAGCTTCATTGGCTTTAGGCTTTGGTGTCGATGCAGCTTTGCTCTACTCCAACCGCTCGGCCGAGTTCAACATAGCGAGCACCGAAAACACGAAGAACCTCAACTTCATTACCGTTCCCGTCAACGTGCGGTGGCAGTTAGGCTCTGATCGTTTTGCTCCTTACATTGCTACTGGACCCCAATGGGACTTCTTCATCGGCAATGCCAACTTCAGCACCGACGCGCTCAAGGCGACGTTTGAGCACAACATCATCAGTTGGAACATTGGCGTAGGCCTCATGCTCCTCGAGCACGTTCAGATCGGCTTCAGCTGGAACTTCCCCATCACCAACAGCGGTAAGCTTGACAAATATGCTTTCGACGAAGTCAAGCAAGAGTTTACTAATGTCATTGAGGACACCTCGAAGCTGAAGAACAAGGAGTGGACTATTCGCGTGAACTACTATTTCTAAACTTGTTCATCTGTTAACTTGTTAATTAGTCACCTTGTCCCACTTCGCTGACGTAGTGCTTCCCGTCCCCCTTCCGGGACTCTTCACCTACGCCCTGCCACCAGCCTTGGAACCCCAGGCACAGGCAGGGTGCCGTGTCTCTGTGCCTTTCGGGAACAAGCGCACGGCCGTCGGCCTCATCGTACGTCTCCACGACGTGGCTCCTGTCGGCGTGGAGGTGAAATCTATCCTCGACGTTCTCGACCATTCGCCTGTCATACTGCCCCATCAATTGCAGCTGTGGCAATGGATCTCCGACTATTACCTCTGCACCATCGGCGAAGTGTTCAAGGCGGCGCTGCCGGGGAAGGGTCCTCTCTCCCGCCCACCCTCAAGGGGGAAGATAGTCACCTCGGCTGCTGAAGAGAAAGCACCCAATCTAATACATTCCACCTCCCCTCTTGAGGGGGAACTCCCTTCCCTCTCCCCTGCACAATCAGCCGCCCTTTCTCAGATATATAAGGAATGGAAGAGTCATTCCGTCTGCCTTCTCCACGGCGTGACTTCCTCGGGCAAGACCGAGATGTACATTCATCTCATCGCCCAAGCCATTGCACAGGGCAAGCAGGTGCTTTACCTCCTGCCCGAAATCGTGCTCACCAGCCAGCTCACCGACCGCCTGCGCGCTGTCTTCGGCGACCGTCTCGGTGTCTATCACAGCAAGTTCAGCGACCGCCAGCGCTCCGAAGTATGGCTGCGTCAGTTGTCCGACCACCCCTATGACATCATTGTCGGCGTGCGCTCCTCCGTCTTCCTGCCGTTCCAGCGTCTCGGCTTTGTCATCGTCGATGAAGAGCATGAAGTCAACTTCAAACAGCAGGATCCGGCACCACGCTACAACGCCCGTAACGTCGCCATCATGATGGCCTCGCGTGCCGGTGCCCGCACCCTCCTGGGCACCGCCACCCCTTCCTTCGAGAGCTACTACAACGCCCGGATGGGTAAGTACGGGCTCGTCACGCTCACGGAACGCTACGGAAGTGTGCAGCTGCCCGAGATCAACGTCATCGATGTGCGTGAGTTGCGCCGCAAGCGCCTCATGCGTGAACCGTTCTCGCCGCAGCTCCTGGAAGCCATGCAGGCAGCCCTCGATGGCGGCGAGCAGGTCATCCTCTTCCAAAACCGGCGTGGCTATGCCCCACAGGTGCAATGCCACGTCTGTGGCTGGGTGCCGCGATGCCCTCATTGCGACGTGCCGCTGACCCTGCACAAACGCAGCGGCCGCATGACTTGCCACTACTGCGGCTACACCACCGAGATTCCTGCCCAGTGTCCCGCTTGCGAGACACCGGACCTGCGCGGCCATGGCTTCGGCACCGAACGCATTGAGGACGACATCGCTCGCCTCTTCCCTGCAGCACGCATCGCACGCATGGATCTCGACACCACCCGCACCCGCACTGCCTACGAACAGATCATCGACGACTTCGCCGCTCATCGCACCGATATCCTTGTCGGTACGCAGATGGTCACGAAGGGCTTGGATTTCGAACATGTCAGCGTCGTAGGCATCCTTGCGGCTGACACAATGCTCCACCAGCCTGATTTCCGTGCCTACGAACGTTCCTTCCAGATGATGTCTCAGGTGGCAGGGCGTGCCGGTCGCCGTCAACGTCAAGGGCGCGTGTTCCTCCAGACGATGGACGCGCAGCTCCCCCTCATCGCACAGGTCGTGGCCAACGACTATGCCACCGCCTACCACGACCAGATGCTCGAGCGTCGCGAATTCGGCTATCCGCCTTTCACACGCATGATCATCGTTTATGTCAAGCATCGCAGCGCCTCAACAGCCGAAGCCATCGCCCGCGAAGCCACGATACAGCTTCGCCGCAGTTTCGGCACACGCGTCCTGGGACCCGATGAGCCTCCGGTAGCGCGCGTCTCGAGCCTTTACATCCGTCGCATCATCCTGAAGTTCGAGACGACGATTCCCCTGCCGCAGGTGCGACAGGTGCTCCTCGATATGCGCTCAACGCTTCTCGCTCAACGTTTCTACTCTGCAGCTCACATCTTTTTCGATGTCGATCCGCTATAGCCTGTCGGAGGTTATAGCGTGCCGCCGCTTATTTTTAACCCCAATCGGTCCTCCTGGAACAACGGGTCTTCGGGCATTACCATCGTGGGCTTCTGCTCGAATTCCTTCATGAGGGTGGCAGGAACGTATTCCTTATCCACAACCAGACGGAACATATACTCGCGGAACCAACGGGCAGACATGATGATGTAGCCGTTGGCGCCAGAGGCTGTGCCCCATGAGTTCTCGACCTTCCATTTCAGGGGCTTGCCATCGGCATCGAGATCAACTGCGGTGAGCGTCATGGCATGCGTAGAGCCGCTGTCGAAGGTGGCGATGCGGGCGGCCTTGTTCGTCGGGAGCGTGGTGCCCATGAGCGAGGCGTAGTCGAAGTTCTCGGTGTCGGCATAGCCGCGCTTGCGGTCGAGGAACTTGCCTACGTCATAGCTGCTGTAGAGCTTGCGA
>JAEEHP010000128.1 GCA_016280855.1 Bacteroidaceae bacterium
GAAAGAGAAAACAAACAAAGTTCAATTTTATTTAATAACCCTTTTTTAAAAATTTTTATCTTATGTACAAAAAAATTTTTAGCGCGATCTTGTTCGGAGTGCTGACTATCGCTTCGACAAGTACGTTCGTGTCTTGTAAGGATTATGATGATGACATCAAGTACTTACAGGAACAGATCAACGAGCTGAACAACAAGAAGATTGCTGAAATCAACTCGACGATCACTGATCTGAAGAATGCTGATGCCAATCTTCAGAAGGCCATCGATGATGCCAAGACAGAACTTAAGAAGGACATCAGCGACGGCGACGCTGCCACCCTGGCTGCCGCCAAGTCCCTCATCGAAAAGGCTATCGAAGACTGCCAGAAGGCTTGCAAGGAGAACCTCGCTAAGTCTCAGCAGGAGCAGGATGCCAAGTACGACGAGGCAATCGCTAAGGTCAACCAGCGCGTTGACGATGTCGTGGCACTTCTCAAGGACCAGGAAGGTAACATCGTGGAAGTTGGCAAGCAGCTGCAGGCTCTCTCCAACAAGCTCTCCACTTTCGAGAGTGAGTTCGGTACCCTCAGCACCGCTTTCCGCGATGTGACCAAGCGCGTCACCAACCTCGAGGACGCTGTCAAGGCTCAGCAGGCTGCTATTGAGAAGCTCACGAAGGAAATCAATGGTACTGACGGCAATCCCGGCACAGCTATCGATCCTTCCTTAAAGCAGGAAATCGAGAAGGCAGGTTCCCGTATTAACGATCTTGAAAACAAGGTTAAGGATCTCCAGAGCAAATTGGACAACAAGTTCAAGGAGGTCATGGATAAGATCGGTGACGTTAACGGCACTGTTGCTCAGAATCTCGCTGAGCTCAAGGCTGCTCACGCTACCTTCGCTACCAAGACTGATCTTGAGAATCTTAGCAACGAAGTGGCTGGCGTCCGTGCTGAGGCTCAGGCTCTCGCTACTGAGGTTAGGGGTCTGGACGTTATGCTCGCCCTGTTGGCTCAGGATCTCCGTTCTCTCGTTCTGATGCCGAAGCTCTACGTTGACGGTATCGAGACCATCGAGTATCCTTATCTGATGTATGCTCTTCTGGACATTACTCCTAAGTATAATATCACCCGTTCCGAGCGTGATGTTTATCCGCGTGCCGTACAGCTTCGCGACATTCAGGACTTCCAGGATAGAACTTTGAACGACTCTGTCTTCTACGGTCCCGTATGGCAGGTTGACTACCACATGAACCCGGGCAATGCTGATGTCGTTTGGGAGGACATCCTCGGCTACTATGCTTACAATGCAGAGGTTATCTCTACTCGTGGCATCTTTGACGAGCACCCCGTTACCAATAAGAACGTCACCTTCGGTATCACTTCTCCCGAGAAGTTTGATAACTACTATAACACGAATGACCTCGCTTGGAAGAACGCTAACGGCATCCTGACCGCTGGTATCCAGATCAAGAACGTCAATCTGATCGACCGCTACGGTAATCCTGCCACTGGCACCGCTACCTTCCCCGGCGATGTTGCTGAAAGCACCAACAGCGCTAAGAACGTGATCGTTGCCCTGCAGGTTAAGAGCACCGTCAACGGTGGCGAGACCAAGAAGGACACTGTCATCACTTCCGACTACGCTCAGCTCCTTCCCGAGAAGATCAAGATCGAAGGTCTGATCTGGAACGCTCATCCCGACTATTGGGATAAGGACAACGACCGCATCAAGGATTTCTGGGAGAACAAGAAGGGTTATGGCCCCGCTCACGCTCAGTCTCCCACTGTACATCCTCAGACTGGTCTGCCTAACACTTACGGCGCACAGAATCCCGCTGGTTGGGACTATGGCTATCGCAAGGGTGATCAGAACCGCACGATGGGTCGTGATACCATCTGCCCCGTCAACAAGAACTGGTGCCACGTTTGGGCTACTCCTGAAGAGGCTCTGCTGCACCCGGCTGACATCGAACTCTATGTTCACAACCGCAGCGGTATCAAGCTGATCCAGTACCTCGGTGTTCACTACTTCTGGGAGCAGAATCCTCCTCTCACCGAGAATGTTAGGGCTCACGCCGGTGTTAAGACTTGGAAGTACGATGCTATTGAGCTCCGTCGCCTCGGCCTCGTTTGGGAGTTCGATACTCTTGACTACTTCGTTGACCGCAACCAGACCCACGACAGCCGTTACATCACCATCGACCACGCTGACGGTACCATCATCGCTCAGAACGTTAAGGAGAGTGGTGCTACCTATGAGGACGAGACCGCTACTGCTGTAGGTCGTGAGCCTCTGGTACGTGTACGTCTGTATCACATCAACAATGGTAAGGATAAGCCCGTCCTCGACGGTTACATCCGCGTTCACATCACTCAGCCCGAGCTCCTCGAGGTTGACAAGTATCCCGCATGGAACGTTACGTTCGACCTCTGCAACGATGCTAGAACTCAGACTACCACATGGGCACAGTTCAGCAAGTGGGTTCTCACCGATGAACTGAACAACATGGAGAAGGAGCAGTTCGACGCTAACTATCAGGGCGACTACACTGGCGCACTTCTCGGCACCGATAAGGAAATGACTCAGTACAGCAAGCCTCGCTCGACTACTTCTGAGAACAAGTTCTATGGCTACAAGCAGCTCAACGACCTCGCCGCTGGCGTGAAGCCCACTGTGAACGACAAGATTGGTCACATCTATGAGGTTTACGATCCCGTTGGTACAACCAACCACACCTACTTCTGGACGATTACCGCTGAGGAGATGGAAGCTCTGACGCACGACCAGGCTACTTGGGACAATGTTGTTACCATCGACCGCTATGTGCACTACACTGGTCACTTCTACAGCACTGCACTTCCCAACAATGGTGGTGCTAAGTACGATGACATCTTCATCCGTCTGACTCTGAAGATCAAGCGTGCTGAAGTTCCCGCTTCTGTCACCAGCAAGCGCGACGAGAACTACTGGTACAACGAGTTCGGTAGCTGGAGACGCTTCGAGAATCCTCTCTTCGACAAGAAGGCCACAGAGACCACTGACGTTGATCGTCTGCACTCCGTAGCTTGGAATACTCCTTATCCGCAGGATGGTCTCGGCAACACTTCTCGCACTGTGCCTTGGCGTAACAACATCCTCTCCGCTTGGGATGGCAACAAGGTTAACGTGACCAACGCAACTGGTGGTTCGAAGTTCTACTTCGCTCCGTTCGAATATGAGATCAAGGCTCTCGACGGTACAGTTTACATCGTAACTCCTCGTCGTGGTAGTGGTGATAACATCTTCAACCAGTTCATCTGCAAGTACTGGAACGAGAAGCACGCTTATCAGCTCGATCAGGCTAATCCGTTCAACAGCGCTAAGCTTGAGGAGAACAATAAGATCTTCCAGAAGTGTGCTATCGCTTACCAGCCCTCTATCGAAGGCATCAAGGCTAACTACAACATGAATGTTGCCGCTATCGCAGACTACAGCGCTTGGCCTAAGGCTGACGGTGTATTCTCCAACGATACCCTCTATGCTGTCACGAAGGCTGCTTACAGCACCGCTCAGGAGTATGAGCCTATCGCTATCATCACGAACACCAACACTCAGAATGGTGGTCACGTAGTACTCCTCCACGAGTATGTACAGAACAAGTGGTTGAACACCGACGCTCAGCCCAGTGGCAACAAGTACACTCAGGCTAACGAATGGGATAAGGAGAATGCTTATGCAGAGGCTTGCGTCAATGCAGTAGGTTATGTCACCGTTATCGATCGTGACGCTGATGGTCTGATGACCGGTAAGTTCGAAGACCATGGTAATCCTCTCGAGAAGCAGCTGCGCAGCTATGTTGGCGTTATCGCTACCAGCAAGTGCAACATCGCTAACCAGATGAACGACCAGCGCACGAAGAACTTCACCGTCTTCCAGATGCCTTGGGAGCGTCCTATCAACCTCCTCCAGGAGAATGACTTCGTCATCGACGCTAAGACCAATGCTGACTACATCTACATCGTAGATCTCGTTAAGCTGTTCGACTGGCGTGGTGTCAACGAAGGCCACATGTGGGGTGATACTCCTAACTATTGGGGCCGTACCGACTGGTACAAGCACCAGTGGCTGTGGGCATACTACAATGTGAAGAACATTAAGGTTGACCTCCGCACCAACAAGGTGATGACGAACCTCTCTGACGCAGGTCAGGATGGCCGCAAGAACTCCTTCAAGGCTCTGAGCACTGTTTCTAACATGGTTCAACTGACCGCTAAGGGTGTTGCCGGACTCGTAGAGTTCAAGTTCCCGGACTTCGGTGCTGATGCAAACTTCCCGCTCCGCACTTCACCTCGCGACTACAATGCAGTATCTGAGAATCAGGAGTTGATCGAGTACATGGGTCTTGACAATGCTGAGATGGAGACTCTCGATCCCGAGAAGGCTCAGTTCGGCTACATCAAGTACGAGAACAATGGCGACAACGTCCACGACTTCGAGGTCAAGGTTCCGTTCACCATCGTTTACGACTGGGGTGAGATCTTCGACCAGCCCATCACGATTCACATCCACTACACTCGTGGTAACTAATCCACAGTGTTAACGTGAACCAATAATGCTCTTAATAGAGAGTGCGTCTAAAGAGAGTTAGGCGCACTCTCTTTTTTACCAACAAAATCTGTAAGAAGTACAAAGTACAAATATGAAAAAGGTATTCTTTTCTCTTTTGACGATTGCTCTGGTTGTGTTTGCTGCTTGCAAAGGTGGGCAAAAGTCAGAGAGTATGGTGTTCCAGGAAGGCCTGACGGCCCAGGACAGCACCATCATGCTGCAGAAATGCGACAGCTGTATGCAGTTCCTTCAGGAAGGTCGTCTTGATGACGCCCTTGCCATGCTCGTCGAATACGACGACAGCCTCCAGCAGGTGTCTCCGCTGAGCGATGAGACGCGTGCCTCCTGCATGAGAAAATTCACGTTGTTCCCCGTGCTTAAGTACGAGCTTGTCTATGTCTCGTTCATCGAATCGGGTGTCAACGATGCCAAATACGAAGTGCAGTTCGGTCCTGATGAGGCCGGCGCACCCAAGACGTCCTTTATGTTCAACCCTGTTAAAGTTAATGGCCAGTGGTATCTCTGTGTGAAGAATGCCACGCAGTCCCTTGACAACTTCAATCGCTAATATATATATAATAAGGTATCCATGAAACGAGTCCTGTTACCTCTATTCCTTCTCTTGCCTCTTCTGGTTTCAGCCCAGAAGCGTCACGAATACATATTCGATTTCACGAATCCCTTTGGTCTTCTTCCAAAGGTAGAACTTCAAGATCCTGACTATAACGGTGCGGAAATAAGTCTTCAGAATACGGTTTTCAAGACTGCTGACGGCATGGTTTCAGTGAGTTTCAAAGGTCGTGATGAAGATGGCCGTGGTGGTGTCTTTAAGACGGGTTGGATGGATGAAACGACCGGTCTGTATGATCACTTCCTCTTCATCGCCCGTGGCGGTGAGATGCGTGTGACGGCAAATGGCGTGCAATTGGATTCGTTGATCTTCAGTCCCGAGAGCTACGTTGGTAACCTTAAGCTGATCGAACCTTCGGCTATCGGTCTCGTCGATGCCCGCAACGAGAGTTGGTTCAGCGATGGTGCGACTGGCGTCACGGAATTGTTGTACCGTAATTATGGCCAGGTTCCTGAGATCCGCAGCTTCAAGGTGATCTACCGCTCACCGATGGATGTGCTGGAACCCTTCCGTGTGACACCGGCTGATAAGTCAGAAGTTCATAGCATCGAGACGATAGAACTCTCCTTCGCACAGGCTGTCAAGTTGGGCAGCAATGCCAAGTTCGAGCTGACTGGTCCGCGTGGCTTCAATCCTGTCTTGATGAATGCCAGCGTTGTCGGCAACAAGGTCGTCCTGTCCTTGCCCGACGGCGTAACGATTGACGAGTCTGTTGTGGCCCGTCGCGGTGACTATACCCTGACGATTGCTGCTCAGTCCATCATCGGCGACGACGAAGATGGTTACTACAACAAGAAGACGGTCTATACCTTCAAGGTTGTCGAAGCTTTCAATAAGTTCGAAAAGGTCAGTGTATGGCCTGACGATCAGGCCGAGCAGGTCGTTGAGATCCCCAATAGCATCATTGTCGGCTTCCCCGCTGAGGTGGGTAAGTTCTCTGCCGACGAGTTGAAGCTGGTTGACCGTGAAGGCAAGACCGTCCGTACGCTGAAGGCCCAGTGGCTCGATGAAAGCGAATATGTCGAAGGCTTACCTTATTATAAGCATGATAAGGATATCTACACGTTCGTGAAGTTCGTGTTCTCCGGCGATAAGACCGCCGCGGTCAAGGCAACCGGTATCTATCAGTTCACGGTTCCCGAAGGTTTCATCTGGAACAATGAGTATGATGCAGAAGCAGCCGATGAAGGTGTTTCGGCCGGAGCTCGCTTCAATCCTGAGTTCACGATTACCTACAATGTCAACGGTGTTGTCTATCCTTCCGACGAAGTGCTGCAGGCCGCCAAAGACCTGTTGGCTGTCACCGGCGCAGGCTACCCTGCAGCCAACAGCCCGGCTCGTCTTCTCCTGCAAGGCTTGGTTGAAGAGGGTGTCGGAGCTGATGCCGTCTTCGAGGAAGCGATGGCAGCGTTCTATGCTGAGACCGTCATCGAACTGCCCAAGGATGGTTACTATCTTCTCTCTGCCGTTGATCCTGAAGGCAATCAGGTTTACGTGGGCTATGACAATGGCAAGGTCATCCTGACGCGTGCCGAAGCCGATGCCGCTCATCTGTTGGCTACCGTCAACCAGGACGGCACCATCTATTTCGAGACTCCCGATCACAAGTTCCTGACCCAAATGATGCCTGGCAGCAACAACGTCAGCGCCGCGAAGGGTAAGGCCAATAATCTCACCTTCGGCCGTCTCGTGCTGAAGGACGACGAGGGCAACGACCTCTTCACACCTCAACAGCTGTTCGGCCTTTGGAGCATCAACGGTATTATCGCAACCAATGACGAAGGCGTTGACGTAACAGCCTATGCATTAGTGAATCTTCAAAGCCTCTCCTTCGGCACCGATCGCGACAAGTCGTTGCGTTACTTCTCGACGTCGCAGACCAATGCATTCCGTCTGACGGAGACCGATGCACCGATACCAGCCGCCACCTATACCTTGGATCCTGCGCCCAGCGCTTCCTTGGAAGCCCTGCAGCGCATCGTCATCACGTTCACCAACGTCGATGACGTGAAGGTTGTGGATAACGCCAAGACGTTGATTACGCTCGTGGGTACCAATGCTTTGAAGTACAATCCTTCAAAGGTCAGTCTCGTCGAAGGCTCCAAGAATAAATATCTGCTCTACTTCGAGGAAGTGAAGGCCGGTTCCTACACGCTGACTATCCCCAAGGGTACATTCACTTGGACTTATGACGAGCGTGTGGTTCCAATTGCAGAGATCAAGGAAAGCTATACCGTACGCAGCGGCATCGACTTCAACTACGATTTCATCAACCGTTACCGCACCTTCAACTATGACCAGCTCAGCATCGACCAGCCCATCAGCTCCACCGATTTGGGCACGTTCCGCATGTTTGTCAGCGGTGCCGAACTGATTCCGGATCCCAACCGTACGGTTCTGATCACCGACTTGTATGAGTTCAATACGATAGCCCGCGGTCACTTTGAGTTAGACCCCACCTTCGATGTACCCGAATTTGACGATGTCCACGGCATTCGCTTCGTGCTCGATGAGCCGAAGTCGCTGAAGATGTATTCGGTAGCCCCGGATGTCTATCAGTACAAGATTCCCGCTGCTACCTTCGGCGATGCTGCCTTCGGTCAGTGGCTGAAAGATCCTCAGTCCGTCTCGAAGCGCGACTGCCATGTCAATCCGGAACTGACACCGTTTGTACGTGTCAACGACGACCTGATCAATATGATCCTTACGCCGGCTGCTCTGTCATCCGTCCATTCCTTGTCCGAGATAACGATCTCGTTCCCCAACTACGAACAAGTGGAGTTCACGGGCAGCAGCTACATCAGCGTGATGAACACGATGACAGGTGAGTATCTTGATGCTACCCTTGAGCGTGTCGAGGGCACTGGCAACCAGTTCCGCTTCGTCTCCACCGAGCAGCTTCTCAGCGGCAACGATAACGACGAGTATCAGATGACGTTCCTCCGTGGCGCCTTCAAGTGCGGTACCACCGTCTCTATCCCCAGCTATAACGACATGTCTGTCTATTTCTTCGGCAAGGCAGGCGGTGGCGATGCCATCGAGTCTGTTGACGCCGCTCAGCAGCAAGGTGTCATCTTCGACCTCTCCGGCCGTCGCGTCAAGGATATGAATAAGGCCGGCATCTATATCGTCGGTGGACGCAAGGTCGTGGTGAAGTAGAAAACAGAGATGAAAGATTAGAGATTAGAGATAAAAGATTAGAGATATAAGATCAATTAAATAAAGTTTTATTGTTTAACACCTTTTCAAAAACTAAAAGAAGTATGAAAAAGTTGATGTTAATGGCAGCTCTTGCATTTGCTGCCTTCACGACGGCCTCCGCTCAGCAGCAGGAGCCTGAAGTGATTACAGAGTTCAAGCCTCACCTCTTCCTGCAGCTGCAGGGCGGTGCAGCCCACACCCTGGGCGAGGCTAAGTTCAAGGAACTGATCAGCCCGACGGCTCAGATTGCTCTCGGTTACCAGTTCAACCCCGTCCTCGGCCTGCGTCTGCAGGGTAGCGGTTGGGAGTCCAAAGGCGGTTGGATCAATCTTCCTGCCGGCACCCAGCTTGACAACGTTTACAAGTGGAACTACGTGAGCGCCGGTCTTGACCTGAAGATCAATCTGGTTAACCTCTTCGGTGGCTGGAAGCACAAGCGTGTCTTCGGCATGAATCTCATCCTTGGTGGTGCCGCTAACATCGGTTTCAAGAATGACGATGCCATTGCTCTTAACCAGGCTTTGCAAAACCAGAAGGGTTATGAACTGGAGTATCTGTGGACCGGCACGAAGGTTCGCCCCGTCGGCCGCTTCGGTCTTGACTTCGACTTCCGCTGCTCCGACCGCGTGAGCATCAATCTCGAAGGCAACGCCAACATCCTCTCCGACAAGTACAACTCCAAGAAGGCAGGCAACCCCGACTGGTACTTCAACGCCCTCCTGGGTTTGAAGATCGCTCTCGGTCCCACCGTCAAGTACACCGTCATCGAACCTCCTGTGGTCATCATCGAGGAGCCCAAGCCCGAACCCAAGCCCGAGCCCAAACCCGAACCCAAGCCCATCATCAAGAAGCCTGAGATGAAGACCGAGATCTTCTATCCCATCCGCGAGGTTGTTCCCACTGGCAGCGAGGCTACCAAGCTGGAGAACCTGATCGCCTTCCTGAAGGAGCACCCCGAGACCAAGGTTGACGTGAAGAGCTATGCCGATGCTGGCACGGGTAACCCGAAGATCAACGTGATGTACGCTCAGAAGCGTGCCGACAACGTCAAGAAGGCCCTCATCGAGGCCGGTATCGACGAGTCCCGCATCACGGCTGCCAGCTTCGGTGACACCGTACAGCCCTACAGCGAGAACGACAAGAACCGCGTTTCTATCGCTATCGCGAAGTAAAAGAAAAAATGAAAGGGTGAAATCACTTTTTCACTTTTCTCTAAAAAAAGCCGCCGTTTTGGCGGCTTTTTTCATTTTAATATGTATCTTTGCGGCGAAAATGGACATTCACACCAAAGAATGCCCCTCTAATGTCGTTATGGAAACAAAGCAAGAACAGACGCAGTTGCCCGAGAACGCTTTTCGCGAACTGCATGAAGGAGAACAGTATGAGCCGCTGATGCGTGCGGATAAAGTATATCCCGAAGTCAACGTGTGGAGCGTGGCCTTGGGCATCGTGATGGCGGTGCTTTTCTCCGCCGCTGCAGCTTACCTCGGCTTGAAGGTCGGCCAGGTTTTCGAGGCCGCCATCCCCATTGCCATCATCGTCGTCGGCGTGTCCACGGTGGCCAAGCGCAAAGGAGGCTTGGGCGAGAACGTGATTATCCAGAGCATCGGTGCCTGTTCGGGCAGTGTCGTGGCGGGTGCCATCTTCACGCTCCCGGCGCTGTATATACTCCAGGCTAAGTATCCTGAGATGAGTGCCGACTTCATGAGCATCTTCCTGAGCTCTTTGTTGGGCGGCGTGCTTGGCATCCTGTTCATGATTCCTTTCCGCAAGTATTTCGTCAAGGACATGCACGGCAAGTACCCCTTCCCCGAGGCTACGGCGACGACGCAAGTGCTGGTTAGCGGTCAGAAAGGCGGCGGTCAGGCTAAGCCGTTGTTGATGGCCGGACTTGTCGGCGGATTGTATGATTTCATCGTGGCTACCTTCGGATGGTGGAACGAGAACTTTACGACCCGCGTGATAGGGTGGGGTGCCACTTTGGCCGATAAGGCTAAGCTGGTGTTCAAGGTGAACACAGGTGCTGCCGTGCTGGGCTTAGGCTACATCGTCGGTTTGAAATACGCCTCCATCATTGCCTTCGGTTCACTTGCCGTGTGGTGGATTATCGTTCCTGGCATGGCTTTGCTATTTCCCGACACGGTGCTGAACCAATGGGATCCCTCCATCACCACGGCCGTAGGCGACATGCCTCCCGAACAGATCTTCCGTGCTTATGGCAAAAGTATCGGCATCGGCGGCATCGCTATGGCAGGCCTGATAGGCATCTGGAAGAGCCGCGAGATTATCATTGGTGCCGTGAAGCGGTTGAAGCCATCCGGCGATGCTAAGCTTTCCGGCTCATCCGAAATAGAATCGACGCCTCGCACACAGCGCGATCTGCCCATGAAGATCATCGCTGTTGGAGCAGCAGTTACCATTCTTGTGACTTTCCTGTTCTTCTGGTTCAATGTCATGCAAGGCAGCCTGCTCTTTGCTGTTGTAGGCATCCTGCTTGTTGCTATCATCGCTTTCCTGTTCACCACCGTTGCAGCCAACGCCATCGCCATTGTCGGCACCAATCCCGTATCGGGCATGACGCTGATGACGCTGATCCTGGCTTCCGTTGTCATGGTTGCCGTTGGTTTGAACGGCACGGGCGGCATGGTGGCGGCGTTAATCATGGGCGGAGTCGTATGTACGGCCTTGAGCGTTGCCGGTTCTTTCATCACCGACTTGAAGATCGGTTATTGGCTGGGCACCACCCCTGCCAAGCAGGAGACGTGGAAGTTCCTCGGCGTGCTGGTCTCGGCTGCCACGGTCGGCGGCGTGATGATCCTGTTGAATGAGACCTACGACTTTGCTTCCGGCGAGCTGGCTGCTCCGCAGGCTAATGCCATGGCGGCAGTCATCGAGCCGCTGATGAGTGGAGTCGGGGCTCCTTGGATTCTTTACGGCATCGGTGCCGTCATCGCGCTCATCCTCACGTGGTGCGGCGTTCCAGCTCTTGCTTTCGCCCTGGGTATGTTCATTCCGTTGGAACTGAACATCCCGCTTGTCGTCGGCGGTGCCATCAACTGGTATGTCACCTCCCGCTCCAAGGATGCTGCCGTTAATGCTGCTCGTGGCGAACGCGGCACATTGCTCGCCAGCGGTTTCATCGCAGGTGGAGCCCTCATGGGCGTTGTCTCTGCCTTGCTGCGCTATCTTGACTTCAATCCCATCAATCCCGAGTGGCTGGCCAACCCGATGTCGGAGGTCTGCTCGCTCATCGCTTATGTACTCCTTATTATATATATGGTGAAAGCGAGCCTGAAAGTTGAGAGTTGAAAGTTGAGAGTTGAAAGTTGAAAGTTGAAAATTGAAAGTTGAAAGTTGAAAATTTAAAACTTACCATAATACCGTATGTTATGAAAACGAAACGATTATTCATGTTGACAGCTTTCGCGATGCTGATGAGCATCGCGGGCTATAGCCAGGAGTGGCAGCGGCTCTCGGCTCCCATCATGACGCCTTGGGGCGAGCAGATTGACCCTGAAAACGTGTGGCAGGAGTATCCTCGTCCGCAGTTGGTGCGTCCCGATTGGATCAACCTCAATGGCGTGTGGCAATACTTCCGCCGCGATAATACGCAGACCTTGACCTATGTGCGTTCCGCGAGCAGCTTCAAGCAGCGCATCCTCGTGCCTTTTGGCGTCGAGTCGGCGTTGTCCGGCATCATGCACACCGACTTGGGCACAACGGCCAATTCAACGCTGATGTATCGTCGCACCTTCGAACTGACCGATGCCTTTAAGGGCAAGCGCACGCTCCTGCACTTCGGTGCCGTGGACTGGCGTTGCGTAGTCTTCGTGAACAAAACGAAGGTAGGTCAGCACGATGGCGGCAACGACCCCTTCACGTTCGACATCACGGACTATCTCACCGAGAGCGGCGAACAGGAGCTGCAGGTCGCTGTCTATGACCCCAGCAGCCGTGGCGGTCAGCCGCGCGGCAAGCAGACGACCAATCCCGGAAGCATTTGGTACACCAGTTGCAGCGGTATCTGGCAGACCGTTTGGCTCGAGCCTGTCAGCTCATGTTATATTGAACGCTACGAGGTCGTACCCGATGCCGAGAGCGGTACGGTGAAGGTGAAAGTGCTCGCCAACGACCCGACCTGTAAGTTCTACCTCATAGCCCGCGATGGCGAGGACATTGTGGCCACGACCGAGAAGACGGCCGTCGGCGAGGAAGTCACCATGACCATTCCCAATGCCAAACTTTGGTCGCCCGACTCTCCCTTCTTATATAATCTGGACATCTATCTGACGATGGAGAATTGCCAGGACTGCGACAAAGCCCGTGGCTATTTCGGCCTCCGCACGCTCTCCAAGGGCATGGTTGACGGCCATCCTGCTTTCCTGCTCAACGGCAAGCCGCTGTTCATGTACGGCCCGCTGGATCAGGGCTGGTGGCCCGATGGCTTGCTGACGCCGCCTTCCTACGAGGCCATGATCTACGACCTGAAGGCGATCAAGAGAATGGGTATGAACATGGTGCGCAAGCATATCAAGGTGGAGCCCGACCTGTGGTACGAATGGTGCGACCGCAACGGCCTCATCGTCTGGCAGGATATGCCCAACGGCAGCGAAAGCGGCAGCCTCGGCACGAAGGAGGAATTGCAACATATCTTCTACGAAGAGAGTGAACGCATCGTCCATGCCTTGAAGCAGCACCCGTCCATCTGCGTGTGGGTGCCGTTCAACGAAGGTTGGGGTCAGGATGCCGGCTCGGGTGCCGGCCACACGATGCGCGGTTATCTCGTCGTACGCAATGCTGATGCCGACCCCGGCCGTTTGATGAACGCCGCTTCCGGATGGACGGACTTCGAGATAGGCGACATCACCGACGCTCACAGCTATCCCACGCCCAACGGCATGGCCAATACACGCAACGACCGTGTCAATGTCTGCGGCGAGTTTGGCGGTATCTCTTATCTGATCGAGGGCCATCTCTGGGGCGGCAATGACCAGGTCTATACGTCGGTTGAGGATGGCGATGTCTATACCACCCGCTTCAACCAATACACCTCAGCCCTGCAGAGCCTTCAGATTTCCAAGGGTCTCTGGGCCGGCGTCTATACGCAGGTCACGGATGTCGAAAAGGAGAACAACGGTTTCCTGACCTATGATCGCAAGGTGTGGAAGATCAATGATGAGCAGGTAGCCTCCATCCGTCGTAACATCGAGAAGACGATTCACCAGCGTCTGTCCGATGCCGTCAGCGTCGTCAGTGCGGGCGACAATTCGTCAAACATATCCTGGCGCTACACCACCGATGAGCCCGCAGCCGGCTGGGAAAAGGCGACCTTCGACGACAGCTCATGGAAGCGCGGCATAGCAGGCTTCGGCGACATCAGCCAGCCCGATGCCCGCGTCCAAACGAAGTGGAGCACACCGGAGATATGGATCCGCCGTCAGTTCAAGTTCGACGGCCTCACGGCAGACGACCTCCCCAACCTCTGCCTGCGTATCTTCTACGATGAGGACTCCGAGGTCTATATCAATGGCGTGCTGGCCTTCAGCATCACGGGCTACAACACTACTTACCAGCTCTTTGACATCTCCGATGCAGCCCGCAACGCCATCAATCTCGAGGGCACCAACGTCATTGCAATCCATACGAAGCAGACCAGCGGCGGACAGTACATCGATGCCGGTTTCAGCCTCCGTACCTATAAGGACAACTCCGAGCTGGTCGTCGAACCGTTGGCGGAGCTTAACTTGCCCGAGTTCTCCGAGGACTCCGAGAAGGCCTACCTCTTCTGCTACTCCAAACCTGGCACGCCACGTATGTTCTATGCCTATAGCTACGATGGCCTGACTTGGAATACGATGAACGAGGGGAACAGTGTTTTTGGCGTCACCGATGGTCAGCCCGCTGTGCTGCGCCCTTTTATCCGCAGGCTGGAGGACGAGAGCGGTAACGTCACCTTTCATCTCGTTTTTGGAGGAGACAGCGGTGCCTCCGGCCTGTACCATTGGACATCTAACGACCTTTTCACCTGGAAACCCCTCAGCGGCACCGACGGCAAGGTGTTCGATTCTGAAGCCATCGCGCCAGAGATGGATTACGATTCGGGCACGAAAAACTACGTCTATTACTGGTCCATCCCTTTCGAAGATATGTTTATCCTGAAGTATTCCCGCACGAAGGACTTCGAGACATTCTCGCGTGTCGCTACCTATTTCTCACCAGGCTACTCGGCGCGTGATCTTACCACTTTTCTGGTCGATAACAATTACGTAGCGCTCTACACCGACCCCGAGAGCCGTGGCCTGTGTTCTGCCATCAGCCGTAGCCTGAACCCTCAGCGCTCAAAGTTCCAGGGCTTCAAGCTTGCTTTCTCCAATCCCCACATCATCATGTCGCCGACCGTCTTTCCTGCCTTCGACGGCAGCGGTTGGTTCCTTTTCGGCACCGAGCAGGGCAACAAGAACATCTATTGTGCCGCCAAGGCCTCTGCTTCGAACATTGTCTGGCGTATGTATGAGAATGCCACCTGCGGCCTGCCGAAGGACGCCGAAGGAGGGAAGGTGACGGTCGTCACGCGCAGCGAACTCGAACGACTCACCAAACTCTTCAGCGGGATAGATACAGCCGTGGAGGTTGTTCGGTCGCGACCGAACGATCAACACGTTAATAGGTATAACCTGAAAGGAATAAAGGTGTCGGAGCCGACGTCTAAAGGCGTTTACATTATCGACGGGAGGAAAACGGTTGTCCAATGAGGGGTTAATTGTCAAATCATTAATAGTAAAATTGCAAACGACTAATCGTTACATCATAAAACATTAAATCATAAATTACTTTTATGTCATTAATTGAAAAGATTGTGGCACGGGCGCAGGCAAATCCTCAGCGCATCGTGCTGCCCGAGGCTGAAGAGGAGCGCACGCTCATCGCAGCCGACAAGGCGCTGGCCGACAAGTTGGCTGACATCATTCTCATCGGTAATTCTGCCAAGGTGCAGGCACTGGCCGAGAAACACGGTCTCACGCACATCGGCGAGGCTACGCTCATCGACCCCGAGAACTACGAACGCAGCGAGGAATTGGCTCAGCTGCTCTGCGAACTGCGCAAGAGCAAGGGCATGACCATCGAGCAGGCTCGCGAGCTTGTGAAGAATCCCTTGTACC
>JAEEHP010000129.1 GCA_016280855.1 Bacteroidaceae bacterium
CTGCCAGCAGCCTCGCACGGGTTCCCTGACGCAGACTTTGACTGTTGGTTATCTGTTTCTTTCATATTCCCATTTTTTGATGAATGACGAATGAAGAAGAAAGAATGAAAAGTGAAAGACTGAACTTTCAACTTGTCAACTTGTCCGCTCGACCTTTGGTCGCTTCGACACTTCGAAGAACTCGTCAACTCGTCAACTCGTCAACTCGTCAACTTGTCAACTTTACTCCAGATAGGTGTAGCCGTATAGTCCGGCGCGGTAGTTGCTGATGAATTCCTTGCCTTCGGCTTCGGTGATCTTGCCGTCCTTGACGGCGCGGCTGACCCATATCTCGAGTCGTCGCACGAGTTTCTTGGGGTCGTACTGTACGTATTCGAGCACGTCGGCGACGGTCTCGCCGTCGATGATCTGTTCGATCTCGTAGCCGTCGCGGTTGACGGCGATATGCACGGCGTTGGTGTCGCCGAAGAGGTTGTGCATGTTTCCGAGGATCTCCTGATAGGCGCCAACGAGGAAGACGCCAATGTAGTAGTGTTCGTCGGCCTTGACGGGATGGAGGGGTATGTAGTTGGTCTGATGGCCTCCGTTGACGTAGGTCGTGATCTTGCCGTCGGAGTCGCAGGTGATGTCCTGAAGCGTGGCGCTGCGCGTGGGTTGCTCGTTAAGGCGGGCGATGGGCATGATGGGGAAGAGCTGGTCGAGAGCCCAGGAGTCGGGCATGGACTGGAAGAGCGAGAAGTTGCAGAAGTACTTGTCGGCCATCTGCTTGTCGAGGGCTCGTAGCTCGTCGGGAACGTGCTTCTGGTGGTGAGCGAGCTCGGCTACTTCGTGGCTGATGGCCCAGTAGATGGACTCGATCTGCGCGCGTGTCTTGAGGTCGATGATGCCGTGGCGGAAGAGGTCGAGCGCTTCCTCGCGAATGTCCTCGGCGTCGTGCCAGTCCTCAAGGAGCGAGCGGCTGGAGAGCTTGTCCCAGATCTCGGTGAGGTCGTGCACGAGTTTGTGGTCGTTCTCGGTCGGGTTGAAGTCCTCAGGCATCTGCGGTGCACAGACGCTCTCCATGACATCAACGACGAGCACGCTGTGGTGAGCTGTCAGCGAGCGTCCGCCCTCGGTGATGATGTTGGGGTGGGGGATACCATTTTTGTCGGCGGCTTCGACGAGGTTATAGACGCAGTCGTTGACATACTCCTGAATGGAGTAGTTGACGCTGGATTCGCTGTTGCTGGAGCGCGTGCCGTCGTAATCTACGCCGAGTCCTCCGCCGCAGTCGATGAACTCGATGTTGAAGCCCATGGCGTGGAGCTGCACGTAGAACTGAGCGGCCTCGCGTAGGGCAGTGCTGATGCGGCGTATCTTGGTGATCTGGCTTCCGATGTGGAAATGGAGAAGCTTGAGGCAGTCGCGCAGTCCCATCTCGTCGAGGAGTTGGAGGGCCATAAGCAGCTCGGAGCTGTTGAGCCCGAACTTGGAGGCGTCTCCTCCGCTCTCGCTCCACTTGCCGGAGCCGTTGGCGGCGAGCTTGATGCGTATGCCGAGGTTGGGACGCACGCCGAGTCGCTTGGCCGTCTCGGCGATGATCTGCAGCTCGGGCAGTTTCTCGATGACGAGGAAGACGCGTTTGCCCATCTTCTGTGCCAGGAGCGCCAGCTCGATGAAGTTCTGGTCCTTGTGGCCGTTGCAGATAATGAGGCTGTCGGAGTCCATATTGGTAGCCAGCACGGCGTGGAGCTCCGGCTTGGAGCCGGCTTCGAGTCCGAGGTTGTAGCGCTTGCCATGGCTGATGATTTCCTCGACGACGGGTCGCATCTGATTGACCTTGATGGGGAAGATGATGAAGTGCTCGGCCTGGTAGTCGTACTCCTTAGCGGCCTTGCGGAAGCACTCGTCGGTCTTCTCGATTCGGTTGTCGAGGATGTCGGGGAAACGGAGCAGTACGGGGGCCGTGACATGACGGGTGGAGAGCTCGTCGATGACCTCTTGCAGGTCCACTTGCACGCCGTTCTTCTTTGGGGTTACATAAACGTGTCCCTTGTCGTTGATGCCGAAATAGTTAACGCCCCAACCCTTGATGTTGTAGAGCTCTTCGGAGTCTTCAATACGCCACTTCTTCATTGACAGATTAACAAATTAACAGATTAACAAATTAACAGATTAACAAATTAACAGATTAACAAATTGACAGATTAACAAATTGACAGATTAACAAATTGACAGATTAACAAATTGACAGATTAACAAATTGACAGATTAACGATTATACTTTTAGCAGTTTGCGGATAATCCTCACGCTCTCCTGAATCTTGACAGAGGTGTCGAGGAGGGTGACGTCCACGGTGTGCTTAGCTTTAGAATAATAGGTCTCGCGCGCCTGTACGGTCTCGCGCACGTAGTCTTCCAGCTCCTCGGGAGTTTTGCCTTCGATGAGCGGTCGTTTGCCTTTGCCCATGCGCAGGTGCATGGCCAGCACTTCGGGCTCGGCCTTGAGGTAGATGGTGTCGGCGAGTGAATTCATGTAGTCCATGTTGTCGTAGAAGCAGGGCGTGCCTCCGCCGCAGCTGACGACGACGTTCTCGAACTCAGCCACTTCGTGGAGCATCCGTCGTTCGAGGTCGCGGAAACCCTCCTCGCCGCGTTCGGCAAAAATTTCGGGCACGCTGCGGCGGTAGCGCATCGTGATATACCAGTCGAGGTCGTAGAAGGTGACGCCGAGCTCTGCCGCGAGGGCTTTGCCGACGGTAGTCTTGCCGGCGCCCATGAATCCGATGAGGATGATTCTGATCATGATGCAGTGTTGCGTTTCGTGTAGCGTCGCTTCTCGGCGTTCTTGGGCTTCTCGTCCTGCTCCTTGATGATGGCGAGACACTCTTCAACCGTCAGCTCCTTGGCGCGTTCCTGTTGTGCTTTGGAGAGGCGGTAGTTGCTGCCTTTGTAGATGATATATGGTCCGAAACGTCCGTTGACGATTTCCATCTCGGGCTGCTCGTCGAAGTGCTTGATGTGGCGGTCCGTCTCGCTCTGGCGCTTCTCCTCGATGAGCTGCACGGCTTCTTCGAGGGTGATGCTGAAGGGATCCATCTTGGCTGGAATCGACACGAATTTCTTCTGATGAGCGATGTAGCTGCCGTAGCGTCCTGAGCCGACAGTGACGGCGGAGCCCTCATACTGTCCGAGCGTTCGCGGCAGCTGGAACAGCTCGAGCACCTCTTCGAGGGTGATGGTCTCGATGCTCTGTCCTTTCTGGAGCTGAGCGAATCGGGGCTTCTCGGCATCCTCGGCCGACCCGATCTGTGCCACGGGTCCGAAGCGGCCAATCTTCACGCTGACGTTCTTGCCGCTCTTGGGGTCGATGCCTAAGATGCGTTCGCCGGCTCGCAGCTCGTTCTTCGTGTTGAGCGATGCGTCCACTTTGGGCTCGAACTCGTCGTAGAACTGATGGACCATGGACGTCCAGTCCTCCTTGCCTTCGGCGATGGCGTCGAATTCCTTCTCCACGCCTGCGGTGAAGTTGTAGTCCAGAATCTCGGGGAAGTACTGCATAAGGAAGTCGTTGACGACCACACCGATGTCGGTAGGCAGCAGTCGTCCGCGCTCGGCGCCGAAGACGGCGGTGCTGGTTTCCTCGCTGACAGCGTTGTCGCGGAGCGTCAGCACGGTGAAGGAACGTTCGTCGCCGGGCTTGTCGCCGCGCACGACGTACTCGCGCTGCTGAATGGTGCTGATTGTAGGCGCATAGGTCGAAGGACGTCCGATGCCCAGTTCCTCGAGCTTACGCACGAGACTGGCTTCGTTGAAACGTGCCGGGCGTTGGGTGAAGCGCTCCGTGGCTTGCACCTCGATGCGCTGCAGCTGCTGCCCGACGGTCAGTGGAGGCAGTATCGCTGTGCTGTCATTGGCGCGTTCGTCGTTGTCGTCGGACTCTGTCTCGCGATAGATTTTCAGAAAACCGTCGAACTTGATGACCTCGCCGGTGGCTACGAACTGCTCGTTGCGCCCGGATATGTTGATGGTGGCCACGGTTTTCTCCATTTCGGCATCCGCCATCTGGCTGGCAATCGTGCGCTTCCAGATGAGTTCGTAGAGGCGTCGCTGCTGTGCCGTACCCTCGGTGAGCTCCGTGCGGTCCATGTAAGTCGGGCGGATTGCTTCGTGCGCTTCCTGCGCGCCTTTGGCGGAGGTGTGGTATTGGCGTGTCTTGACGTATTGTTCGCCCATCATCTCAGTGATGACGTTTCGGCTGGTGCCGAGTGCGAGCGTCGAGAGGTTGACGCTGTCGGTACGCATATACGTGATCAGTCCGCTCTCGTACAGCTGCTGTGCCACCATCATGGTCTGGGCGACGGGGAACCCGAGCTTGTGGGCGGCTTCCTGCTGCAGCGTGCTGGTGGTGAACGGTGGTGCCGGTGTGCGGTGGACGGGTCGTGTCTGAATGTCCTCAATCGTCAGCGTTGCGTCCTTCAGGTCGTTGAGCAGCGCCTTGGCTTCTTCGCGGGTGGAGAAGCGGCGGTTGAGCTCGGCGCGCAGCTGGTTGCCGTCGGGCAGGGCCAGCAAGGCCGTGACGCGGAACATGGCTTCGCTTTGGAAGGCCTGTACCTCGCGCTCTTTCTCAACAATCAGTCTCACGGCCACGCTCTGCACACGTCCGGCGCTCAAACTGGGCTTCACCTTGCGCCAAAGTACGGGCGAGAGCTTGAAGCCGACGATGCGGTCGAGGACGCGGCGCGCCTGCTGGGCGTTCACCAACGCCATATCCACCTGCCGCGGGTGCTCGATGGCTTCGAGGATGGCCGTCTTCGTAATCTCATGGAACACGATGCGGCGCGTTGATTCGGGCTTGAGCTTCAGCACTTCCTGCAGGTGCCACGAGATGGCTTCTCCCTCGCGGTCCTCATCGGATGCCAGCCACACCGTCTCGGCCATCTTGGCATTCTGCTTGAGCTGGCTGACCACGTGAGCCTTATCCGAAGGAATCTCGTATTGCGGCAGGAAGGTGTTCAAATCGACGCTGAAATCTTTCTTCTTCAGGTCGCGAATGTGTCCGTAGGAGGACATCACTTTGTAGTCCTTGCCAAGGAACTTCTCGATGGTCTTGGCCTTGGCAGGAGACTCTACGATAACAAGGTTTTTTGACATATTTATCGCTTAGTTTCGATTTTGCGGGCGCAAAACTACATAAAAAAAGCGAACTACACCTTATATATATAAAGAAAAAAACATTTTTTAGCCTATTTCGGTGCTTTTTCTCATCTCACGACGTATTAAATACACCATCAGGTAGAGCCAGAACACGCAGACGACAGCTGTGATGACCGCTCCTTGAGTTCCTCCTAAGAATTGGATGAAGTTGTCATCGGGCGAGATCATTCCCAACGCGCATGCAAACGAATTATTAAACACGTGTATGCACACGGGAGCGATCAGCGAATCTGTCCACCAATAGGCGAAACCTAACACGATGCCGAGGATGAAGGCGGCGGGCATCTGTGCGGGGTTCATGTGGATGGCGCAGAAGAGGACGGCTGACAAGCCGATGGCTACGCCAGGCCCCTGCGAGGCGTAGCGTTGCTGGATGCAGTGTTGCACGCCGCCGCGGAACAGCAGTTCCTCGCACACCGGACCGATCAGGGCCACCGTCAGCAGGCCCGCAGGGTTGAAAATGATGGTTTTCATTAATTCATCCCCTACGAGGTCGGGGATATCGGGGAAAAAGGCTTCCTGAATGAGGTTCACGAGCATGATGACGGGCAGCGCCAGGCCGAAGGACAGCTTCGTGCGAATGCCTTTAGGACTTCGAATGCCGCTCATCGTACGCTGCCACGTCAGATCCTTCGGGTGCAGCAGCAGCCACAGGAGGATGGCCAATACGTTAGCCGTGCACAACGCCCCAATGGCAACAGTTTCACTGGACACCGCCTCGCGGCCTTGAATCAGTGTAGCGCCCATGGTTATTCCCACCGCTGCCAACTGGCTTACGATGAAGATCAGGATATAAATCCACCAACTACGTTTTTTCATAATATCTTCTTTTTTAACAACGAATTCGATGCGACGAATGAGCGATCCAAAAAGACTGTTTCGTGTGCCGATAGATCAATCATTACCGACGCTTTTTATCGAAATAGGCTTTCGGCTAATAGTTTGTCGCGCTGGAGCTGTGCTGCCAGCGCCTCTTCGCTGTCGAAGCGCTGTTCAGCACGCAGGCGTGCGGCGAAGGTCAGGGTGAGTGTGCGGCCGTAGAGGTCGCCGTCGAAGTTGAAGAGATGCGTCTCGATGCTCGTGTCGGCACCGTTGTCTAGTGTGGGGCGGTGGCCGATGTTCAGCATTCCTTGCCATTTCGGGCCGTCTTTTTCATCGGCTTCCGTCACTTCTACTGCGTAGGCTCCTTTCGCCGGCAACAGCTTCATCGGCTCGGCGGCTTCGAGGTTGGCCGTCGGGAAACCTAATAGCCGGCCGATAGCGTGACCGTGCACGACGCGCCCTGTCCATGTGTAAGGCCGTCCGAGCAGATGAGCTGCCTGTGCCACGTCGCCTTTTTTCAGAGCGCGACGGATGGCAGAGCTGCTGACGTGTTCGCCTTCGAGCTCATGCGCCAGCACCACGTCGATGCCAATTTCTCGACCATAAGCACAGTAGTCCTCAAAATGCTCGCCCTGGGGACGGCCAAAGTGATGGTCGTAGCCGATCACCAGCGCACCGACCCCCAGTTGTCCTTTCAGCACTTCGGCCATGAACTCGTGAGCCGTCAGCGCCGCCATCTCTCGGTCGAAGGGCAGGACGTAGATGTCATCGACGCCCGTGGCCTGCAGCAATCCCATCTTCTCCCCGGCAGAGGTCAGTAGGGACGGAGCACTTTCCGGAGCGAAGACCGAACGCGGATGGCGGTCGAAGGTGATGAGCAACGAGTGTGCATCGCGCCGTCGTGCCTCATCCTTCACCTGTTGGATGAGGCACTGATGACCGCGATGCACGCCGTCGAAGAAGCCTATGGTGCAAATCATCGACAATGCCTAATTATACATTATCAATTATACATTAGACCAAGTGTCCTACGATTTCCTCCTTGTCGCCGGGCAGCAGGTCAATGACGGGGATTTCGATCATCGTGTAGCAGCCGGGCTGCTGGCGCATCGAGGCACGCGCCACGTTGACCAGTACCTGAGCCGTCAGCGCAGGGTTGTTAATCTTCATGTTAAACTCAAACAGCTGGTTGTGGGTCTGTCCGCTGACGCCCTTTCGCACGAGATTCACGCCGTGGCCAACGTCGTTCAGGTCCTTGACGCAGGCCACTTGGGTGACGTGTGTCTCATCGTGTACGAAGTAAGGATCTTTGAGAATGGCCTGCTTCACCTGTCCGAAGTCGGCGTCGTCCTCTAATTCCACATAGACCATGCGGCGATGGATGCCCGTGCCTAAGGGAATCGTCACGCTCAGCGCATCACGCACACCGTGGATGGCACGCACGGCCACCGAGTGACCCATTGAGCGTCCCGGGCCGAAGTTGGTATAGGAGATACCCTTTGGGGCCAGGCTTTCCATGAGTGTGCGCACGATGCTGTCCGATCCCGGATCCCATCCTGCTGAGATAATGCTCACGGCACCACCGGCCTTGGCGGCAGCGTCCAACGAACGGCGCAGCTCGACGATTTGCGTGTGGATGTCGAAGGAATCGACCGTATTGATGCCCAGTGCCAGGATGTCCTTGGCGTAAGCTTCCACGCTGCGCGTCGGCGTGGCGAGGATGGCCACGTCCACGTCCTCCAGCTCGCGGATATCTTTCACGACCTTGAAGCCTTCCAACTCCTTGGGCAGGTCCTCGGCGCCTCGGCGGCGCACGATGCCTGCTACTTCCATGTCGGGAGCCTCGAGGAGCGCTTCCAACGCATACTTTCCAATATTTCCGTAACCGACTACGGCAGCACGAATCTTCTTCATTGTGTTTGTCTTTTAGATGGTTATTACTTTTGTTGTTGCAAATAATTGTTGTTTTCGTTTGCAAAGGTATTAAAATGTAAGGCAATGGCCAAATATTACTTGCTTTTTGTGATAATAATCTTCAATAGATTGACGATTGTCGGTCGCTTGGGACACCAAATAATCCGTTGCGAAGCTATTTTGAGCACGAAAAATGCAATTTTCCGTGCCTTTTCTTCTTTTTCTAAATGAAATCTTCTATCTTTGCAGCGAACAAAAGCCTAAAACTATGTCTAAAGGTAAAAAAGGGGGCACACGACGCCTCAACAAGTCGCAGGTGATGGAACAGGTGACGGAGCTGTTCCACGAACACGCCGGCGAGCTGCTGGATATCAAAACCATCTTCCGCGAACTGCACTTTAACACCCATCCCGCGAAGCTGCTGTGCATGGACGTGCTCGACGACCTGCTCATGGACGACGTGATCATCGAACAGGCACAGATGCGCTACACGCTGGCCACGAAATCCACCGTCATGGAAGGAACGTTCCAACGCAAGCACAACGGCAAGAACACCTTCCTGCCCGACGACGGCGGTGAACCTGTGCTCGTGGCAGAGCGCAACGCAATGCACGCCATGGACGGCGACCGCGTGAGGATCCAGATGATGGCGCGCCGCCGTGGACATGTTCGCGAGGCACAGGTGACGGCTATCCTCCACCATGCCGACAAAGACTTCGTCGGCAAGCTGAGCATCAGCCGCGACTTTGCCTTCCTCCTCACCGAGGACCGCACACTCTCCAACGATATCTTCATCCCCAAGAACCAGCTGCACGGCGCCAAGAACGGCGACAAGGTGATTGTCAAGATCATCGAATGGCCCGAGGGTTCCAAGAACCCCATCGGACGTGTCACCGAGGTGCTCGGACAGGCCGGCGAGAACGAGACCGAGATGCACGCCATCCTCGCCGAGTTCGGATTGCCTTACACTTACCCCAAGGCTGTCGAGGACGCCGCCAACCGCATTGATGCCACCATCACGGCTGTCGACTACGCCGAGCGCGAGGACTATCGCGACCGCCTCACCTTCACCATCGATCCACACGATGCTAAGGACTTCGACGATGCGCTCAGCTTCAAAGTCCTGAAGCAAGGGGCACTATACGAGGTTGGCGTTCACATCGCCGACGTCTCCCACTACGTCCAGGAAGGTTCCATCATCGACAAAGAAGCCGTGAAGCGCGGCACGTCGGTCTATCTCGTTGATCGCACGATTCCGATGTTGCCCGAACGACTGTGCAATTTCATCTGTTCGCTGCGCCCCGACGAGGAGAAGCTGTGCTACAGCGTCGTCTTCGAGATGAACGAGCGTGCCGAAGTGAAGCGTTGGCATCTGGCGCACACCGTCATCCGCAGTGACCGGCGCTTCGCCTACGAGGAGGCGCAGGCCATCCTCGAGTCAGCAGGCGAGGCAAGTCCCGAGGACTACAAGGGACGCCAGCCTCAGCACGTGGAGCCCACGCCATTTGACGAGGCGCTCGTCGTGCTCAACCGTCTGGCTAAGCTGCTCAGACAGCGTCGCTTTGCCGCAGGAGCCGTGGACTTCGAACGGCCCGAGGTGCGCTTCGACATCGACGAGAAGGGACACCCCCTCAGCACGTACATCAAGGAGGCAAAGGACGCCAACAAACTCATCGAGGAGTTCATGCTCCTGGCCAACAGGACGGTAGCCGAGAGCATTGGACGGGTGCCTAAGGGCACGAAGGCCAAGGTGCTGCCTTACCGTATTCACGAGCAGCCCGACCCCGACAAGCTGATGAACCTCTCGCAGTTCGTCGCCAAATTCGGGCGCAAGCTCAAGACTTCCGGCACCAAGCAGGAAATCAGCAAGAACATCAACCGCCTGCTCCACGACGTGCAGGGACAGAAGGAACAGAACCTCGTCGAGATGGTGGCCTTGCGCGCCATGATGAAGGCCAAGTACTCCACCGTCAATATTGGTCACTACGGCCTCGCCTTCGACTACTACACCCATTTCACGTCGCCCATCCGCCGCTATCCCGACCTGATGGTTCACCGCCTGCTCACGCGCTATGCCGGTGGCGGACGCTCGGCCAATCAGGAGAAGTACGAATCGCTCTGCGAACAGAGCTCCGACATGGAGCAGACGGCGGCACTCGCCGAACGCGCCAGCATCAAGTACAAACAGGTCGAATTCATGGCCGACAAGGTTGGGCAGGAGTTCGACGGCATCATCTCCGGCATCACGGAGTTCGGCCTCTACGTGGAATTGAACGAATCGAAATGCGAGGGTATGGTTCCCCTGCGCGACCTCGACGATGACTACTACGACTTCGACGAGCGCAACTACCAGCTCCTCGGGCGCCGCCGCCATCGCCGCTACACGCTCGGCGATCCTGTCCGCGTGAAGGTGGCCCGCGCCAATCTCGATAAGAAACAACTCGACTTCGCCTTGGCGGAAGAGCATTGAACCGTAATAAAGACTATCGTATGCGAATATTAGTTACGGGAGCCTCAGGCTTCATCGGCAGCTTCATGGTGAGCACAGGTCTTGACCTGGGCTACGAGATGTGGGCTGGAATGCGCAAGAGCAGCAGCAAGCAGTACCTGACCGACCCGCGCATTCATTTTGCGGAACTCGATTTGGGCGACCCCGAGCGGTTGCTTCAGCAGCTGCAAGGCTACAAGGACGCCATGGGCGGCGGTTGGGATTTCATCTTCCATGCCGCCGGCGCCACCAAGAGCCTTCATCGCGAAGGCTTCTTCAAGACCAACACCGACGGCACGCGCAACCTTGTCAATGCCTTGCGCACCCTGGATATGGTGCCGCAGCGCTTTGTTTTCATCAGCTCGCTGAGCATCTTCGGCGCCATCAAGGAGGAGCCTGTGAATCCGATGCCGCCCATCTATCCCTCCATCACCGCCGCCGACACCCCCGAGCCCAACACCGCCTATGGTGAGAGCAAGCTCGCGGCAGAGCGCTTCCTGCAGACGCAGACCGACTTCCCGTGGATCATCCTCCGTCCCACTGGCGTCTATGGGCCTCGCGAGCGCGACTATTTCCTGATGGCGAAGAGCATCAAGCAGCATGTGGATTTCGCCGTGGGCTATAAGCCGCAGGAGATCACCTTCGTCTATGTCCTCGATGTCGTGCAGGCCGCCTTCCTGTGCTGCGAGCAGCCCGCCGAAGCCGTCCTCCACCACGCTTACTTCCTCTCCGATGGCGAGAGCTACGACAGCCGGGCCTTCTCCGACCTTCTTCAGCAGGAGTTAGGCACACGCTATGTCCTCCACATCAAGGCTCCGCTGTGGTTCCTCCACATCGTCTGCGCCGTCAGCGGCACCGTCAACCGCTGGTTAGGCAAGCTCACTACATTGAACATGGACAAATACCACATCCTCGCCCAGCGCAACTGGAACTGCGACATCGAGCCGGCACGCAGGGAGCTGGGCTACGAGCCCCATTGGAACCTCGAACGCGGCGTCAAGGCAACGGTGAAATGGTATATCAAGGAAAAATGGCTTTAAGACTCCTACCCATAGAGAAAGCGGCTGCCGTGTATTGCGCCGCCACGAGTGTGTTGATGGTCATCATGATGCCGCGCTTGGTCGAACCCGAGCGTATGGCGCTGATGCGCATCGCCTGGCTCGCCATGACTCTGGCCTTAGCCGCCTTATCCCATTATCTCACTTCAAAATTCGCCCCGTCGCGCAGCAACTCTCCGCTCGACCCTGGTCGCTCCACACTTGGAGAACTTTCCGCTCGAGCTTGCTCGCTTGACCCTTCAAGAACTCTCCACTTTCAACTCTCCACTTTCCTCCGCACCGCGGCGCAGCTGGCGTGGCTCATCCTCTGGTACCCCGACACCTACGAGTTCAACCGCTGCTTCCCCAACCTCGACCACCATTTCGCGCAGTTCGACTTGAGCCTTTTCGGCTGCCAGCCCTCGTTGCTGTTCAGTCAGCTCGTGCCCAGCACCGCTTGGGCCGAGGCGTTCTGCATGGGTTATTGGTGCTATTTCCCCATGATCGCCCTCCTGTCCGTGGTCGTGTTGTGCAAGGACTGGCGCAGCGGCGACTTCACCACCTTCAAGCGTGTTACCGCCACCATCATCACCGCTTTTTTCCTCTACTATTGTATTTATATCTTTCTGCCCGTGGCAGGACCTCAATATTACTTCCATGCCGTAGGCGTCGATGAGATTGTGCAAGGCCATTTCCCCCATCTCGGCCTCTATTTCAGCGACCACACCGATTTGGTGACGCTGCCTGGCGACCCCGACGGCCTCTTCCATCGTCTCGTTGATAACGCCCACGCCACCGGCGAGCGTCCCACGGCAGCTTTCCCCAGCAGCCATATCGGCATCTCGACCATCCTGCTGCTCCTCGCCCGCCGTCATGCGCCGTGGCTGATCATCGTCCTGCTCCCCATCTGGGCGCTGTTGTGCTGCGCCACCGTTTATATCCAGGCTCATTATCTCGTTGATGCCATTGCCGGTCTCATCAGCGCTCCCCTCATCCTCTACCTTGCCGAATGGATGCTCCGTCCCTTCCTTTCCCGTCAGTCACGTTGTTGAAGGCCGCTGTGCTCGTTGCCCTGCTGGCGTTTTCTCTGCCGGCGATGGCACAGCACGATGAAGAATGGGACCGCATCATGCAAGCCCTGGCGGAAGACTACGACGATGCGGCGGCCGACGATGATGCCGCCGAGGCCTTTCAGGCACAGATGGAGGAACTCGCCGCCTTGCATGACAACCCCTTGGACCTCAATCGCTGCAGCCGCTACGACCTCCTCGCTTTACCCTTTCTCGATGACGATGAGGCCGATGCCGTCATCGACTACCGCACGCTCCACGGAACCATCCGCTCCGTGAGCGAACTGCTCCTCGTCGGACGCCTCTCCACCACTCATGCCCGTTGGCTGCAGCTGTTCGTCGAGGTGCTGCCGGCTGACGTTGCGGCTCGCGGCAGCCGCCCCCCTTCCTCCCACCACGACCTGATGACGCGCCTCGACATTCCCCTCTACGAGCGTCAGGGATGGCCGTGGGCACGGGGCATCGCCAACCGGCTACGCTACACCGGACAGTGGAACAACCATTGGGACGTAGGCCTGCGGGCCGAGAAGGACAGCGGCGAACCCATCTTCAACCGCCAGAACCCCTTCTATGATGCTTGGGGCGGTCACGTGATGTTTAAGGATTGGAAGTGGCTGCGCACGCTCGTCATCGGCGACTTTCAGGTTTCCTTCGGCGAGGGACTGGTCATGAACACCGCCTTCCATCTAGGCAAACAGGTGTCGGCGCTTTGGCGCACCGCCTCCTCCCTGCGCCCCCATCGCTCAACCGACGAGTGTCGCTTCCTGCGCGGAGCTGCAGCCACCGTAGATCTCAGCCGCGAATGGACCCTCACCGCCCTCTACTCCTACCGCTCGCTCGATGCCACCGTGCAGGCCGACAACACCGTCCGCAGTATCAACTCCACGGGTCTCCATCGCACTGCCTCGGAACTCTCCCACAAAGGTACCCTCGGCAACCACACCGCAGCCCTCCACGCCCAATGGCACAAGCCGCTAGGGCACCTCGGAGCCACCGCCGCATTCCTCCGCTACGACCATCAGTTCAGCCAGGGCACCTCCCTCTACCGCCAGATCTACCCCGAGGGCTATCTCTTCGGTGTCGCTGGCGTGGACTACGCCTTCCACTCCAACCATTTCCACGTCCACGGCGAGACCGCCTATAGCCTTTCCGCCTCCTCCCCCTCCCCGTCCCCCTCGCCCTCTCGGGGCAGTTTGGTCGGCGGTTTCCCCGCCGACACCCGTTCCTCCCGCGGCGGATGGGCAATGCTCAACAAGGCCGTCTGGCGCTTCAACGCCAATACCCACCTCGGCCTCGTCCAGCGCTTCTATGCCAAGGACTTCATCTCGCCCCACGCCCAAGCCTTCGGCGAGAACAGCCGCGTGCAGAACGAGAGCGGCCTTTGCCTCTTCTTCGAGGCCGACCGCCTCGGACCCTTTGCCCTCCACGCCCTCTTCGACTGGTTCTACCACCCCTGGCCGCGCTTCACCATGACCCGCTCGTCGCAGGGCTGCGAAGCCGCCTGCGCCCTCACCTGGCAACCCCGCAAGGGCAGCACCTGGCTCCTGCGCTACAACCTTCGCAACAAAGAGCAGAGCGACGTGCGCCATTTCAGCCACCGCCTGCGACTCACCCATACCCGTCAGCTCGGCTCCCTTTGGACGTTGACCGCCACCGCGATAGGCCATCGCTACGTCGAACCGCAGACCGGCATCGTCTCCAACGGGTTCACCCTCTTCCCCAAGATCGACTACGGCAGTCGCGACGGCCAGTGGCGCTGTTCCCTGCTCCTTGCGTGGTTCAACACCCACGACTACGACAGCCGCCTCTACATCTACGAGCCCGGCCTCTACCAGTCGTTCAATTGGAGCATGATCTACGGTCGTGGCGAGCGTGCGGCGGCCACCGTGCGCTGGCAGAGCCCTGCGTCCGTCGGCCGTCAGCGCCTCCGCTGGCATTGGCAGGCTAAGGTGGGGCTCACCCACTACGACGACCGCGACGCCATCTCCTCCGGTCCCCTCCTCGTCTGTTCGCCGTGGAAAGCCGACGTCAGCCTACTCGTACGGCTGCGCTTCTGAACCATCACCATTAAAATGAATGGAGGCAACCGCGCGTGGCTGCCTCCATACATCGTTAGTGTCTTCTTTCTTGGTAAATGATATTCCTAAAGAAGGGGCGAAGTTTCACAACTTCGGGGGTAGCAGGACAAGGCTGCTATAGAATGACGCACTAACTGTTTTAAAGAAAAGCAAAAATGAAAGTTCAATTTGTATTCTTCAAGCTGTCGATGCCGTTGAGAGGGACGGGATTCTCGGTGGCCTCGGCAGAACGTATGTCAAGGGGATTCGTCTCCGTAGGATCAAGCTCGTCCTGCACCGTGGCCACCGACGGCGGCGGCGTGGCGGCGGGACCTACAGCCGTGCGCTCCACGGCAGTGCCTACGACTACGGCGAAAGCCACGAAGGCGGCGGCGGTGAACAGCGGGCGCAGACGCTGTCGCAGCGTGATGCGTTGCGCTTGAACGTGGCGCTCACCCACCTGCTCCAGGATGCGTGCGTCGAAACGCTCGTCCAGATGAGCATCGCTCAGCGACTGCTGCGCGCGGAACAGCGGCTGCCACCGGCGAAGATGCGAAGGCATATCGTCCTGACTGAAGAAGGTGTGCAGGATCTGCTCCTCCTCCAATGTCGTCTCGGCTGCAAAGTAGCGCTGCAGCAGCTGTTCGATGTACTTGAAATCCATTGCGTGATATCTGATTACATTTTGAAGACGATTCAAAACGCGAAAAGTTACAGCTCACCCCGATATTTAACGTATTTTATGAAATCGCCTTGACCTGTTTCAAATCTCCATGAACCACTCGTCCACATCCTTCAGGTCTTCCGGTTCCTTGCCGAAGGCCTTGGCGTATAGGCGTCGGCGGGACATGGACACCATCTGTGGTGGATAACACCACACAAGCTGGTCGTCTGGAACAGGAATACCAAAATATAGAACGCCGTAAATCGCCATGGACTCTCGAAGCAACAGCAATAATCTATCTCACAGAGCATCGCTTGCTCGAACGGCTCTTCTGCAAATAGTTCCTCTCGCGCGCGTGAAGAAACGTGAAATAGCCTTCACATCTTCATAAATTGGTTTATCTGATTGACATACAGTGACGTAAAGCGTGAAGGCAGGTGTGAAGGGGCGTGAAGATGTGAAGGCTAAACCCGAGAGACTTTTCTATATCTTGAACTTAAATCTTTCATAAATAATCTCCACCTATGTAATATGACCGATTCGGGTTTAAAACTTTGCTATCGGAACAACGGAGATGGTAAAGCCATCTTTCTCTATGGTACGCTCCTCCTCATTGGTTATAATCGTGAGGTTACGGCAGTTCAGTTCACCTGCGCATTCTATGATGCTGGAAACCTCACGATTCTCTGTCCTGGGGCTGCTCATGTCATAACATACCTGAACCAGACGTTCCACGTGTGCTCCCTGACGCAAGACGAAGTCCACTTCCTTGTCGTTTCGTGAACGGTAATAGAACATGGTCTTGTCGGTGTCGTACCCTCGCCGCATCAATTCTATGAACACCTGGTTCTCCAGCATCCTGCCCAGATTCTCACTCAGTGTGAAGGACTTGGCAGCAACGAAACCATTATCTACCACGTACACCTTTCGCGGAGCCTTCTGCATTAACTTCAGTTTGTTGTTGTAGCGTGACAGATAATAAAATAGATACGGCTCATGAAGATAGTCCATGAATTTCTTGGCTGTATTCACACTGGAGAAACCCAACGCTTCTGCTAACTCGTTGGCACTTGTTGGATTGCAAAAATTTGAAACCAGATATAATGCCAGATTATTCAGCTCGGTGATGTTACGCACTTTATGTCGTTTTGCCACATCCTTCCAGATGATAGAGTCAAACAGCGTGTCGAGATAACTGCGCACCAACAGACGTGACGCCACCACCTCCGGATAGCCGCCATTTCTCATATAGTCATCCTTCAGCAGTTTGCAGTCCGTCGCCTGTTCAGGCTTTGGATGATGAATGTCCAGCTTGTTCCAGTCGAAGAACTCTTCAAGGCTGAAGGGTAGCATCTCCACCTGTAGATATTTGCCTGTGAGCAACGTTGCCATCTCACTCGACAGCATCTTGGCATTACTTCCTGTTATTACTAGGTTCTTTCCATTCCTGTAGAGTTCGCTTACCCATATATCCCATCCGTCAAGATTCTGCACCTCATCGAGCATCATATAATCGTAGTCGGGATAGACATCGTCCAGCATCTTCATCACTAGATTAGCATCCCATGACTCTAACAGTTGCTGACTGTCGAAGTTAAGATAAGCAAAGCGTTTTTCCCTCAACATCAGCAAGGCTTGGGTTGACTTGCCAACACGTCTCGGGCCGGTAATCAGTTTGATCAGATGACTGTCGAGCAGCACTTCCATATCCTGATGACTTCGACGCATGAGATAAGGACGTGACAACAGTTCGTCTCGCTCCTTTCGCTGATTGAGGATGATTGTCTTCATATTCTTCGGTCTTTATTTCCGAATGCAAAGGTATAGTAAATTCTGCAATGATGCAAGCGTATTGCACAAAAAGATAACTTTTTTATGCAGTACGGCAATTAATTTGCACAAAAAACGATATAATCACAAGATATGTGACGATGAGATTTATTATTGTTACTCCAGCGATAGGAATCAGATGCCCAGGGCTTTCAGGTGTCGATGTACATTGCTGCGGTCCAGTCCCACGAGGTTGGCTATCTCGGCATTCGTCACTTTAACACTTGAACGATTAAACTTTTGATCCCAGTTTTACCACAGGACATGTTTTTTATGTTTTTGCCTCTGATGATGTCTGCGTTTCCATGAAACGAGTGGTGTTGTCGTGGCGTGCGCGAAAGCTTGCTTTCAGGCGCTACGCCATGACAGCAGCACGTAAGTCTGAAAGAC
>JAEEHP010000130.1 GCA_016280855.1 Bacteroidaceae bacterium
GGGCGTGCCTTCGAAGATGATACGTCCGCCAGCTTCACCTGCACCCGGTCCGAGCTCAATGACATGGTCGGCAGCTCGGATGACATCTGTGTTGTGCTCGATGACGAAGACGCTGTTGCCTTCATCCACCATTTTGCGGAATAGGTTGATGATGCGTTGTACGTCTTTGAGGTGGAGACCATCGGTAGGTTCGTCGATGATGAAAATCTTACCCTTCTCTCCCAGGTAGGAAGCCATCTTCAGACGTTGGAGCTCCCCGCCTGAGAGCGTAGAGAGGGCTTGGTTCAGGTGCAGGTAGCCCAGCCCTACAGCCTTCATCGGTTGTAGCTTTTCTTCAATCGATGTGCCTCGAAAGAAATCACAAGCCAGACGCGCGCTCAAGTCAAATACCTCCGCGATGTTCAGCGTCTTGCGGTTGCCGTCGTCTGCAGCGGTGCTCTCAATCCGATACGCCAATGCTTCCTTGCTGTAACGCAGTCCTCCGCACGCTTCGCATACAGTTTCTATGTTATCCATGAACGCCATCTCCGAGACGATAACGCCCTTGCCGCCACACACAGGGCAAGCACCCTTGCCATTGAACGTGAAGTACATTTCTTTCATGTGGTGTGCTTTGGCAAACCGCTTGCGGATGTCGGGGGCTGCATCCATGTATGTGGCAGGAGTGGAACGCAGGCTCACACCTATGTTTTTCTGGCTGATGTACACGATGTCCTCAGGATGGGGATAATCACGTCGGAAGCTCTCCATCAGCGAGCTCTTGCCAGAGCCTGCCACACCGGCCACGGCCACGAAGCGTCCCAGCGGCAACTCGACGGTGATGTCGCGGAGGTTGTGAAGAGAGGCGTGGGAGAGGGGAAATGATTGATGATTCTTCAAGTGTGTAGCGTCCCGATAGGTCGAGCGGGTGAATGATGATTTTTCACTTTTCACTCTTTTCATCGCCTCTCCTGTTGCTGTTCCGCTTCGGAGAAGTTGCTCGTAGGAGCCTTCGAACACGATCTGTCCGCCGTCAATGCCGGGCCCGGGCCCCATATCGACGATGTGGTCGGCTATGCTGATCATTTCCTTGTGATGCTCTACCAAAAGCACGGTGTTTCCGGCATCGCGCAACCGCTCTACGCTATGCTTCATGAGCTCGATGTCGCGGTTATGTAATCCGGAACTTGGCTCATCGAGGATATAGAGGACATCGGCAAGTGAGGAGTTGATATATTTCGCAATTTTGCATCGCTGCGCCTCGCCGCCCGAAAGCGTTCCTACGCCGCGGTCCATCGAGAGGTAGCCAAGGCCTATTTCTTCCAAGGCCGTGAGGCGTGCGCTGATGGCGGCTTTCAGGTCCACTGCCAGCGGTGACTGCAGACCTTTGATCCATGCGTTGAGCCGTGTAATGCTCATGGCACAGACCTCGGCAATATTCTTTCCTTCGATGCGGCACGACCTGACACGTTCGTTCAAACGTGTGCCGCCGCAGTCCGGGCATGTGCCCATCGTGAGCATCGGATTCAGCACGGCGGCGTGCAACAACCCCTCTTCGGAGTTGATGATGCTGCGGTACATGCGAGGGATAAGTCCTTCGTACTTCGCTGTTTTCGGCCAGTTGGATGGTGGGTTCTTCAAGCGTATCTGCGGACTGTTGAGGAAGAGCTCCAGTTCTTCGGGCGAGTAGTCCTTGATCTTTTTGTCGAGGTCGAAGAGCCCGCTGTGGGCATAGCGGATCCATCGCCAGCCACCCTTACCGAAAGCGATGTAATGAATGGTATCCTCGTCGTTGAGGCTCTTGTCGAAGTCCACGAGCTTGTGGATGTCCAGCTCGCGAATCTCGCCTAGTCCGGAGCAGCGTGGGCAGCTGCCTTCAGGGTGGTTAAAGCTGAACGAATCGGAGTATCCGATGAAAGGTTCGCCAACGCGTGAGAACAGTAGTCTGAGCAGGGCATAGACGTCGGTGTAAGTGCCTACCGTGGAGCGTGAGTTCTGTCCTGGTTTTTTCTGGTCGATGACGATGGCGATGGGCAGGTTCTCGATGGCATCAACATGAGGACGTCCGTATTTGGGCAGGTATTGCTGCACGAAAGTCGGAAACGTGTCATTCAGCTCGCGACGCGACTTCGCAGCAATGGTGTCCAACACCAGAGAACTCTTGCCCGACCCCGACACGCCTGTGAACACCGTAATCTGGTGCTTCGGAATCTTCAGCGAGACGTCCTTCAGGTTGTTCTCTCTCGCCCCACGAATAATGATGTATGCTTCGCTCTCTCGTCGGGTCATCACTATCGCTGATATTTGTTTTGCAAGATCTTCGTGCCGGGCGCTACGTCCTCTGTGACCCAAATGTTACCGCCGATGATGGCGTCGTGTCCGATGGTGATGCGTCCGAGAATGGTGGAGTTGGCATAGACGATGACGTTGTCCTCCAGGATGGGATGGCGTGGGATGTTCTTGATGGGATGTCCGTTCGCGTCCAACGGGAAGCTCTTGGCGCCGAGCGTAACGCCTTGGTAGAGCTTGACGTGAGCACCGATGATGCAGGTGGCACCGATGACGACACCCGTGCCGTGGTCGATGGTGAAATGATGTCCTATGGTGGCTCCAGGATGGATGTCGATGCCCGTTTCGGAGTGCGCCATCTCGGTGATGATGCGTGGGATGAGCGCGACGCCGAGTTGCTGGAGTTCATGGGCTACGCGGTAGTTGGTGATGGCTTTGATGACGGGGTAGCAAGCGATGACCTCGCTGAGGGTCTGGGCTGCAGGGTCGCCTAAATAGGTCGCTTCCACGTCTGTAGCCAGCGTGCGTCGCAGCTCTGGCAACCGCTCGACGAAGGCGCTCGCTGCTGTCGTGCCGACCTGGTCACTCAGCAGGCAGTGGAGCCGCTCGAGCGCCACGCCGACGTGGAACAGGCGGTTCTGGTCCGTCACGTCGCTCTTGCCGTAATAGCCGGGGAAGAGCACGCTGCGGCAGAGGTCTATGATCTCCGCCAAAGCCGTTAGCGAGGGCAGGGGAGTGCCCGGCGGCTCAGCATCGTGGAGGCAGCGAAGGGACTCGGCGCTCGCCAGTTCCGAGGCAAGGCGCATAAGCATTACTTGGTCTGAAGCATTCATCGTGAATATGGAGATCTTTGATAATTTCGTGCAAAGGTACATCATTTTTTGCGAAAACGTGATGCTTTTCCTCAAAAATGTATATCTTTGCAACGGAATCACCATAACTTACCCCTGATAATGATGGATAAAACGCTTTATTCGTTCGTTTGTGGCTATCGTATAAACGACCGCTTCCTGAAAACAGCAAAGCTTAAAGCTCGTGCTGCCGTGGCACTCTTAGCGTGTGTTGTCCTTTATGGATGTGCCACCTCTTCTTCTTTGTCCGTCGGTGAACGCACTGCGGCCTTGGGCGGCGATGCCTGGTCGGTGGCTCAATGGCTGTCTGCTTCAGATGCCGAGGGCGTTCAGTGCGGCACTTGGTTCTTTGGCAGTTACACGAATGAGCAACGTGTTGTGTCGGCTAAATGGATGACTACGGCATTAGGCACTTTCGACCTCTTCGTCAATGGTCGGCCTGTAGGTGATGAAGTGTTGCGGCCGGGCTTCACGCATCCGCTGAAGACGCGCCGCACGTTCACCTACGATATCACCCGGGCTTTCCATTGCCGTGCCGGTGCCGGGAATGTGCTTGCCGTGCAAGTGGCTCCTGGCTGGTGGGCCGACAAGGTCGTCAGCCAAGGCTCCGAGATGATGGGCAAGAAATGTGCTTTTCGCGGCGTACTTCAGCTCACCTATGACGACGGCACAGTCCGTCGCTATGGCACTTCGCCAGACACTTGGCGCACGATGACAAAGGGACCTTTGCGCCAAGCTGGCATCTTCGAGGGTGAGCGTTATGATGCACGCCTGGCGTTGTCGCTCGACAAGGAACCCTCTGCTTTGGCTGTGCCTGTCGTGAACGATGAGTTCAAGGGGCAGTTGCTGCCCTCTGAAGGCGCCGAGGTATTCATGCGTCATGATTTAGCTCTCAAACCTGTCATGGCCTACGTGTGGAAAGAGGTTGAAGGAGCTACCGATCAAGCCTTTGGTAAGGTCGTCGTTCTTAGGGAATACACCAAAGGACAGACTATTGCGCTGAAGGCCGGTGAGACGCTTGTCGTTGATTTCGGTCAGAATGCAGCTGCCGTGCCCAGCTTCGTGTTCAGTGCTGCAGAAGGTACTACACTCACGTGCCTGCCAGGTGAACTGCTGAACGACGGCAATGGCGCTCACAGCCGTGGTATGGATGGTCCGGAGGGCAGCGTCCATCGACAGAACCTACGTTCGGGCGACCGCCAGATGCAGCTCCACTACACCTTCGGAGCCGATAATGGCTACGTCGCCTATACACCCTCTCACACCTTCTTCGGTTATCGCTTCGTGAGCATCACAACCACCGCTGATGTGACGATCCGCGATATCCTTTCCATACCTGTTACGTCCATCGCTCAAAGCCTCGAAACCGGCACCATCATCACTGGCAATGCCGACATCAATCGTCTTATCTCCAATACTCTTTGGGGCATGCGAAGCAACTACCTTTCTGTTCCTACTGACTGCCCTCAGCGCGACGAACGTCAAGGTTGGACAGCTGACACACAGGTTTTCACCGAGACCGGCACTTTCTTTGCCAATACGCGTGAGTTTTTCCATAAATGGATGCGTGATATGCGCGATACGCAAAGCGCCGAGGGTGGCTTTCCCGGTGTGGCACCTGAAGGAGAGTACGGCAATGCCGGCATGATGCGCCTGGGCTGGGCTGATGCCGGTGTCATCGTGCCTTGGACCGTATGGAAGCAGTTTGGCGACATTGCCATCGTCAACGAGAACTGGGATGCGATGAACCGCTTCTTCAAGCATATTACCGACACTCGTTATGATCACGTAACCCTCAGTGGCGAGAACGGCAATTACCAATGGGCCGACTGGCTGAGCTACGAACCGTTGGAGAGCTGCGGCGGAAGTGCTTTCGAAGGAGGAAAACCTAAGCCCGACGCCATCGAGTACTGGAGATTCCTCAGCGCCAGCTATTGGGCCATCGATGCTGAGATGATGGCCGACATGGCAGCTGCCACGGGACGTGATGAGGGATACTATCGCGGCATCGCAACGCAGGCCCGGGAATACATCTCCTCTCGATTCCTCAACGACGACGGCACCTTCCGCACCGCTATCCTCAACACGATGCAGACGCCGGCACTCTTTGTCCTTCGCAACGAACTCGTTGGGGGGCAGGCGAAAGAAGCTGTCATCGCACGACTTCGCGAGAATTTCGCCCAACACGGCAACTGTCTCCAGACGGGCTTCCTCGGCACTTCCATCCTCATGCCGACGCTGACAGCCAATGGCATGTCCGACATTGCCTACGAGTTGCTCTTCCAGCGACGTAATCCCAGCTGGCTCTATAGTATCGACCAAGGTGCGACCACTATCTGGGAACGTTGGAACAGCTATATGGCAGATAAGGGTATGGGGCCGCGTGGCATGAACAGCTTCAACCACTATGCCTATGGGTGTGTTTGTCAGTGGCTTTGGGAGACCGCAGCCGGCATTGCTGCCGACCCCGCGAAGCCAGGTTTCACGCATATTATCATGCGTCCCATCCCCGATCGTCGGCTCGGTCATCTCTCCGCCGAATACCACTCTGCAGCCGGTCTCATCAAGAGTGCCTGGAAATACAATGACAACCGTTGGACGTGGAAGTTCACCGTCCCCAAAGGAGCTACGGCCACCGTCACCCTTCCAGGTGAGAGCCAGACGCGTGACTACGAAAGTGGAACCTATTCTGTCACAGTGGATTTATAAACTTATAACATAAACATTCAACTGCAATGAAACGTTTTCTATTTGTTGTTTCGTACTTCTTGCTGGCCGTTGCCTCACGCGCTACGGCTGCCGTAGATCCTAATTTCTACATCTTCCTCTGCTTCGGGCAGTCGAACATGGAAGGTGCAGCACGCCCCGA
>JAEEHP010000131.1 GCA_016280855.1 Bacteroidaceae bacterium
ACACTCCGACATCCTCGGCATCGGTTGCTACGTCCCTATCTTCTTCAGCGAGCCCATCCCCGCCTGGCGTCCTGCCATGATTCGCTTCAACGCCGCCGAGAGCTTCGGCACACCCTCCTATCACGTCCAGAAGCTTATGGCTAATAATATAGGAACGCGCGTAGTACCCGTGCAGGTATCGGGCAACACGCTCGCCGCCACCATCGGCCACCACGTGGGCTTCACCACCTGGGGCACCAAGGCTGAGTTCCGCAACCTCGAGGTCGTGGACAGCGAAGGCAATGTAATCTTAAAGGACGATTTCACATCCAACAACGGCCAGTGGCAAACGTTCGGCGGCGAGGCTGATGCGCGCCGTCGCACCCAGAGCCAATGGGCATTCGGTGATGGGGTGCTGCAGCAGCAGAACCAGCGTGCCGAGGGCTCCGTCATCCTCAACACCACCGTCCTGCCCGATAACTACACCGTCCGCGTCCAAGGTCGTCGCCTCGAGGGCAACGAGGGCTTCATCGTCGTCTTCGGGGCCGAGAACGACCAGAACCTGCTGTGGTGGAACCTCGGCGGCTGGGGCAATGGTCAGCATGCCATTGAGCACATGGCTGACGGCGGCAAGAACACGCTTGCTGCAGCACAGGGTCACCTCGAGGACGGCCGCTGGTATAATGTCGAGATTCAGGTCAAGGGCACTTCTGCCCGCTGCTTCCTCGACGGCCAACTCATCCACGAGATCAGCCTTCCCGAGCGTCAGAGCCTCTATGCCAACGCCACCTTCGACGAGAAGACCAATGAGATGATTGTCAAACTCGTGAACCCCACGCGCGAGCGTCAGGCCACCGCTATCAAGCTGGGCGGCGCCACCGCCACCCAGGGACATGCCATCATCCTCGCCTCCGAGAGCGGCACCGACGAGAACACCATGCGCGCGCAGCTCAATGTCTCGCCCGAGGAATATCCCGTACGCATCAACGAGCCCTCCAGCACCATCGTCATCCCCGTCCAACCCTTCTCGCTCACGATACTGAGGCTGAAGACAAAATAAGAATAACACAAGCCCCGCCGCCAGTTCTCTAAGTCTGACAGCGGGGCTCTTCAATCATCAATCATCAATCATCAATAATCGTTATCCACATCGCTTCCCCTTCCGGTCGCTGTGCCAGCCTGCGTTTGAGCAGGCTCAGCGTGCGTCGTGAGTCCAGCACCTGACCTTTCAATCGGTTCTCGCCCACGAGGATGCAGCCCTGCGTGTCCGCTGGCGTGTTGCATGTTTTTCATGTGAGGCGATTCGGCTGCAAAGATACAAACTTTCCACCAAACCTCCCACATCTTTGAAGGATTTTTTTCCAAATATTTTCGGGCAAAAAGAGCCGCACAAAAAAAGCGCCTCACAATGAAGCGCTTTGATGTTTTTGATGATCAGTAAGGAATATATCACAGCAGGGACGTCATATATAATGGCAGAAATATGATGTTGTCTTTCTGCTGCAAGTCCCCTGAATGGATGATGTAGGCCACAGCCAGCTGTTGGCCATATTTCCTTCTGAGCTTATCCAAGGAGGTTGTCGTATAGTTCTTACCGGATTTCACTTCAATAGGAGAAATGTTGTGCCTGCTTGAAATCGTCGGTTTTCGAATCAGAAAATCAATCTCCATCGTCTCTTCGGCATTCTCTTTGGAATAGCTGGAGAAGAAATACAGCTCGTGACCGCTGGCTTTCAGCATTTGTGCGACGATATTCTCGACCAGCATACCCTTATTGATTTCCAGCTTGTCAAGCATCAGCTTGCGGAACAATTCTTCATGGGCAATGGTGTTCTCGTCAAAGGCGAGGCTAATCAACAGGCCAGTATCACTCATATAGCATTTGAGTGTGGAATCATCCTCTTTCAGTTTCAATCCAACGGACGGTTCAGAAGCGGCATAGCAAACGTTGACAACCATGGCATCCTCCAGCCATTGGAAAGAGCTCTCGTACTGTCTGAGCCTTGCATTCTGCTTCAACGCCGAGAGCCGGAATTTCTTCTCGTGTTTCTGCAACTGTCCGGGCAACGTATCAAAGATACGTACCACCTTACTTTCGAAGCCTTTGGCATATTTGCGGATGTCGGCACGATACAACTCCAGGATGTCACGTTTCACCCTGTCCGTGCGCTCAAAACTTTTCGTCTCGACATATTTGCTTACTGCCTGAGGCATTCCGCCCACGATTAAATACTGACGGAAATAGTCCATAGCCCTGCGATGAAGAGCCTGGCCCAGCGGTTGCATCTTCTGGTAACACTCCTTGATGTACGGCATCATCATGTCATCGCCCATCGCCCATAGGAACTCTTCAAAATCCATGGGATACATCTTTATTCGTCTCTCTTCCGATGGAATAAGTATATCCTGGACATTCTTATTGATGCTCACGAGGGAGCCTGTCTCAATATAATCATAGCGTCCGTCTTTCACGAGGTACTTAATAGCCTCCCTCGCTTGAGGGAAAAACTCTACCTCATCAAAGATGATGACGGATTTCCGGGGGAACAGCTGAACCCTGAAATACATGGACAGGTGCATGAATAACGAATCCAGATCCGTCTTGTAATCAAGGAAATAACTCTTGACGTCTGCTTCAACGTGGGCAAAGTCAATCAATATATAGGATTTGTATTCACGCTTCGCAAAGTCCTCGACGATGTAGCTTTTACCCACACGTCTGGCACCGTCCAGCATGACAGCCACACGCCCATTCTCTTCATGCTTCCACTTAAGGAGCTGATTGTAGATCTTTCTTTTCATATGGATCAATTTTGAGGCAAATGACACCATTCCTAGAATTTACATTCACGACAAATGACACCATTCCAAGAATTTTTCGGCGGCAAAATTACACCATTCCCATGATTTCTCCAAATATTTGCATGAAAAATATGTATTTTGGAAGCCAAAAACATCTGGGCAGCCTGACGTTCTCCCTTATTTGTACACGATTTCCCTGCCGAAGGGCGTCAAAGCAATCTGTGCCCCTCTCCACTTCCTCCCCACTTTTTTCAAAGAAAATTCTGACAAAAAAAGATGTGCCTCATAATGAAGCACATCGCAATTTCGACATTTCGAAATCTCGTTATCTCGACATCTCGATATCTCGACATTTCGACATTTCGACATCCCGACATCTCGACATCTCGACATTTCGAAATTTCGACATCTCGCCATCCCGAAACCTCGAAAATCACATGATATTCCTCGTCCCATTGCACTCCGGGTATCCGCTGCAGCTCCAGAACTCCCTGCCTGAGTTGATGCCTTTCTTCGCCACCCGCTTGATCATGGGCTTGCCACAGACGGGACAGGTGGGAGCGTCGGCTTGGCGGCTCTTCTCAGCGCGATGGGCGAGGCGCTCGGCAGTGAGTCCCTCTGTGAAACCGCCCTCCTCCTTGAAGTCATCGAGCAGATGCTCTATCTGACGGCGAAGCATCTGAATGAGGCGGTTGCAGAGCACCAGCAGGCAGTTGGCAGCCAGGAGGGAGTTGTCGCCACTGAGCCACGCATCGAACTTATGTTTCTGCGACAGGATATGCAGGCTGCTCAGATGCTGCACATCGTCCCTGTACATTGGCTGGTCGAGCTGGATGGCGTTGACAGCCTTATACTCCTGCGACGCCATCGACCAGGGTGCCTGACCGTGCAACATAATCCAATTCAGATAGTCATTGGCGAGTTCTGCCAGACTCGCACGCGCCACATCCGTCAGCTTCATCTCCGTCTCCCGCGATGTGGAATGGCGCGAATTGCCCTCAGCGATGTTGGCTGGAGCCGACCGCGCCGCCTGCGTCATCTGGTCAAACTGACGTCCGCAAGGGTCGTTACGTTGATTCAGGAAGCGCAAGCAGAAATCCTGCGTCGCCAGCTGTATCACGTTAGCCATCACCCACGTGTCAAGCCAATAATATCCGAATTTCCTGATTTCCATCGATTTCTTTTTTTAAAATTGATTTTATTTCCTTTTCTTTTCGTCATTTCGTCATCCCGTCATCTCGCCATCCCGCCATCTCGTCATTTCGACATCTCGCCATTTCGACATCTCGCCATCTCGCCTTCACCTCCTCACCTTCACACTCCGCTCGCCCACCTTCACGACAACCACCTTCTCTGCCGCCGCTGCCACGTTCACCTTCGTAGCACCCTCAGCCGCTGTGGTGTTGCCGATGAGCTTGCCGCTGAGGTCATAGACCCTGATGGGCGTGCCTGCCTCGGCCCCTTCTATCGTCAGCCCGCTGCCCCCGCTCTGTATCAGCACCGGCATCGCCTTCACCTCCGTCACCGCATCCTCATCGCCCGTGATCCCCTCCTTCTGCGGCTCAACGTCAATCCAGCAGAGGGTTGCCGTGGCTGTTTCGGAGTTGGTGTAACCCTCGCGCGTGGCATAGACGCTGATGTGATAGGTGACATTCAGGTTAACCGTGCTGCCACTGCCGTACGTCACGTCGCTGTCCTTAATATCATATTTAAACTCAGCCCCCTCCGTCGCACATTTGAACGACAACTGCCCGTTCTGATAATGTATCGTCGGCTTCGCACACACCTTCGTTTCAGGCGTTATGCCTCCGCCTCCTCCATCACCTTCCTCGATATGAGCGAAATCCTTCCAGCCCTCTGTCGCTTTATATTTATCTATGGTGCCAGCAGGCACATAGAGAGTAGCATTATTGAAGGTGTTTAGGCTGAAAGTTCTATCAATATTTGCTTTCCACGTAATAGCAAACGGCTCTTCAATCAACGAAATGACAGATTCCAGATCGCAAATATCGAACGCCCTGTTTCCAATGAACGTCACGCTGTTGGGGATGGTTATGGAGGTAAGGCCGCTGCAATTATAGAACGCAGCGTCTCCAATGCTCGTCACGCTGTTGGGGATGGTCACGGAGGTCAGGCCGCTGCACTCTCTGAACGCACTCTTTCCAATGCTCGTCACGCTGTTGGGGATGGTTACTGAGGTCAGGCCACTGCATTCATAGAACGCATAGTTTCCAATGCTCGTAACGCTGTTGCCGATGGTCACGGAAGTCAGGCCGCTGCATTTATAGAACGCACTCCCTCCAATGCTCGTCACGCTGCTGGGGATGGTCACGGAGGTCAGGCCGCTGCAACCATAGAACGCACCGTTCCCAATGCTCGTCACGCTGTTGGGGATGGTCACGGAGGTCAGGCCGGTGCAATGATAGAACGCAATGTATCCAATGCTCGTCACGCTGTTGGGGATGGTCACGGAGATCAGGCCGCTGCAATAATAGAACGCCTCATTCCCAATGCTCGTCACGCTGTTGGGGATGGTCACGGAGGTCAGGCCGCTGCAACTATAGAACGCACCCCATCCAATGGTCGTCACCTTTCGCGTCCCATTCATGAAGGTCACTTCCTCGGGAATCACAACGGTGCCTGAATAGGTGTCAGAACCATTACCCGTCACCTCCAACTCCGTCCCTTCATTGATATAGTTATAATAAATCGTCACGCCATCAGCATTCTCCACTTTGATGTCGTAAGCGTAAGCCTCGTTGCAGACGAAGCACATCATCAGCGCCATGAGCGCCATCCATAAACCTTTCGTTTTCATGTCAATATCAATTTTAATATGTCATCAAATTCTTTGTTTTCTATTTTTACACGAATGTCCATAAATGGGTACATTAATCTGTCATAAATAATTCATGGACAATTATATGGAACCATTCGTGGCTATTAGTGTGAAAAAGGGAATACTTGAATGTTCAATATTATTTCTTGTTTTCGTCCGCAAAGTTACACATTATTTCCTTACCCTCGCACAAAATCCCCGAATTTCTTGAACCATCCGTCAAAAAAAAGAGGTGTACAGCCAGATTGCCGCTCTTGGCGTTACAGCGTTACAGCGTTACAGTTCTCAAAACGATTGCTAAAAGGTCAAAATTAAACTCTATATTTATATATATATAAATATAGAAATATTTTTTGGCTAAGAAATAGGGTTGAGAGAACTGTAACGCTGTAACGCTGTAGCGGTCGTGCATTTTTTTTGCATTTTTTTGCCCAATCATTCGAAAACCGCAATGGAAATGTCGTACCTTTGCAGCGTTGAAAGAGAAGCCTCACCCCCGACCCCTCTCCAAAGGAGAGGCGAGAGTGGTCACCGGCAAGGCGCTGAGCGAATAGACGCAGTCGCGAATGCGAATAGACGCTCAAGCCCGCGCGACCAGCCGCAGTGCGCAATGCGACTGCTCGCTTGAAAAATGCCCCACACATCAATCAACAAATCAAACCAGACTCGAAGCCCCTATTAGCAACAATTGGACAATTGGACAATTTACAATTTGACAATTGACAATTGACATTGGAATCCCCGCTGTCAGACTTCGAGAGCTGGCGGCGGGGATTGTATAAGGTGGGGATTATCGTTCTTTGTCAATAGGCTTCAACCGTGAACGCATAACGTGAGTTGCGGTTGAAATAGCGGGCATGATAGGTGGTGCTGTCCACTGTCACGGCATGTGTAAGATGCTGTGCATCGCGCCCCCATCGCAGGATATAGCCGTCGGCATCGTCCACGGCATTCCATGAGAACGTGAACAGGCGCGGGTCTGATGTGTCGCGCGTGACTTTCAGCCCTGTGACGGGTGCCAAGGGCTGGCGCGTGTCCTTGCCGAAGATGCGAAGGTCCATCACGGAGAACTTACCTGGCAGCGCACATTTGTTGATGATGCGCACATATCTCATCTTGGTGCGTCGTTTCAAGGTGATCAGCTTGTGGGGCGCATCCTCGGTGCTGTGGCTCTCGTCGGCTATCACGAACCATTTCTCTCCATCTCGCGAACCCTCAAGCACATAGCGATACACCACCTTGTCGTAGGGCTCAACAATTTGGAAACCTTCGTCGGCCAGGTTGACGTGTACATAGTCCACCGCCTCGACGGCTCCGAGGTCCACGGCAAGCCATTCTCCTACGTTGCCCGTCGTGGCTGCCCACCATGTCTCCACCTGATTATCAACGGCTTTGTCGGGCTGATGTCCTTCGAGCGAGGAGGAAGCTGTCGCTGTCTTGTGCTTGCTCAGCAGGCGCTCGTGGAGCTCCAGCTGCCTGACATCTTTCACTTTTCCCTTGGGCAATCGCCAGGGGTAGGTGGTCATGGCCGTCGAGGCATGAGGCCCCTGTTCGTCGATGGTCACAGGGAACAGTCCCACGCGACGCTCATACATGTGGCGCTGACCCACGAGCATGGTTCCTACCAGCCAATAGTTGCCATGGGGGTCGGCAAAGATGTGGCCGTGTCCGGCAGAACCGATGAACCCGTTGGGTTTGATGCTGAAGGGACTGTCGTCGATGTAGGTGAACGGTCCTAATGGGTTGTCACTCACATAAGAGCCGATGCTATAATGTCGGAACTCCGTGCCGTTGCTGGCGTATTGCAGATAGTATTTGCCGCCCACCTTCAGCATGGCCGAGCCCTCATTCCAACCGTTCTCTCGTGTCTCGTTGTCGGCTCCGAACTGCTCCCAGCCATGCTCTGCCGGCTGATGATGAATGAGTTCGCGCGGCTCGCCCTTCATGCGGAATCCGTCCGTGGGGTCAACCTCCACACCCATGATGGGCGTCACGTTGGAGCAGCCCCAATAGAAATATACGCGGCCGTCGTCGTCCTTGAAGAAGGCTGGGTCGTATTGATGCGGACGGGCTATGTTGCACGCCACCTCCTGCCACGACGCGCCGTCCTCGGGCGTGCTGGTCTTGAAGATGCGCGTGGGGTTGGCGTAGCTTCCGGTGGTCATATACATCTCGTCGCCCAGCACGAGCAGCGTGGGCGCATAGTCGTTGATGATGGCGATGGAGGGCGCTGGGATGTATTCCCAATGAGCCATGTCGCGCGAGCGCCAATAACCGCTTGATTTAGAGGCAAAGAGGTAGCAGTAGCCTTTGAAGAATTCGGCCACAGGGTCTGACCCTTCGCGGCGCGGCGGGAATTGGTCCTTAGGCTGGAAACGATAGCTCAGGTCAACGGGGTTGATGACCACGCCCTTCTTGGGCTGAGCCGAGGTTGTCGTGCTGACCATCAGGCATAACGACAAAACCACCAAAAGATGCTTTCGATTCATGCCTTTTCAACGATAAACGTTAAACGTTAAACGAAATAGTGGAGCGACTACAGTTCTTTGTCGGGGTACATCGATTGCCACCAGGTGGGATCGTCCTGCAGCCAGCGTGCGAACCATGCCCAGATGGTGTTCTGCCAACGCAGGCGCTTCTCGTAGTCGGTGATGTGGTGGTCCTGATCTTTGACGAGCACCATGGCTGTGGGGCGGTTGAGGAGCTTCAGGGCGGTGTACATCTGAATGCTCTCGCCGACAGGCACGTTATGGTCTGCGTCGCCGTGGAGGAAGAGGAGGGGCGTATGGATCTTGTCGGCGTTGAAGAGCGGGCTCTGCTCGACGAACAGGTCCTTGCGCGTCCAGGGATAACTGTTGGCCATCGACACCTCGCTGTAGGTGTAGCCCCAGTAGCCCTCGCCCCAGTAGCTGGTGTGGTCGCTGATGCCAGCGTGGCTGATGGCGGCGGCGAAGAGGTCGGTTTTGGTCTGCAGGTACTGCGTCATGAAGCCGCCGTAGCTGGCTCCGATGCATCCTATCTTCTTGTCGTTGACCCACGTATGCTCGCGGCAGAAGGCTCGTACGGCTCCGATGATGTCCTCAGCCACGCCTTCACCGGCGGTGTTCACGTGTGCAGCCGACCATTCCTGTCCGAAGCCTGTGGCGCCATGGGGATTCACGACGAGCACGATGTAGCCTAAGGCGGCGTAGGCGTGCTGGGGATAGCGGCTCTCGAAGTTGCAGCTCGTGGGCGAACAGCCGCCGTAGTAGTTGACAATCATGGGATAGCGCTTCGTGGCGTCGAAATGAGGCGGCAGGTAGTAGCGGCATGAGATGTGCTCGCCGCGCCCGTTGGTGTAAACGTAGGGCTCGCAGGCGCCCAGCTCGACGTCCTTGAGCGTTTCGGCGCTCAAATCTTGTAATTGGACAATTTGACAATTTACAATTGGACGTTTTTTGTCCTCCTTCACCTTCTTCAGGTCAAGCGCATAGAGGCGGTCGCTGTTGGAGGCGCTTTGGGCGTAGAGCACCATCGCGGGGGCGTCAGCGGCCAGGCTGAAGCCTTCCACCAGTTCCTCGGGCAGGGCGATGCGTGCGATGCTGCCGGTCTGGGGATCAAGGCGGAAGAGGTTGACGCTGTCGTTGTCCTCGGCGCTGAAATAGACCTGACGATCTACGCTATGCCACACGAACCTCGACACATTGGGGTTGAAGTCCCTGGTCAGCGGTCTGATGTTGCGCGTGCTGATGTCCATGAGGAACAGCTGGGTGTCGATCATGCTGGGTGTCTGTCCCTCGCGCACGTTCTTGCCGATGCCTGCGAAGGCTTCGGGCGACCCCGCGAGCAGCACCTGGCGGCCGTCGGGCGAGAAGCATGAGGCGCCGAGGAAGCCTTCGCGCGCCACGAGCGTGTCAACAGCCAGCGTCGAGAGGTCGATGCGGTAGAGCGACGACTGCTCCGTGGGGCGCTGACCCAGGCGGCTGAAGCTCGTCATGACCAGAGCGTAGCACCCGTCGAGGCTCACGTCGGTAAGATAGGTGGTCGAATGGCCGAAGGTCAGCGGCTGCTGCAAGCCCGTAGCGAGGTCATAGACAGCGAGATGCGAGCGCGTGCGCCAACCGGGCTGACGGTCGTCGGGGTGGATGACCTCATAGACGCCGGGATTCTCCTTGGGACCTTCGTCGGTGATGCTGAAGATGAGGCGGTCCTCGGTGGGCGTCATGGTGAAATAGCCTTTAGGCAGGTCGTCGGCCAGGACGCTCTCGGCCTTCGTCGCGGGGTCCACGGTCACGAGCTGCCGGCGGCCGTCGCGCTCGCGCGTGTAATAATAAAGGTTGGTGCGCGGCATCCATGTCACGCCATCGCGCTCGTCCACAACGCGTCCCGTAGCCGTCGCGCGCACCTCGGTCCGTGTGTGTGTCTGTCCGCCCGGCTGCGTCTGCGCGGTCGTGACGATCATCCACTTGCCATCGGGCGAGAGCGATGCGCTGCGATAACGGCGGGCGTGCAACACCTCGTTCATCGTGTAGAGGCGTTTTGATCCGTCGGCGTCGAGCGCGATGCTACCCTCGACCGTGGGCACGACCTTGACGTTCAGAGAATCGGAGCTGGTGGTGGTGGTGAGGGCTTTGATGACGACCTCGTGCGTGCCGGGCTGCAGCTCGCGCTCGCCCTGCACCTTCTTGCCGTCGAGGTACAGCTCGTGGTGGCTGAGACCGGCGACGACGAACGTGGCTTTGGTGAAAGCCGTATTGGTGAAGTTGAAGGCGGCCAGGTGCAGCGCCGGCCGGCCGTCGGCACCCTTGGGCAGCACGACACCGCTGAAGGCCTGGCCGTGGCGCACTTGGCTCAGGCTGAGCGGCGTGGCCAGCAACTCGTCCTCCTTGAACGAGCGGCCGTTGACATCGGTGGTGTCGAGGATGACAGGCTTCTGGAGCGGCAGGGGGCCGACATGTCTGAACGCACTCACGCGAAGCTCTTGGGCGGATGTGCAGGCGGCTGTCACGAGCAGACCTGCAAGAAGAATTTTCCTCATCATGATGATGCAATTATTCGATTATAGGTGAAAAACGTGCACAAAGATAAGAAAAAAGGGTCACTTTGAAGCAATTCAGACCATTAAATTTTGTTTTCACAGCGAAAAGACGTACTTTTGCCCTGTCAAAATGAAAAAAGATATCCTATTGCAAGGCCTCACAGCCGCGGCTGTCGAGGCATCGCGCAAGGCGCATGGCAGCAATGTCATGACGCCTCGCGAGCGTACGCCCTGGTGGCGCAAGCTGGCGGAGAAATTCACCGACCCGCTCATCATGATCCTCCTCGTGGCTGCCGTGCTCTCCATCGGCATCTCACTGTACGAATACTATGGCCTCGGCGCCGATGCTACAGCCTTCTTCGAACCTGTGGGCATCGTCGTGGCGATACTGCTGGCCACGTGCCTGGCCTTCTGGTTCGAACATCTGGCCGACAAGGAATTCAGCCTCCTCAACCAGCAGAACGACCGCGAGCCGGTGCGCGTGATTCGCGACGGACACGAGACGACCATCCCACGCGCTGACATCGTCGTGGGTGACATCGTCCTGCTTGCCACAGGCGACGAGGTGCCAGCCGACGGACGCCTGATCGAAGCCACACAGATGCAGGTCGATGAGTCCACCCTCACCGGAGAACCCGTGTGCCACAAGAGCACCCTCGCCGACGAGCAGGACGCCGACGCCACCTTCCCCACCGATCACGTACTGCGAGGCACGAAGCTGCTCGAAGGCCACGGAATCATGGAGGTGGAAGCCGTAGGCGACCACACCGAGGCCGGGCACGTCTTCACCGAGGTGCAGATCGACGACTCCGTGCGCACACCCCTCAACGAACAGCTCGACCGCCTCGGACAGCTCATCGCACGCGCCAGCTATGCCATCGCAGCCCTCGTGGTCCTCGGACGCATCGTGATGTGGTTTGTCACAGCTGATGACGCAACCCTCGCGGCCTTGGGCACGGAACTTTCGACGTTCAACTTTGAAGTCTCCACCTACACCTTCCTCGCCTATCTGCTGCAGTCGCTGATGCTGGCCGTGACGCTCATCGTCGTGGCCGTGCCTGAAGGTCTCCCCATGGCCGTCACCCTCTCCCTCGCCTACTCCATGCGCAGGATGCTGAAAACCAACAACCTGGTACGACGCCTGCACGCCTGCGAGACCATGGGCGCCGCCACCGTCATCTGCACCGACAAGACAGGCACGCTCACACAAAACCAAATGCGCGTGGTGGAAATGAAAACAGTGGAGGAAGCGGCGGAGAAAGCAGCGGAGAAAACAGCGGAGGAAACAGCGGAGATGCAAAAAGCAGAGGAAGCGGCGGAGATGCAAGCGGCAGAGATGCAAGCGGTGTCCCGTCCTTTCTGTCGCGATTCCATCGCGACCAACATCGCTGTCAACAGCACCGCCTCGCTCGACGGTGACAACGTCCTTGGCAACCCCACCGAGGGTGCCCTGCTGCTATGGCTGCGCGACCAGGGCGTAGATTACACCACCCTCCGCGCCGCCGCTCACGTGACAGAGGAAATCCCCTTCACGACCGAGCGCAAATATATGGCCACACGCGTCGACAACACCTTATATATTAAGGGCGCGCCTGAGATTGTGATGGGAATGTGTAGTTCCACCGAGGAGTCTTCCCTTCTTCTTGAATGGCAGCAGCGCGGTCTGCGAACGTTGGCGCTGGCTCATGCCGAAGGCCAGGCCACACCCGTCCTCGATGCGCTCGTAGCCATTGCTGACCCCGTCCGCGAAGATGTGCCAGCCGCCGTGCAGGAGTGTCTCACGGCCGGCATCGACGTGAAAATCGTCACTGGCGACACCCCCGCCACAGCTGCCGAGATAGCCAGGCAGATAGGACTGATGGGTCAAAGTCAAGAGTCAAGAGTCAAGGGTCAAGAGTCAGTTGTTACCGGCCCCCAGGTGGCTGCCATGAGCGACGACGAGCTGCGCGCCTGTGCCAAGGACATCGTCATCATCGCCCGAGCACGACCGATGGACAAGCAACGCTTGGTGCAGGCGCTCCAGGCCTGCGGCGAAGTGGTAGCGGTGACAGGCGATGGCACCAACGATGCCCCTGCCCTGCACGCTGCCCACGTAGGGCTCTCGATGGGCGATGGCACGGCCGTGGCCAAGGAAGCGTCCGACATCACCATCATCGACAACTCCTTCGCCAGCATCGGACGCGCCGTCATGTGGGGACGATCGCTCTATCGCAACATCCAGCGCTTCATCCTCTTCCAGATGACCGTGAACGTCTGCGCATGCCTCACCGTCCTGGCAGGGTCGTTCATGGGCACCGATGCGCCGCTGACCGTCACGCAGATGCTGTGGGTCAACCTCATCATGGACACCTTCGCCGCCATGGCCCTGGCCTCGCTGCCACCCACGGAAGCCGTGATGCGCGAGCGTCCTCGTGACCGACGCAAGTTCATCATTTCCACGCCCATGTGGCAGTTCATCCTCTGGACCGGAGGGCTGTTCTTCGTCGTCATGACCATCGTGCTATGGTACTTCGAACGCGACGGCCACATCAGTCCCTACGACCAAAGCCTCTTCTTCACCACCTTCGTGATGCTGCAGTTCTGGAACCTCTTCAATGCCCGTGCCTTCCTCACAGGCCACAGCGCCTTCGACCTTCGCAACTGCAAGGAGTTCCTGTTCATCGCTGCCCTGATCTTCTTCGGGCAGATCGCCATCGTCGAGCTGGGGGGCAAGATGTTCAACGTCGAACCCCTCGATGTCAGGCACTGGGTCATCATCTTCCTCGTCACCTCGCCCGTCTTGCTTTTGGGAGAAAGCATAAGATTTTTCAAAAGTCGATTAAACCTTCGTGCCCGTCGGATGTCATAGAGATGCAAGCCCATTTCCCGACACACACATGAATTTGAGATCACACTTGATGGCGATGGCGGTTGCGCTCGTCGCCATCTTCCTTTTTTCCCCGACAGCATTAGCACAATGGTTCAATGTCCGCGGCACGGTTTACGAGAGTTCCACCTTGAAAGGACTCCCAGGAGCCAGCGTCGTCGTCAACGACTCAACAGGCAAGATGGTGGCAGGGCGCCAGACCACCGACAACGGACAGTTCATGATTCCCGGCGTTCCCGTCGGCAAATACACGCTCAAGGTGTCCTTCGTAGGCTTCAAGACGCAGTCCTTCGCACTGAACCTCGCGGGAAAGGGCGGCAACAAGAAAGTCAATGACATCCTCTTGAAGGAAGACGCCACGCTCATGGCCGAGGCCGTCGTCGAGGGCAAGCTGCCCGAGATGAGCATCGTCGATGACACCGTCATGTACAACGCCGCAGCCTTTTCACTGCCGCCTGGCGCCATGGTCGAGGAACTCATCAAGAAGCTGCCCGGCATCGTCATCGACGAGAGCGGCAAGATAACCCACAACGGCAAGGAGGTGCGACAGATCCTCGTCGATGGCAAGGAGTTCTTCGGGCGCAACCAGCAGACCGTGCTCAAGAACATTCCTGCCGAGATCGTCGAAAAGGTGAAAGCCTACGACAAGCAGAGCGACCTGGCACGCATCACGGGCATCGACGACGGCGAGGAGCAGACCGTCCTCGACCTCGAAATCAAGAAGGACAAACGGCGGGGATGGTTCGGACGCGCCACGGCTGGCTACGGCACACGACAGCGCTACAGCGCACATGCCGACGTCTATCGATTCCTCGACCGACAGAAAGCCGGCGTCGTAGGCAATGCCAACAACACGGGAGGCAACGGCATGCAGTCCAATCAGGACGTCGCGGCAAGCCTCAACCTCGAGTGGGACAAGCTGGAACTCAACGGTGGACTCACAGGACGGTTCAACCAAGCCTCCGGATCGAGCTGGAGCAACAGCCAGAACTTCGAGAACCGCAACGCCGCCTACAGCAACCGCATCAACTCCAACGGCAGCCACAGCAACTCCTTCGACACCAACTGGCGCATCGAATGGAAGCCCGACACGATGACCAACATCCTCCTGCGCCCACAGTTCGGCATCAACGGCAACCGCAGCCACAGCCGAGGCGAATCGGCCACCTTCAACGACAACCCCTACGCCGTCACCGACGACCCCCTGGGCGCCTTCAGCGCGATCTCCCCGGCCAGTGTATCCGACGGTTCTCCCGTCGGAATCTCCCCCGCCCTGCGCGCCATCACCGTCAACCACAACCTCAACGCCAACCGCAATGCCAGCAACTCGCTCTCGGCATCCCTCTCCCTGCAGGTCAACCGACGGCTGCAGAAGCCCGGGCGCAACATCACGTTCAACGTCAACGGAGGCTTGAACAACAACGACGGCAACAGCAGCAGCTACTCGCAGATCGACTACTACCAGATCCTCGCCATGACGGGCGGCGACAGCGTCTATCATAAGATACAATACGACGACTCGCGCAGCGTAGGACGCAACCTCTCGGCACGCTTCTCCTACACCGAACCCATCGCCACGGGCCAGTTCCTGCAGTTCTCCTACAACTACAGCTACCGCTTCAACGACCGCGACCGCACCGTAGCCAGCATCTTCGACCCCTTCGTGGACCAGTACTTCCTCGGCATCGACGGCTACGACGGACACATCGACCTGGCCACGCCCGACACGGCACAGTGCAACTACACTGAGAACCACTACCAGAACCACGACATACGCCTGCAGTACCGTCTCGTCGATTCCAAGACACGCCTGAACATCGGCTTCAACCTGCAGCCGCAGGTCAACGAGGTCGATTACAACAAAGGCTGGAAGCACTACGACCTCTCGCGAACCGTCGTCAACTGGTCACCCACGCTCAACTTCCGCTATCGTTTCACCCGCCAGCATCAGGTCGAAGCACGCTATGGCGGGCAGAGCGGACAGCCCGGCATCACCGACCTCATCCCCGACACCCTCTCCAACGCCAACCCCCTGGCCATACGCCTGGGTAACCCCAACCTGAAGCCCTCGTTCACCCACAATGCCAGTGCCGAATGGCGACTCTCCATCCCCGACGCACAGCGCAGCTACAACCTCAACGCCAACTTCCGCACGACGCAGAACGCCACCACGTCTCGAACGGAATACAACGAGGTGACGGGCGGACGTGTCACCATGCCCGTGAACATCAGCGGCAGCTGGAACGCAGGCGCCAACTTCAACTTCAACACCGCCTTCAAGGACCAGCGATTCCGCGTCAACAGCCGCACATCCTACAGCCACACCCTCGCCAAGGGATTCGTCTATCGTTCACAGGAGCACGCCACAGTGGGCATCAACACCACGTCCAACAACATCAACGAAGGCCTACGCTTCACCTTCCGCGACGAGTTCGACAGCCACAGCATTTACGAGGACGAGGACTCCGAGGACGGATTCGCCTACTACAAGAACACCCTCGAAGTGAACCTCCACGGCAACTTCAGCTACAACGCATCAACGTCCACCAACACGGCGGCCACAGACCTCAGCCACTACAACTACTCCTACGGCCTCAGCCTCAACTGGAACTTCTGGTTCGGACTGAACCTGTCCACCGACATCAACCAGAACAGCCGCCGCGGCTATGCCGACGAGATCATGAACACGAACCAGTGGATATGGAATGCCCAGGCCACATACAGCTTCCTCAAGCAGCGCCAGGCCATCCTCACCCTCCGCTGGAACGACATCCTGCAGCAACGCGATATGGTCAACCGTAACATCAGCGCCACTTCGCGTACCGACTCCGACAGCGAGCGCATCGTTTCCTACGCCATGCTCTCCTTCACCTACCGCTTCAACCTCTTCGGAGGACGTAACGTGAACCGCAATCGCGACCGCGAAGAAGGCGAAAGCCTCGAAGGAGGCGAACGCGGAGCACGCGGCAACCGCAGCGAAGGCGGAGGCAATCGCGGCGGATTCGGAGGAGGAGGAGGCAACCGCAGCGGCGGCGGTGGCTTCGGAGGCGGAGGAGGCCGATTCTAAACACCAGCAAAAAGCCCAAGTTTCAACGCGAAACCTGGGCTTTATTTATATCCTCAATCAATCGGCTTAAACCTCCAGTAACATCTCATCGACATTGGCTCCCGGAGGCGTCATCGGAAGCACATTGTCCTCCTCCTTGACGGCACATTGCAGGAGATAAGGGCCGTCCGTCGAGAGCATTTCAGCGATGGCAGCAGCGAGGTCAGCACGATCAACTACCGTGCGGGCAGGAATCCCGTAGGCCTTGGCGATCAACTCGTAGTCGGGGTTCATCATCGGCGTGAACGAATAGCGGCGGTTCCAGAACATTGCCTGCCACTGGCGGACGTTGCCTAAATAGTTATTGTTCAGAAGGATGATCTTCACGGGCGAGCCCTGTTCCATGATGGTGCCCAGCTCCTGAATCGTCATCTGCAGGCCACCGTCGCCCACGAACAGGCACACCGTGCGGTCGGGAGCGCCAAAGGTGGCACCGATGGCGGCAGGCAAGCCGAAGCCCATCGTGCCGCAGCCGCCCGAGGTGACGATGCTGCGAGGCTTCGAGAATTGGAAATAGCGGGCACCGAACATCTGGTTCTGACCCACGTCGGTCACGAGCACCGCCTCGTGCTTCGAGGCTTCGCTCACGGCACGCACCACCTCGCCCATCAGCAGCGGACCATCGGTGGGGTGAATGGCTTTCTCAATCACCTTATTATATTCGCGTTCGGCGTAGGGCGCAAAGCCGTCAACCCAGCTCTGGTGCTTCGCCTCGTCGATGAGCGGCAGCAGCGCCGCCAGCGTCTCCTTGCAGTCGCCCAGCACCTTGCAGTCGGCATGCACGAGCTTGCTCAGCTCCGAGGGGTCGATGTCGAAATGAATCACCTTGGCCTGACGCGCATAGGTCTTCAGGTTGCCCGTCACGCGGTCGTCGAAGCGCATGCCGACAGCAATGAGCACGTCGCACTGGTTCGTCATCACGTTGGGACCCAAGTTGCCATGCATTCCCAGCATACCCTTGTTCAGCGGATGGTCGGAGGGCAGCGCTGAGAGGCCCAGCAAGGTGCAGCCCGCAGGAATCTGGGCACGCTCCATGAGCTGAAGCAACTCATCCTGAGCACCCGCCAGTTCCACGCCCTGACCAACCAGCAGCAGGGGCTTCACGGCGTCGTTGATCAGTTGTGCCGCCTTGCGAACGGCATCCATCTTGACATGAGGAACCGGAACGTACGAACGGATGAAATCGATGTCGGCGGGTTCATAATCCACTTCACCCACCTGAGCATTACGCGTGAAGTCCAGCACCACGGGACCGGGACGGCCGCTACGGGCGATATAGAACGCACGGCTCACGGCCCACGCCACATCCTCGGCACGACGGATCTGATAGTTCCACTTCGAGATCGGCTGCGTCATGTTCACCACGTCAACCTCCTGGAAGGCATCCGTGCCCAACAGCGCAGCACCCACCTGTCCGCAGATCACGACCAACGGCGTAGAGTCGATCATCGCGTCAGCCACGCCCGTCACCGTGTTCGTCGCACCCGGACCGCTCGTGACCATAGCCACGCCGACGCGGCCGCTCACACGGGCATAGCCCTGCGCAGCATGAACGGCGCCCTGCTCGTGGCGCACCAGAATGTGGTTCAACGATTCCTTGTGGTCGTAAAGCGCATCATAGACAGGCATTATTGCGCCGCCCGGATAACCGAACAACGTGGTCACGCCCTCATGCTCCAACGAACGCATCAGCGCTTCTGCACCTGTGATGGTCTGTTTCATTCTTGTGTCCTTTTGCTGTGAAAATCGGGCGCAAAGGTAATAAAAAGATTAGAGATTAGCGTTTCGAGGAGAAGGTTTTTATCCTTTTTGCCCTAAAAACATATTTTATGTTACCTTTTTGATTTATATTTCTCTAAAAACACTACCTTTGCACAACCATTCCACTTTCAACTTTAGCTTCGCTGACTTTCGTCACGACTCGGCAATTCAAGCAAGCTTGATTGCTCTCGCTGCTCCGAAAGTTCAACTCTCAACTTTCAACTTTCAACTCTCAACTCAAACATGCTCTACGATTTCAACCGCATCATCGACCGCACCGGCAGCGGTTCCTACAAATACTGCCGTTTACGTGAGAACTTCGGCCGCACCGACCTGCTGCCCCTCTGGGTGGCCGACATGGATTTCGAGACGCCGCCCTTCATCACCGAAGCCATGCGCCGTCGCCTCGACCACTCGCTCTTCGGCTACACCATCACCCCCGACGAGCTCTGGCAGAGCATCCAGCGCTGGCTCCTCGACCGCCACGGCTGGCACGTCGAACAGGACTGGCTCACCTTCATCCCTGGCATCGTCAAAGGCATTGGCATGGTCGTCAACTGCATGTTGAAGCCCGGCGAGCGCGTCATCATCCAGCCACCCGTCTATCACCCCTTCCGCCTCGTGCCACAGGACAACGGCGTCGAAGTCGTCATGAATCCCCTCATCCCTCATCCCTACACCATGGACTTCGAGGGCCTCGAAGCCCTGGCCCGCGACCCCCGCAACCGCCTCCTCATCCTCTCCAATCCCCACAACCCCGTAGGCATCGTCTGGGATCGCGACACCCTCACCCGCGTCGCCGACATCTGTTCTCGCAACGACGTCCTGGTCATCAGCGACGAGATCCATGCCGACATGGCACTCTTCGGCCATCGCCACGTACCCTTCGCCTCCGTCTCCGAAGCCGCAGCCCAGTGCAGCATCACCTTCGGTGCACCCTCCAAGACCTTCAACATCGCCGGCATCGTCAGCAGCTACGCCATCGTCCCCAACCCTCAGATTCGCGAACGCTTCTACGGCTGGCTCTGCGCCAACGAGTTCAACGAACCCACCATATTCTCCATCATCGCCACCATCGCCGCCTTCACCCCCGAGGGTGACGACTGGCGTCGTCAGATGCTGGCCTACGTCGAGGACAACGTACGCTTCGTCGAGGATTTCTGCACGCGCCATCTGCCGCAGATCCATCCCGTACGCCCCGAAGCCTCCTTCCTCGTCTGGCTCGACTGCCGCGACCTCGGTCTCTCCCACGACGCCCTCCTCGACCTCTTCATCAACCGTGCCCACCTCGCCCTGAACGACGGAGCCACCTTCGGCCCCGGCGGCGACGGCTTCATGCGCCTCAACATCGCCCTCCCACGCCCCGTCCTCGCCCAAGCCCTCCAGCAGCTCGCCGAAGCCCTGTAGCAGCGCAACACCATCTTTCACTCCTAAAGTCATAAAAATATAGCTCGAAATGAATGCTCTTTGCAAAATAATGCTTACCTTTGCGGCCTGAGACGCGGAAGTATCCAAGAGTTTTCAAGCGCAGTCATACGAATAATGAAGAAAATAAACCTGTCCAAGTGGTGGCGTCATGTCCACGTGAAGAGCATCGTGAAGAGCCTGCTGCTCTCCGTCATGGGAACGACCATATCGATCCTACTCACCTTCGGCTCATCAAGGTATTTCGACCACAAGAAGAAGCTGGCCAGCGGACGTCAGCTCGCCATCATGGCCATACACGATATCGACAACACGGTGGAAACCTTCGAGGGCTACGCCGACGAGGAGTACCAGGTGAGCCTCAAGGCACAGTACCTGATGGAACACTTAGACACGTTGGAGAAGGTCGGCTTCGACACCTTGTCGGCCGTGTTCGACTACCTGCTCGCCGACCACTTCATCGGGCAGGGCTACGTCATCGACGATGCCAACGAGAAAGTGTTCCTCAGCAACCAAGAGGCTTGGAAGAACATCGACAACGCCACGTTCATCGACAAGATGCAGGTGTTCTACAGCGACCGCCACGATTTCTACAACTACCTCAGCGCCTCACTCGAATGGCGCCCGCCCTTGGACGAACAGGAGTTCATCCAACGGAAGATCAACACGCCCGACTACAGCTTTGATATCGCTGCATATCTGAAAGAGCTGCTGCGTCGCGACGATATCCGTTACTACATCTCCTATTCCTCCCTCCGTCAGCAACTGTTCTCGTCCACCGCCCAGAAATGGAGGAACCTGAGCGACGAGTGCCAGTTCCTCATGGGCATCAGCGACGGCGAGAAAGAGGAATACATCGAGAGCCGGAAGCGCAAAGGCGATCCGCTGCGCGAGAAGCAACTGGTGGGCGAGTGGCGCACACAGAGCAAGGGCAGCCGCGACGAGATACTGGAGACATGTCTCGCTTTCAGGAAGGACCATACGGGGACCTTCACCCACACCTCCTATGAATCAGCACATCTCTACATCGGAACCATCGTGGTCACCCAAACCTCACAAGTAACCTGGAAACTCCGCGGCGACTCCGTTGCCGTCACCTTTAAGCCCGAACTCGTATATACCGTCGACACCACAGGCATCAGCTACAGGGCAGAACTGAAGCCCGACATCCTGGAGTATGTTGACTCGTGGCACCAAGCCAACCGCAAGAGTCAGGAAGAAGCCCGCAAGAAGGGCAAGGAGACCATCAACTACGGAGCCTTCATCGACCACTCCGAGACCAAGCTGCAATGGAGCAAGGTCACGCAGCTTCCTGACGGCACAGAGGAAACGTCCACCCTATATCTTACGAAACAAAGCGATGAATAACAAACCACTCATATCCTTTCTGATTTGCGCCGTGCTGCTCTTTGCAGGCTGTACGGACCGCCGTGCCAACACCTCCGACGAAGCGAAGGCCGCAGCGTGGAAGCGCTACAGCCAGGCACGCAAGGCCAAGGCGTTGGAGCGCACACTCGCCATCATCGACAGCATGGAACAGGCCAAGTACATCGGTGCATCCAGGGCTAACCACATGAGGGGCTTGGCTTACGACCAGGGATGGCAGATGAAAATCGCCGAGCATTATTATAAGGAAGCCTATGAAGGCTATGCCGAGAATCCGTCGCAAGACTGGTTTCTCTATGGCGATGCGGGTTTCCGATGGGCATATCTGAGCTTACAACGGGGCGACACCGACGGCGCGCTGGACATCGTTACAACACTGTTGTCACAGTCCGAGGCGAACGATTCCTTCCCGAGGATCGTCAAGTCATCGCTGCTGATGCTCATGGCAGATGTCCAGACGCAGCTCCACCAAAGCGACCAGGCTCGTCTCTCCTGGCAACGAGCCTACGAAATCCAGCAGCAGGAATGTGCCGACAATCGACGGGCCGATCTGCCATGGATCACGATGAGCATCTCCTGCGCGCTCTTCGACATGGGCGATATCGAAGGGGCTCAGCAATGGCTCGATCGCTGCGCACAGGAGTTTGCCGATTTCGAGCAGGTCTGCACCGACTCGCTGCTACTGGAGGAATGGCGCGGACATCTCGCCCTCAAACGCGCACGCTACCTGCAACGCGCCGGCCGTAGTGCCGAGGCAGCAGCCACTTATGCCGCTGTTCCCCGCCGCCGTATCTTCGAGCCTCGTGGTTACACGGAGGCTGCCGAATACCTGATGGCAGCCGGTCGCTACGACGAAGCCGCCTATTGGTACGAACTGATCGACAGCACCTATCTCGCTACCGACGACGCCCGCATGACCTTCGACAATATCGCCACCCGCCTTTCGCCGCGTTATGCAGCCTACCGAAAAGCCGGGCGCAACGCCGATGCACTGGTCATTGCCGACAGCGTCAGCGCCGCCATCGACTCTGCCCTCGTCTGGCAGAGGAAGAGCGATGCAGCGGAGCTGGCGGTGATCTATCAGACGCACGAACGTGACCTTCAGCTTTCAAATTTGAACTTTCAACTGTATCTGCACCGCCTGTTGCTCATCACTGGAGGAATCATCCTCCTACTCATCGGCTACCTGTTGTGGCGCACCTATAGATATAATAAGGAGTTGAGGGCGAAGAACCAGCGCTTGGTGGCTGAGATTGAGCAGCGTGAGCGCGAAGAACAGCAGGCCATTGAGCAGCTGAAGGCCCAACCGGAAGAAAGCCTGACGACGCAACAGCAACTGTTCCGCCGCATCTGCGACCTCATGGACTCGCCAGAACGCATCTACACGGACACGGGGCTTGACCGCTTACGTCTGGCCCAGTTAGTGGGCACGAACGAACATTATGTCTCAGATGCCATCAACGCTTGCACGAATGGCAAGAGCGTGACGGGTTTCGTGAACGAGTACCGTTTGCGCTACGCGGCACACCTGCTGGCCACGACGACAGACTCCGTATCGCTGATCGCGGAGCTCTCCGGTTTCGCCCGTAGTTCCTTCTTCCGCATTTTCAGCGATGCTTACGGCATGTCGCCGTCGGAATATCGCGGCGTAGCAGGGAAATAGCCCAAAACACCCATTTCATCGACACTTTTAAGCCTGGCAGTCTCACGCCAGGCTTAACTTTTTCTCGTTTTGAGACTACCCCGTGAGCATTCTTTCCCGAAGTGAGACCATCTTTTCCTACCATGGGACTTTCGTTATATTTAATCATCGTACTTTTGCAGCTGGAATCATGATACAGCGAACTCATTATATGGAAACACCAGAACACAAGTGGAGCGTAGGCGAACTCGTCCCGCTCTCATGGAATGAAAGGCTGCTGAAGAAGAGCGGCTCCACATCATACGCCGAGCTCGTCAACTCGCGTTACATCTGCGTCCGCGAGGCTACCGATAAACAGCCCGGCATCCTGGTGAAAGTACTGGGCAAGGTTACCCGCGATCAGATATTGCTCGTCTCCGGCACCCCCTTCTGCAAGGACGACCGTGACTACCTGGTCAAAGGCAAGTGCTATTTTAGCTATCCTTTCCCCTTGGCAGATGACCTGAAGGAAGCCTTGGACATCATAGATGCCAACCCAAGCCTCCAACAACGGTTCGAGGAGGAATCCATGCGCTTCAACCCCTCCTCCACATTTTGGGTGCGCGGCATCGCCAGACGTATGTTGGGGCTCAAGAAACTGCAATTCTTCGATGCCGGCACCGACCAGCTTTCCAATGCTGTCGATGACACCCCACATTACCGCCTCACCATAGCCTTCTTCAACAAGGAGAAATTAAGTTGGTAAACATATCATAATAATCATCAGATGGACACAACACTTCTCATCGCCATTGCCTTAGTGGTCTCTATTGTAGCAGTCCTGTTGGTACTTGTAGCAATCATCATCTACCAGCGCTGGCGCATAGGCGACCAGAACGTCTTCATCGAGCGCTTCATCCATCAGAACGAGGAATTGCGCGAAAAGATGAGGAAAGCAGGAATCGTGTAGTACTAATCCATCCTATTTAATAGTTGACAAGTTGAAAGCTAATATGGAAAAACAAACCAAATACCCTGAGTTAAAACAATTATCACTCAGCATCTTGGGCACTGCCATCGGCGTAGGGCTGACTCTCTTTGCGAACAACCGAGTGGATTACAGCCGTCAGCGCTCGGCACAGCGCGAGACGGCCATCATGGCGGTGTGCGACATCGATGAGATCGCACAGGGGCTGAAGGATGAGATACAGTTGGAGGACAGTCTGTTCCAGGTGACCATGTATGTATCCTCCCATCAGGAGCTCATCGACTCGCTGTCGAAGGACACGCTGGATATGGCCTTCAAGTATCTGTACGACGATCCTACGGTGGTGAAGCCGTGGACTGCCGACACGAAGGAGAACGCCTTCAACAGCGGCATCGATGCTCGCATGAACCTGGGAAACAACCAGTTCTACGACAATGTGCAGTCGTGCTACTACGTGCGCCGCTCGCTGATGAAGGTGATGGCTGATGCTCCCATGTTCCGCCGTCCGCTCAGCAAGGATGCGTACGAGGACATCCTGTACGAGTTGCCCCCCACTGCCTTCTTTAACGGCGGCGTTCTGAACCTCGAAGGCCTGCGTCATGTGATGAAGCAGGTTTTCGCACAAAAATCGACAGCGCTCTATATCGTGCGATATTTCGACCGGAAAGATGTCTATAAGAATGCTGTTACAAAGTTGGAAGGGCTGAACCGCGAGAACAAACTGCTGATGGACATCACCGACGAGGATATAGAAAAGTATATCAGGCAAAATTCGGAGGATGTATCGCAGCAGGACATAGCCGACTTGATTATTGGCAGATGGGTGTTGAATAAGGATACCATCGTGTTTCATGAGGACAGTACCTTCGAAAGGACTTGGGTCATGGAAATTCAGGGGCAGATTCAACTCAAGGAGGAGCAGCAAGATGTTCTCGTGCTAATCCCAACGGCCGTTCGCACGAAAGGGCTGTGGACGCTGAATGGCGACACGCTGACATACGACTGCGATAGCCGTAACGCAGAAATGCTTTCGTTTGATTTTGACACGAGCAATTTCCCACAGGCGACGGTGGAACGTCTGAAAGACACCCTGGATTTCAATAAAGAAATGACGAGGAGGACCATCCTGGAAAAATTCCAGCAACAGACCTTGAAGTTTGACGAAGTTGTTTCGTTTGACAGGAGCGGCAACACGATGGTGTGGACACATGAGGAAACAACCCCTGACGGCAACAAACAAACGACTTCTTTACATTTATTCAGGAAACCAGAATAAGATACATTATGAAACTGATGTTTTTATTATTACTCTACCTGCTGATGCTACCGTTTCAGGTCGCATCGCAAACGTGTGAATGGAGCGAACTCATTGGCAAGGATTTGGTCTTGTACAGGTATGGACGTCTTAAGGACGGCATCTTTACGGACTATCGCTTCACGAATCCTGCCGGAGCGGAACCTGTGGAGACCTTGACGCTTACCGACTCTACTCATTTCGAGTGGAAATACTCTTTGAGCGGCGACTTCAAGCGCGAGATAGAACTCAAAGGCACCAAAATAGATCTCTATCCGCCCTTCTGGAACAACCGTTATATCTTCATCGTGCAGCGCAACGACAACGTCATCATGACCGAAGGGCACGATGGCATCACACGCCTCTTCTTCATCCCCGACCCAAAGCCCACGCCAGAGTCGCTGCCTGTCTGCTACAACAGTAAGAAAGGGTTCTGCGACGGCAAGTTGGACGACCTGATGCCGACCTTTACCGATTTCACCTACCATTCCGCTACCCCCCTGGGACGCCATTTCCTCTACGTACTGAAGTCAGAAGACGTTATGAAGCAATGGCTCGAGAGCACGGAGGAGAGTCTCACCCTCACTTCTGCCAACATAAAGCCCTTCGACGTGACGCTCTTCCCCAATGGCGAACCCGTTATGGCTGATGTGAACCATAAGAGCCTGAATGATTGTAACACCCTGTCCGTTCTGGCCAATTTGGCTTTCCAGTATCCCCAGTTCATCAAGTCCATCATCCATCAGGAATCGCCCGAGTCTTTCCGTGTGGATATGTTCGATCCTATGGGCAACCCCATTACCGTGCGCGTCGGCAACCGCTTTCCTGTCACCTACGAGGGAGAGCCAGTCTTGTGCGTAGGCAAGGACAACCAACCCAACTGGAGCACCATCATGGAGAAGGCTGTTATGAAGTGGATAAAGGTCTATCAGCATGTGAGCACCATAGAAGGCTGCAATTCCGAGTGGGTAGCACCCATGTTCACAGGCGACGGGCGCAGCTTCTGTGTCAAGCCGGGACGCCTTTCCGGCAAAGACCTCGCACGTGTCATCACTACCTGTCTGGAATATGGCATGATCGTCAATGGCGGGTTCTCTCAGGAGGGCGTTGCCCTCGACGGGTTAAAGACGCGCACCTATCACGGCTATACCTTCCTGCCGCCGCAGAAATCGGGTTCCCTCTATTCCATCCGCGACATCGACGGTACGGGTGACACCGATGGCATCATGAACGTCACCACCAACGATGAGGCCGTTGCTCCACTTATCAACATACGCATCATCAGCCCAGGTGCTGCTGCAAAATAATACCTTTTTTTTCTCTTTTCTCTCTTTTCCGTACCTTTGCACCGTTTTTTCAGAATAATCACATAAAAAGCACAAAATGAAGAAAACAGGACTTGCACGGATGACACGGTTCGCCATGACACTGTTGCTCACACTGATGACCTCCACCCCCGCGTGGGCAGATGACACCTATACGTCGTACAACGTGACGGCGGGCATTGGAAATACTTACGGAAATAACTCTAACTGGACAGCATTGCTGGACAACAACACTGGAAGCAAGTGGTGCTGTCTTTTAGGCAGTGGAATATACGTGGAGTTCAATACGCCCAACGCTATCATCCCAACTGGCTACATCCTCACCACGGCCGAAGACACTCAGACATACCCCAACCGCAATCCGACGGCTTGGGTACTCTATGGCAAACGGAATCAAGGCGATGCCTGGACACTCCTTGACAGCAAGACCAACAACACCTCAATGCCCGCTTCTAATAACACTGATGTCATTTTCACCTTTTCGAACTCGCAGGCATATAAGTACTTCCGCTTTGAAGTAAGTGCTGTAAATGGCTTACAAAATAATGACCAATATAACAATCAACCAGCTGCCAAATTTCAACTCGCTGAACTAAGGCTGATGGGCAATGATTATGTGTCAGGTAACTCGCCGACCACCGTTATCGAATCGCTCAACGGCAAACATGGCTCTATTTATGTGAAAGGCTGGTGCGAAGACCCCGACGCCCCCAGTACCCCGCTGACTATACAAGTATTCGTGAAGGACGGCAACAGCCAGCCCGTAGAAGGCTACAATCCCATCAACTTGACAGCCAACCTCAAGCGCTTCGGCGAGGACAACCAGTGGCACTACAACGGCTTCGACCATTATCTGCCCATCACCACCCCCGGCACATACGAGGTCGATTTTACATTCGTCGATGCTACGGGCGACAGCAGCCCCATCTATAGCTATTCCGGCATCCAAGTCGCAGCCCCCTACATCGTGACCTACGATGCCAATGGCGGCAGCGGAGCACCCGCACAGCAGCAGAAGGGCGAGGGCGCAGCGCTCACCCTTAGCAGCATCGTGCCCACCCGCGACGGCTACAACTTCCAGCGATGGACCACCGCCCAGAACGGCGGCGGCACGGCATACAGTCCTGGTGCCGCCTATACCGACAATGCCAATGCGACGCTCTATGCACAGTGGGTAGCCTCTGACTTCCCCGGTAGTGGCACCGCCGACGATCCCTACGTCATCAGCACAGCAGGGCAGTGGAACCTCTTCGCCAGCAACGTGAACAACGGTAACACCTATAGCGGCAAGTATTTCGCCCTGGGAGCCGACATCACAGTCAGCACTATGGCGGGTACCTACGACACTCCCTTCAGTGGCACCTTCGTCGGCACCGGCCACACTATGAACCTCGCCATTAACGGAACAGGCACAGGCGGCGGCCATCCCAACATCGCCGTGGCACCCTTCCGTTATGTCAACGGAGCCACGTTCAAGTACATCAATCTCACCGGCACCATCACCCGCAATGACTATCCCGACGACTCCAACGTATCGTTGGGCGGACTCATCGGCATCCTCTCGCAAAACCGCAACGTGACCATCATCGGCTGTCACAGCAGCGTCAGCATCAACTACAATTTCACTTGGGACAGCGACAACGGGGCACTCGGCACCTACTTCACTACGGGGCACATGGGCGGTTTCATCGGTTGGAGCGATGGCAACGCCATCATCACCGACTGCCTTTTCGACGGCACTCTCGCTGGTCGTCCCCTCCATCAGGGCGGCTTCGTGGGCTATCTGTGCTGGGGCGGAATAACGTTCAATAACTGCCTGATGAACGGCACAAGCAGTGCAACCAGCACCTATCGTGGAAACTTCTTTGGCAGCGACAACAATGGTGGGGCTGGCTCGCTCAACAACTGCTACTACAAGAACAGTATCGACGCACAAGGCACCTCCACCAACGCCACCGGCGAGACCCTCCGCACCCTGTTAGGCAACGGTTGGATAGTGAACGGCAGCGACGCAGTGGTGCCCTGTCCGACGCTCACCCTTGATGCCGAGGTTGATAACCGCACGGCCATCGCAGATGCCGCAGGAGCCGGAACCACCTTCAACAGTGTGCAGATAGACGGTCTCACCCTCTACCGTGACGGCACATGGAACACCATCGTCCTGCCCTTCAACCTGACTACCCTCACCGGCACGCCCCTCGAAGGTGCCACGTTGAAGACCCTCGCCTCCTCCAATTACACCACGCAGAACGACGGCATGCTGACTCTCACTTTCGCCGATGCTACCAGCATCGAGGCTGGCAAGCCCTACATCGCTAAGTGGGGTGCTGACCTCATCATCCGCTCTGCTTCTGACTGGAACGCCTTTGCTGATAATGTCAATAATGGTATCGATTCTTATCAGGGTAAGGTTGTCAAGTTGGCCGCCAATATCACCGTCAGCACCATGGTGGGTATAGACAACACGTCTTTTAAAGGTACCTTCGACGGCTGCGGCTATACGCTGACCTTCAACAAGACGGCAACTGGGGCATATTGTGCCCCCTTCTGCAACACCGCAGATGCGACTTTTAGGAACCTCAAGGTGGCTGGCACCATCAATACTGGTTATAGGTTTGCAGGAGGCTTAATTTGCTTAAGTACTGGCTCTTGCACCATCGAAAACTGCCAAAGTAGCATTATCATCAATACGTCCGTTAACGGCGACGGTACTCACGGTGGATTCATCGCATGTTGCAATTTTGGTTCGGGTGGCACAATCAGTTTTACTAATTGTCTCTTCAATGGTACTATCAGTGGAAGCAACACCTCCCACTGCGGCGGCTATGTGGGCTGGCGCAGTGGTTCGCTGGCCATGACCTTCACCAACTGCCTAATGGCAGGCAGTATGAACATCACATTAGACGGCAACACCGCTATCTTCTACCGCACCAATGGTGCCGCTGCCTCTATGAACCACAGCTACTATAAAGGCTCCTACGGCAATGCTACGAAGCAAGGCACTGTCACCTCGGCCACTGGCGAAACTCTGAGGGCCCAGCTCGGCGATGACTGGGAGGTGAGCGGCGATAATGTCGTTCCCAGGCTGACCTCCACCATCGAGAACCCCATGTTCACCAACGTCACCCTCAGCAACGCCACGGCCAACATCGAGACCACTTACGCCAGCCTCAACGGTAGTTACAAGCCATTCTCCAACAGCTCGTTGGTCGATGCCCACAACACCAGTCGCCGTGCCATGCATGCCGCAATCAGCTTCAATCAGCCTCTTAAGACTGGCTATACCCTCAGCGGATGGTACACCGACGCCGCACGACAGAGTGCCGTCACCACCATTCCCTTTGCCGACGACGGCACAGTGACCCTCTACGCCAAGTGGACACTAGGAGAACAGCCCACAGGCATCCCTTACCTTAAGTATAATACGGAAACAGAAGAGTTTGAAACGCTCTATGCCGCTTCCTATACTGCCGTCAACTCTAAAACCACAACATGGAATAATAATACATGGTATGTGGTTCAAGGCACCGTCACCATAAGCAGCCGTATCACTGTGAGTGGCACGGCCCACCTGATACTCCTCGACGATGCAACGCTGACGGCTTCTGCCGGCATCCATGTGGCTAGTGGTAAAACGCTCAACATCTATGCCCAGTCTGACGGAACAGGTCGCCTTAATGCCAATGCAAGCACCAATCAACATGCTGGAATAGGCAGTAACGGCGCAGTGAGCAATGGCACCATCACCATTCATGGCGGTGTGATTACGGCAACTTGTTCTGGTGGAGAAGGATCTGGTATAGGCGCAGGAGGACAACCTCGTGGGACCTTTGTTGTTTTTAATAATAGCGGCCGGGTCAATATTCATGGCGGTACGATTATTGCCACAGGTGGTGACTTTGGCGCAGGTATTGGTGGTGGCAATTTCGGTGAAAGCGGCAACATCACCATCACTGGCGGCACAATCACGGCCACGGGTGGCGCCAATTCGGCAGGCATTGGCGGTGGCTGTGATGCAAGTGCCAACACCATCACCATCACTGGCGGCACAATATATGCCACAGGAAATAATGGCCAAGCCATCGGCAAAGGAAGTGGAACAAGCAGCACCGAAGGTACCTTGACTTTAGGAGATATGAAGGTGTACTCTAGTGCGTCTGCCACGAATCCTGTCAACGCCTCAAACCGTGTAAGCACATGCCGTTCCTCCTACGCCAAGGTCATGCTCTGCACTTCGCACACCTGGACTAATGGCACCTGCAGCTACTGCGGTACCTCCCACCGTCATGTCACTTACAACGGCAACAACGCAACTGTAGGCACCGTTCCCACAGACGCAACAGAATATGAACCGTATCAGTTCGTCACCGTTCTTGGCAATAGCGGCAACCTGGAGCGCACTGGCTACTCCTTTGCTGGGTGGAACACCAAGGCCGACGGAAGCGGCACATTATATTCCGAGGGTTCGACGTTTATCATCAAGCAGAACACCACCCTCTATGCCGACTGGACGCCCGTAGTGGAACTGACCGGCAACACCGACAATAGCAGTGCTATCAGTGCTGCGGCTGCGGACGGCAAGCCGCATCGTGTCGTCCTCGCCGGCCATACACTCTACAAGGACGGCTCATGGAACACACTCGTCCTACCTTTCAACCTCGTCAGTCTCAACGGCACGCCCTTAGAGGGATTCTTAGTGAAGACCCTTGAAACCTCATACTTCAGTGACCAAACGTTGACGCTTAGTTTAAGCTATGCCACGAACATCAAGGCAGGAAAACCTTACATCGTGAAGTGGACATCGACTGGCGATAACATCGTTAATCCCGTGTTTGAAGATGTCCTCATTAGCAACGCCACGGCCAACGTCGAGACCACTTATGCTGACTTCATCGGCAGCTACGCGCCCATCAGCGCCGATGGCCTCTTACACGATGCCCACAATCCCAACGGCGATGCTATGCACGCCGCCATCAGCATCGACGGACCCACACGTGAGGGCTACACCATTGGCTGGTACACCGATGCCGGACTGACCGTGCCCGCCACCACCATTCCATTCGACGAGAACGGCAACGTGACGCTCTACGCCAAGTGGATACCCACAGAGTACACCATCACCTACAACCTCAACGGTGGAACTAACCATGCTGACAACCCCGCCACATACAACATAGAAAGCGAGACTATCACCCTGCAAGAACCCGCCAAGACGAACTACAGTTTCGGCGGATGGTTCGACAATGAGGACTGCACAGGTGATGCCGTGACCTCTATTGTCAGCGGCTCATACGGTGACATAACCCTCTATGCCAAGTGGCTGGTGGAAGAACTGGCATTGGCCAACAATGGTAACAACAGCGATGCGATAAGCGTAGCGGCGGCCAGCGGATTGTATCATAACGTCACCCTTACCGACCGCACCATCTACCGAGACGGCGACTGGAACACGCTTGTTCTGCCCTTCAACCTCAGCAGCTTCGACGACACAGCCCTTGAAGGCGCCACGGTGAAAACCCTTGAAAGCACGGACTTCAGCGACGGCACACTGACGATGAACTTCTCCGATGACCAGACCAGCATCGAGGCTGGAAAACCCTATATTGTAAAATGGGACGGAGCAGACTTTACTATCCGCTCGTCAGCCGATTGGAGTACTTTTGCCAGCAATGTCGGCAACTACCAAAACAAGACTGTAAAACTGGCCACAGACTTAAGTGTCTCGTCAATGGTGGGAGGAACTTTCAATGGTACTTTGGACGGTTGTGGGCATACCATTACCGTCAGCCTTTCTTCTGGAAGTACAGAACAAATAGCACTCTTTAACACCCTCGGAAATGCCACGATAAAGAATCTGAAAATAGCTGGAAACATCACTTTCGGAAAGCACCGTCCTGCCTCTATCGCATCATACATTTCTGGCACTACTACTATCAAGAATTGCTGGAGCTGTGTTAAGATTAATTCCAGTTACAGTCCATCTTCAGCGGACTGGGTGGATGGCGGTGCTTTTGTGGCACGAGTCAACAGCGGTGCTACAATCAACATGTCCGATTGTCTCTTCACAGGTTCAATCACATACAAAACTAAGAACAATCAGGGCGGCGGTATGGTCGGCTGGACACAGGGCAGCAACTCAACGGCGAATCTTACCCACTGCCTGTTCGCGCCCTCATCTATGACCATGACAGCGACCGACCCCAAAGGTAAAACTTATGTGTTTGTGAGTGGCGAAGCACGTGGAAATCTCTCAGGTTGCTATTACAATTCTGTGGCCAATAATGTTAATTCGTCAGTGCTGAAAAAAGAGGGCACCTACACCACCGCCACGGGTAGCGACTTGTTAGCCCTGCTCGGTGACGGCTGGAAGATTCTCGATGGCCAAGTCGTTCCAAAGATGATAAACAGTGCAGGTGATATCGAGAATCCCGTATTCAACAATGTCACCATCAGCAACACCACTGCCGATGTCTCGACCACCTATGTGGACTTCGTGGGCACCTACAGCCCCGTCATCTACAACGATGAGAACCGTAGCGTCCTCTTCCTCGGTGGCGGCAGCACCCTCTACTATCCCGACGGCCAAAACACCACCACCATCGGCTCATGCCGCGCTTACTTCACGCTGAACGGCATTACGGCAGGCGACAAAGCCAACGAAGTCAAGGCTTTCGTCCTGAACTTCGGCGACGATGAAACAACAGACAGCCTCACCCCCAACCCCACTCCCGTGAGAGAGGGGAGTGCTGGCGCGTGGTATGATCTCGGCGGCCGACCCTTGACCCTCGACCCTCGACCCTCGACCCTCAAAAAAGGTATCTACATCCATAACGGCAAGAAGGTAATCATCAAATAACACTCAACAACATAGAATAATATGACAAGACTGACAAGAATTGCAAAAAATCAGACGATGAGAATCGTCTTGAGTTTACTCCTCCTACTCATGACCACCACGGCGTGGGCCACGGATAATGGACCGTGGACATGGTATGGACAACGTTCAGGATGCTGTGACTTCTGGGGTAATTATTCAATTTCCTACAACGGACTGAACAATACGCATTGGGAGAATTTGTATATGCGCCAATACACTGATAAATTTGGCGCCTTTGTATCAGGCAATCCTGGTAGTGAAAAAAAGAATGCCGTTTACACGCTTTTTGGGCATACAGAGAATGTTCCTTCCTACACACGAATGAGGCTGAACTGTAATTACATGGTGAAACAAAGCTTCACTGGAACGACAGCTTGGCATACTACGGCTTTGTATGCCCGCGATGATGTGGACGCGCTCAAGGCTATGCCTGTGGATTTTACGGATGGTGGGTCTGATCATACCGGTGATGAGTATAGCCTCCATCGTAGTACACTAAAAGATAAGGGCACGGAAACCAAAAACTATTCAAATTCCTTTGATTTTGACAACAGGAATTCCTCGTCTGCACAGTCCAAGACGTGGGCGCTGATGATGACGACTGTTGTTGCTGTTCATGGAGCAGAATTTGTAGAGAGTTGGTCAGAATTCACCAACGAAAGCTACTCATGGGACTATTACTACTACAAGCATGTCACCTTCGACAACAACGGCGGCAGCGGCGAGATGGCGCAGCAGACCATTGAGAACAGTGGCACGCTGACAAGTAGTACCATGTACCGTGACGGCTATGTCTTTATTGGATGGAACACCAAATCGGATGGCAGCGGCACTGCCTATGCTGACGGGGCAACTCTTACGGCCACCTCAGAGGATAAAGGGCCTGTGACACTCTACGCCCAGTGGGTCAATGAAGGGGATGCCGACCTCATCATCACTTCGGCAGCCGACTGGAACACATTCGCCAGCAATGTAACCAGCAGCACCGAGTCGTATTTGGGCAAGGTGGTGAAACTGGCCGCCGACATCAGCGTATCGACACCAGTCGGCAACCCCAACCACAGATTCAGGGGCACCTTCGATGGCTGCGGACATATATTGAATTTCAATTTCAGTTCATCAGATGCATATGCCGCACCTTTCAACCATGTGTATGGCGCCACTATCAAGAATCTGATTGTCACTGGAACAGTCAACGGAGCCATACACTGTTCGGGACTCGTTGGCGGCATGGTTGGCAATCCAAATCTGATTGAAAACTGCGATGTGCGGGTGGCAATAACGTGCAGCAGTTCGCACTGCGGCGGTTTTATCGGTCATGCCAGCGGCTCAATCAATACTATCCGCAACTGCCGTTTTTCGGGCAGCATCACTGGCGGTAGTGCTGCTGTAGGTATTTTCCAGGGCTGGGCGGGCGAAAGCAACTCGCTCATCAATTGCCTGGCGGCTGGTACCTACACCAACTGCGTAGATCTTAGATTGGCATATGGAGACAACAATGCCATTACCAATAGTTACAAAACACAGAATATCGGTTCACAGGGTACTTACACCACTGCCACAGGCGAAACACTGAGAGCTATGCTCGGTGACGGCTGGGAAGTTCGCGAAGGCAATGTGGTGCCGAAGATGACCAGCAGTCTCCAGGTGGAGGTACCGAGTGTATCCTACCGTGCTTATAATACCACCACACGCGATTTCGAGACACTGGCTGCAACTAGTTGCATTTCAGTTACGGCAAGCAGCACGACGATGGGTGAAGCTGATACCGAGACGTGGTACTTTTTGAACAACAACGTCACTATCAGTAGCAGCCGCATCGAGGTGCTCGGCACAGTACACCTGATTCTTGCCGACGGCAAGAAGCTGAGAGCCGAGAAGGGACTCCATGTGGCACCAGGCATGACCCTCAACATCTATGATCAGAGCGGTGGCACGGGCCAGCTCCAAAGTTTTGCCACGACAGACGGACAGGCTGGCATTGGCGGCAATTATGAAGAGGCTGGCGGTACCATCACCATCCACGGCGGTAGCATCGAGGCCATCGGTTGTAACTGGGGCGCTGGCATCGGTGGCGGTCGCAACGGTAACGGTGGCACCATCACCATCTACGGCGGCACCATCAATGCCACGGGCGGTGATACGGGTGCTGGCATCGGTGGCGGTGTAGGCGCGAACTGCGGCACGGTCACCATCATCGGTGGCACGGTCATGGCCACGGCAAGAACTGCATACACAGGTGACGAGAGTCAGGCCATCGGTTCGGGAGCTGGTACCGGCATCAGTGCAGGCACGCTGATCATCGACGGCACGAAGGTTTATAGCAGCGCAAATGCCTCGAGTCCCGTCGCTCCTGCTAACCGTCTGAGCACCTGTCAATCCAAATACGCCAAGCTGATGCCCTGCACCTCGCATAACTACGTGGACGACGTATGTACGCTTTGTGGAACTTATGCGCCTGTCAGCTATCTTGTCTATCAGACAGCCACACACTCGTTTGTGGAGCATACCGTTGATGACCCCACCACCATCAATGCGTCCACTACGACAATGGGTGCTGACGGCACTGAGACCTGGTACGTGGTGAGAAGCAATGTCACCGTGGGTAGTCGTATTGAGGTCAGGGGTACGGTACACTTGATTCTCCGTGACGGCAAGACACTGACCGCCTCCAAGGGCATCATGGTGAATACAGGCAACTCATTGACCATCTATGGTCAGAGCGGCGGCACGGGTGTCCTGAATGCCACTGCATACGACCAAAACAATCAAGGTGAACCTTATAAAAATGCAGGTATTGGAAGCAACAATCACGCATCTGTTGGCGACATCACCATCCACGGTGGACGTATCACAGCCGAAGGTAATGCCTGGTCGGCTGGCATCGGCGGTGGCGTATATGGCGGTGGCGGTTCAGTAACCATCTATGGCGGCATCATCAAAGCCAGGGGTCATGACACTGGCTCAGAAGCTATAGGCCACGGCTCCAGCGGAGCCGCTGTCACCAAGACTATTATAGAAGGATTCCGTGTGTATGTTGGCGGAACACTCGAAGAGTATTACTTAATGTCGTGGAGCCTCAGTCAGAATAGTAATACTGTCACGCTCCAGCCTTGCACAGAGCATAGCTATACCAATGGGAGATGTATCTATTGCAATCTTAGCGAATGGTACACCGTGACCTATAATGGTAATGGCAACACGGGCGGTAGCGTGCCCACCGACAACACCCATTATGCCAACGACAACAGCGAGATCGTTACCGTTTTAGGCAACACCGGTAACCTGATGCGACCAGGCTATCTCTTCGCAGGATGGAATACGGCAGCTGACGGCAGCGGTACTGACTATGCTGCTGGAGCCACCTTCACTATCTATGACAATGTAACCCTCTACGCCCAGTGGACACCCATCAACTACTCCGTACGCTTCAATAAGAACCACGATGAAGCCATAGGCACGATGAGCGACCAGACGTTCAACGGTGACATTGCGCAGGCACTCACCGCCAACACTTTCACACGCGACGCCTGGTACTTCGCAGGATGGAGCACCACGCCAGACGGGACGGTGACCTACACCGACGGAGAGACAGTCAGCTGTCTTGCCACTGAGCAGAATGCCGTGATTGATCTCTACGCCTTGTGGGTGGAGAACATATACACCATCAGCTACAACCTTGCAGGCGGAACCGTGGTAACACCCAATCCGACAACATACAGTGAACTGAGCGCAGCCATCACCCTCGTTAACCCCACCCGCAACGGCTATGAGTTCGCAGGGTGGACGGGCACTGGCCTCTCTGAGCCGACCATGACCGTCACCATCCCCACTGGCTCCACGGGAAACCGTACCTATACCGCCAACTGGGAGGATAGGGTGGATTACATTGCCTACAACTCAACCACGCATACGTTTGAAACACATTCCGTTTACAGTGACAGAAGCACAGTTACATCGGGAAGCACATCGATGAGTACAGGCTGGTACGTGGTGGAGAACGATGTCACTATCAGTAGCCGAATAACAGTCACTGGTACGGTGAATCTGATTCTTCGTGATGGCAAGACGCTGACGGTCTCGGATGGCATCACTGTGAGTGAAGGCAACACATTAAACATATACGGGCAGAGCGACGGCACCGGCAGCTTGATCTCCACCGTAAGCAATGGTGATAATGCCGGCATAGGAAGCTTAGGAGGTTCTTCTTCTAGCAACTGCGGCACCATCAACATTCATGGGGGCAATGTCACTGCCTCCTCTGGCCATTGGTCTGCCGGTATTGGAGGTGGTGTCAACAGAGGTGGAGGAACTGTGAATGTCTACGGCGGCACTGTCAATGCCACGGGACATGACGGAAATGCAGAAGCTATCGGTCAAGGAAGCAGCGGCAGCGCTGTCACAAAGACCATCGCCGACGGCCTCCGCGTGACGGTGAACAACAATTCAACTCCCGTAGAATATGGTAACCGAGTTTCAAGTCTGAGCAATAAAGTTGCACGGATAGAGCCTTGCACGGAACACAATATAAGCAACGGCAGATGTACCTATTGCGGAACCTACCTCTACCATATCACCTACGATGGCAACAACGCAACCAGTGGAACGGCACCAACCGACGCCACTGAGTATCCATCAGGCCAGACCGTTACCGTCCTCGGCAACACCGGCAACCTGGTGCTCACGGGCTACACATTCGGCGGGTGGAACACCAAGGCTGACGGCCGCGGCTCCAACTACGCCCCCGGTACAACCTTTACCATAAGCGGCAACACCACGCTCTATGCCACGTGGGCGGCAGAGCAGTTGGAACTGGCCAACAATGGTGACAACGGCGACGGCATCAACACGGCAGCGGGCGACGGCATGTACTACGATGTCACTCTCGCCAACCGCACTATCTATCGCGACGGTGATTGGAACACGCTCTGTTTGCCCTTTGGCCTCAGCAACTTCACAGGCACACCATTGGAAGGCGCCACCATCAAGACACTTAGTAGTACAGACTTCAGCGACGGCACACTGACGATGAACTTCAGCGACGACCTCACCAGCATTGAGGCAGGAAAGCCATACATCGTCAAATGGGGAGCCGATCTCGTCATCCGCACGGCAACCGACTGGAATACCTTCGCCGACAATGTCAACAACGGCACAGAATCTTATCAGGGTAAGACTGTGATGCTGGCTGCCGACATCAGCGTGACGACGATGGTGGGTAATTCCGATTATCCCTTCAGGGGTACTTTCGATGGCTACGGCCATACATTGAACGTCAACATCAGTGGTGGCAACTATACCGCCCCATTCAGCTACGTAGGTGCCGCCACCATCCGTAACCTGAAGGTGGCCGGTAGCGTCACTACTACAGACGGCCATCCTTGCAGCGGTCTCGTAGGCTTTACTAATGGCGCACTGACCATCACCAACTGCGTAAGTAGCGTTACCTTCACCAGTGGTTTCAAAGGCAATGCAGCCGATGGAGGCATCGTGGGCGGCATCGACAACAACAGCGGCAAAGTCACCATCGAGGGCTGTGCCTTCACGGGCAAAATACTCACCACCAACGGTACTACCTCTTGCGGCGGCATTGTGGGCTGGCGTAGACCGACCAATGTTACGTTGACCATCAAAAACTGCCTCTACGCCCCCGCAGCCCTCGCCAGTGGCGAGACTGAACCGACGAGCGACAGCAAAACCATCTGCCGATACAGTAACAATGCTCCCACCATTACAAACTGCTATTACACGCGGACGCTCGGTGGTGCACAGGGCACTAATGCCAGCGGCATGAGCAACGAAACGCTTGTTAGCAATCTCGGTGACGGCTGGGAGATAAGTGGCGGCCATGTCGTGCCGAAGATGGTTTCAGACATTATCAACCCCGTGTTCACGGGTGTCACCGTGAGCGACGCCACCGCCAACGTATCGACCGACTATGTCGATTTCGTGGGAACGTACAGCCCAGTCATCTACACCGATGAGAACAGGAGCGTTCTGTTCCTCGGCGGCGGCAGCAGCCTCTACTATCCCGATGGCACCTCCGCCACCACCATCAACGCCTGCCGCGGTTACTTCAGTCTGAAGGGCATCACCGCCGGCGACATACAGAATGGCGTGAAGATGTACTTCGGCGACGACGAGGCTACGGGAATCAGGGCAATTGGACAATTGGACAATTTACAATTTGACAATTTAGCCGACAGCTGGTACGACCTGAACGGCCGCAAACTGAGCGGCAAGCCGACAGCTCGTGGCATCTATATCAATAATGGTAAAAAGGTCGTAATCAAATAAAGAACTATGAAAAAGCAAGTTTATCAGAAGCCCGCGATGCGGGTGATGCAGTTACAACAAAGAGTAAGCATCCTCAATGATAGCGTTCGCAGCCTCGGCACGAACATGACTGGTGCCGATGCCGTGAAGTATGGCGGCGCCGGCCAGGGCTCCGCCCGCGTGAAGGATAATTCCTACAACGTCTGGGACGACGACTGGAGTAATTAAAATAGTGTACTAAAACATATCATTTAATTGTGATTAGTTACTTATATCATAAGGAAATATAATGAAAAAGATTATCATGACGCTTGCAGCCGTCCTTTGCTGCACAATGACAGCCACAGTATTCAACGCCTGTGGCGGTGATGATGAGATTCCCGAACCCCAAACGCCTGGAGGACAAGAGGAACCCTCTGTTACCAAGACTCCGGCCAGTGTGAGGCTGGAATACTATATCGAGAACAGACCAGATATGTTGAAATATCTCGACATAGTTGTGAAGTGCAGCGACGGTGTGAAAGAATACACCAGCAGCGTGCTCACACCTGAGGATATGGAAAATAAATACTTTTTCCACATGGGCGTGTATACATCCGGACTCCCCGCCAGTTTCAAGATCTGGCGCGAGGTCAAGGTGAAGGAAGCTTACAAGGACGTCGTTATGAATCTGGATAAGTTTGAATTCTCTACCGCTATCCATTATTACTATGCACTCTACGACAAAGACAACAATAAAATTGGCTCTACCGTGCAGGATAAGTATGAATCCTTAAAATACCCCGCAAACCAAACGAATGAAATGGTGAACAGTTACCTGAATAAACTCGATCTCATCTACGGCAGAGTCTTTGAGATCAAATTCGATAAAGATGGCAACAAAAGTTCTGTAATGAATAAATAATCACACCTGTTATTACCTGTTATTAATCGATGCCACGTTCCCGACCGTGCCTTCCCCGGCGACAGTGAGTTGGAGGCTTTAGTGGACTTCGTCACGACACAGCCTGCAGACGCCCGGCTCCATTTTCACTGTCAGGCCGGCGCCGGACACACAACGCAGTATATGATAAACCCCTATTCAATAATATCTTAAAAAACAAGTAATCATGAAAAAGATTTTCTATCTGATGGCAGCTGTCGCCTTCATGAGTGGTCTGACAGCTTGCGACAATCAGGACGAGCTGACGGCCTCAGGAGCCTCCAACGGTTCTGTGCTTACCATGAATGGTAATTGTGACATCTACACCTTGCAAAACAGCGAGAACGCCGACTGGACCATCACAAGCTGTCCCGACTGGGTGACGCCCGTACAGATGAGCGGTTCCGCCGACTCCGACATCCAGCTTTATGTCGAGAGCAACCGTCTCACCCCACTCCGCGAAGGTAACGTAACCATCAAGTATGCCAATGGCCGTTCACGTATCACGCGCGTTGACCAAACCAACAAAGCCAGCAGCATCAGTGCTCAGCGCTCCTATGCCGCAGGCTGGGGCTTCGACATCCGCACCTATAATGATATACGCGGTGTACGCGATCAGATTTTCAACACACAGAAGCTGATAGCCGATAGTGTGGCTAACTATTATATAATCGATGCGACTGGTACAGACCTCCAGTTCTACTATGGTGAAGATGCTTCTAAGCTTCAGAGCAATATCACCGCTAATATGAACATTGATATTAAGTATAATGCTTTTAAGCTTAATCTCGACGGTACTTTTGGGCGCAACACGCTGTCCAATAGCAAGCATATCTTCTCTTGGATGCGCTACTCGGAAGCTATCAAGGAAGCCAGTGTTTACGCAGACGCTTCGTATGCTGCCAAGAATCATTTGTTCACCGCCGACTTCGCTGCGATGCGTCAAGAGGTCATCGACTCCAAGGGCAGCGAAGCCTCCATTCAGCGCCTCATCGAGCTATACGGCACACACTATATCGGCAGAGCCTCTCTGGGCGGTTGCTTCGACTACTACTACTCCACCGAGATGACCAAGTCCATGACTACAGATAGCATCCAGGGAGCCATCAAATTCGGTTTCAGCCAAAAGTTCAATCTTGATGTTACGGGCAATGGTCAATACAAGAGCGCCTTCAACAACATGAAGACGGAAACCATCGAGAAATTTGAGGTCAAGGGCGGCGAAGCAATGACGCTGGCACGCTCCATTGATGACGGCAGTATCTCAGAGACGTCTGTTGAAACATGGAAAGAAACCATCGATGATGCCTTCGATGAAACAGGTAAACTCGTGGCACCGGGCAAGTTGGAACTCATCTCATTTGGACTTGTTCCTATACAGAACCTGTTCCCCATTACTGTGAGCGTTAAAATCACCGAGTACCTCGACAAATTGTACTATTCGGAACTGCCGCTGACGCGCTCACAGAAATAACCATAGCACACATTCCAGAACCACATAATAAAAGCATATAGATATGAATACCAAGATATATCCATATTTCATTGCCGTCTGCGCCATTTGCGCCATCTCAAGCATGACGGCCTGCAGCAACGATGATGACCCACAGCCTGATCCTCAGCCCAGCGTAGAGCTGAAGGAACTGGGACGCATCAACACATTCATTGACATTGATGTGCCAGGCGATGCCGACTGGCAGGTGAAAGCTCATCCTACATGGGCAGGTCCCATGGCAGACGAGGGAACTGGCGATACTATGTTGAAACTCTTCGTAGAAACCAACGACGACGAGGCCGACCGCACCGACACGCTGACCGTAGCAACGACCGACGGCAAGATTTATCTTTATGCCCTTGTCCAAAAAGGGACACTCCGCGATTCAGACAACGGTGAAGAGCTGAGTGAAGCGAACAATGCACAGACATACGGAGTGGGATTTACGCTCAATGTGCTCGACAACACCTATGCCAATACGGCTAAGTACAATGTGATGTCCACCACACCTATTGCCTTCCACAAGCTGGTCAAAGTGTTAAGAGGACTGGGAGAGAGTGAAGCCTTCTATCGCGAAGACCGCTACCACTCTTTCACGGAGAGTATTATCGGAAGCTCTACAGAGGAGATAGCTACTCAGCTGGCTGTGAACGGGGGTATTTCACTCGGACTCGATGCTTTCAACGCCACGGTGACAGGAGCTTTCAACAAGAACTCTTCCGACAGCACACACTATTCTTACGCCATGCAGCAGATCAGGCACATCATTTCGGCACGTTATCTACGTGCAGGCATACTGCGCTACTGTGCCGAGAATGACATCGATATCTGGGGCGAATCTATGGTTGAAGCCCTTGAATTCTTGAAAGGCGCTGATAATAGCCAAACTATTAAGGACCTCGTGAAAGGACTCGTGAGCATGTATGGCACACACATCATCACCTATGCGGCTATGGGCGGCGAGCTCCGTGTATCCATGAAGATGCAAGAAAATTCATCAACCAGCGGTATGGACATCCATGGTGCGTTGAATCTCTCGTCGAAGATTGTCAATGCCGATGGTCATGCTACTTTTACTCAAGATGAAGAAGTCATCAGTAAGAACACCAGTATCAACCTGAAGACTTTTGGCGGCAGCAATAAGTTTTCCATCTTCCCGGGAATGACTTTCCAGCAGTTTCAGGAAGGTATTAAGGATAGGATGAAAGCATGGGCTGACGGCATTCCTTCAGCACCTGCACTCATCGATATAGAGACCGTGCCGCTCTGGGACATAATGCCTACTGAAGAGTCACGCAAGGCGATGCGCGAATATATCATGGTCGATTTGCAACGCACGAAGTTCGGTTCCACCTTCACGCCCGCCCTGTTTGAGATTGTTGGCTTTGATGTAACATCAGAAGTCGCTGGAACGCAGACTCTCTCCCTCGACCGCATCGGACAGGTGGTAAAAGCTGAGCGCAAGATCGTGAAGGAGCTATCTTCAGACAAACTCGTCACCATCATCTATTCGGGCGCTCCTGGCAAGGTGAATGAAAATTGCGGTTTCTTCGTAGGAGATGACGTTCTCAAGCCCGCCAAGGTTAGGACATCGGCCAATGGCACCGTCACCATAGAACCGCTGGAAGGCTGGAATGGCGGTATAGTAGAAAAAGTATACATTGATGCTACAGGCGACATCACGCTCCAGCCTAAGGGCATTGCCGATTTCTACACTCAGGTTAAAATGCCGTCAATTATCGCAAAATAAGAATTCTCGCTATTTGAATGAATATGAAAAACCTATTTTTATCCATAGGTGCAGCGCTGCTCTGTTGTGCAGCGCTCACCTCTTGCTCCGATGACTATAGTATGTCGGAGCCCATGCATCAGCCCGAAGTGCTGCTCCTCGATGGCGGTAGCGACTATGTCACCCTCGCCAAGGGTGAACCGACTGACTGGCAGATCCTGGAGTGCCCGGCATGGATCACCCCCGTATCACACAAGGGCACGTCGTCCGACGACATCAGACTCTATTTCGAGAGCAATACCCGCACACCTTTGCGACAGGGAGACATCATCGTGCGCTATGCCAACGGCACGACCTACACTACTCGTGCCAGTCAGGACGATAAGCCCGATATGCGCCGCAGTTATGCGGTAGGATGGGGCTTTGACATCCGCACCTACAACGACAGCCGCGGCCTCCGCGACCAGATCTTCAATATACAACGCATTCTTGCCGATGAGCCGTGGGCATACAGCAATATGCGGAAAACAGGTAGTGCTCTCAGTTTCTATTATGGCGACGATGCTTCTGATTTACAAAACGACATGAAGGGAAGCCTTAACATTGAAGGCAAATTCAAGGTTTTCAGTCTCGACCTGAAGGCCAATTTCGGTATGAAGGAGTTGAACAACTCCAAGCGTATCTTTTCAACCATCCGCGGACGCTATGCAGAACGCATGATCAACATCAATGCCGACTTGAAAAAAGCACAAAAAAAGAATTGGTTCACAACTGATTTCGCCGACCTGCGCCAGCGTATTATCAACTCCAAGGGTAGTGATGAAACCATTAAGGAACTCTTGGACAATTATGGCACACATTTCGTAAGAAATGCCGAGTTGGGCGGCTGCTATGACTACTACTACAGCAGTGTGTATGACAACTCTCAGAACAACCTCAACGTGGAAGCTGCGCTGAGTTTTGCTTATGCCCAAAAGTTTAAGCTCGATGCCAAAGCCAACTACAGCAGTGAGCTGTCACAAATGAGCAATGAGGTCATCGAGAAATTCTCTGTTAAAGGTGGCGACAACGTGTGGATTACCAACCTCGTTTTCTCTGGTGCGATAGATAGTCTTAGTACCGATAAGTGGAAAGAGACACTTGACGAAGGCAGACTTGAGCTGCTCTGGTTCGATACCACACCCATTTGGAAGCTATTCCCTAACGGCTATGATATTTCGAGCGGTAGCGTGTCATATGATGCCGAGAACGACATCGCAAAGAAAATCGAGAGCTACTGCGACCGAATCTACTATTATGATATTCCCGTCACTCGTGCTATAAAGGGAAGCAATGTAGAACATTAACTATTGAAAATCATGAAAAAGATTTTATGTTTGCTGCTATGTGCAGTGTTTCTTGCCTGTACGGACGAAGATAATATACCCGTTCCGAAGCCTGTGATTACAGAAGAGACGGTGCTGGGACGTGTCAACGAAATATACGATATCAAAATCCCCGGAGATGCCGATTGGACGGTGACGAAGAATCCCAAATGGGCTTCGCCCATGAATCGAACGGGCGAGGCGGGTACATCTTTGTCACTCTTCGTTGAAACCAACAACAATGATGCCGACCGTCGCGACTCCCTTGTCATATCACTCTCCAACGGCGGTAAGGTCAGCCTACCTTTGCGCCAGCACGGACGAGCCAGCAGTGATGAGAACGACGATGCTATCAATATGGCCGCCACTGATTTGCTTCAAAAGACGAGAGGTGTGGGATGTGGTATCGACGTGATCGCTCCCATGACAGGTGTCACCAGCGAGAAGTACAACATCAGGAATACGCCTTTCAATCTTGGAGCCCTTAATGAGGTCATCAAGGCCATGGGCTGGGAAGATGCCATTGTCGATGAGCCCGTTTATTCCTCACGCTACGAAACTGTGACGGGCAACTCAACTGGTGCTATAGGCAACCAGCTAGGTGTTAATGCCGGCATCGAAGTGGGAGTCAAAGCTTTCAAATTCAGTGTCGAAGCTGGCTACACATCATCTTCACAGAGCAACACACAATCCTACTATGCCATACAAGAGATTCAGCACATCGTGGCATCGCGCTACGTCAGGGCTGGGCTTATGCGTTATTTGGCTCGCCATGAGAATGATTTCAAACGATATATTACGGTTGCCGAAAAGGAAGAACCAACGATTTTTGCTGAGACATTCTATGACGACTTGGTCATCTTACAATCCAACTTAGATGAGGATTTTAAGGAAGAAGCGATGCAGGATCTGTTGGATACTTACGGCACACACATCGTCTGCCATGGTACTCTTGGAGGAGAGATGAAAGTGTCGATGCAGATGTCGGTTGATGCCGAAAACAGTGCTAGCAATATCCACGCCGCGCTTAGCCTAAGTGCGAAGGTGGTGAATGTTAGGGGAGAATTTGAAATGAGCGATGCCGAGAAGATGGCTTCATCAAAAACTACGCTATCTTTGCGCTCGTTCGGGGGCAACAACCCTTGGACTATAGCTCCCGGAGAAACATTCACAGGCTTCAAAGAAAAAGTACAGGACAAGAGTAAACTGGATAAATGGGTGCAGTCAATCAAGGATAGTACGGCGCTGGCCCTCATCGATGTGCAAACCATCCCTATTTGGGATCTTATGCCTACTGATAAGTTACGTGATAAGCTGCGCAACTATGTGGTAGTCAACTATCAGAAAAAGTGGTACGGCAACGACTTCAAGCCAGATATTTATGAAGTGACAGGATTCGATGTAACTAGCAATGCGCCAGGCTACGGCAGTATCTATCTCCCTGATATAGAGTTGCAGATAGATATGGAGCGCACCATCGTGGACAGTCTTTCAAAAGATGAATTGAGTACCGTTATCTACTCAGGACCTAAGGGCAGTGTGGATCACACCCGCGGTTTCTTCGTCGGCAGTCTAACACGAAAGCCTTGTAAGTTCCGCCGCGAGAAAAATGGCACGTTCACTACCGAAGTGTTTGACCGCCTAAAAGAAGCGGCCATAGGCACTCTCTATGTCGATGCCTCCGGCGACATCACCATTGCTTCAAAGGTTTCCTCGGGTATGGAAAAGGATCTCTATCAAGTTGACAGCGTCACAAACTGGAAGCACGACCTCAAAGTGCTGACTTCTGACTGGACGTTCAAGGATGACATCACTGTAGAGGGTAAGACCGACTATTGCATCCACATCGCCGACGGCACTACACTCACTCTCGACAATGTCACCATAAACAATCAAATCGTTTGCGATGGCAATGCAACCATCATCCTGAAAGACGGAACAAAGAATGCTGTTATTTGTCCTTACGAACATAAAGCTGGTGTTCAGGCGGGCCCAATAGGCAAGACCCTCACCATAAGCGGCAATGGCGAGCTGACAGCAAAAGGAGGTTTGTATAGCGCTGGAATTGGAGGAGTCGATACTGATTGTGGAAACATCACGATTACAGGCGGCTCCATTACAGCCTCGGGAAGTCAGGGCGCAGGAATCGGTAGTGGATGGACAAAGAACTGTGGTGACATCACAATAACAGGTGGTACCATCACAGCGAATGGGGGTCAAAACTGTGCTGGCATCGGAACTGCTGGATACGGTTCTTGCGGAAAGATTGAAATTTCTGGCGGCACCATCACTGCTAATGGTACATTCTGTGCTGCTGGAATCGGAACAGGATGGAATGGAAAATGTGCAGATATCACTATCTCCGGAGGCACCGTCAAAGCAATAGGAGGATACAGGGCTGCGGGCATCGGCGCAGGCTGCGGAGGCCAATGTGGCAACATCACCATCAAGAGCAGTGTAACTTACGTAGAAGCCACCTGCGGAAAGGCAGAAAATAAGTGTCTCGCCATCGGATATGGCGATGTTGGTACTTGTGGAAATGTGACGATAGAAGACTATTCTAAAGTCAAACAAAACAATCCAAATAGCATAATAATCAATCTTAATGAACTGACTTGCGATTTCGAACTTTCTGGATCGAAATGCACATTGTATGGTACAACCGATTATGCAATCACGATTCCTGATGGTTTGCAAGTTGAACTGGCAGAAGTAACGATAAATAACCAGGTTACTTGCAAGGGAAATGCCACCATCATACTGAAGGATAATTCTCACAATATGATATATGGTAAAGGAAGAGGTAGATATACTGACGCGCCATCATATGCTTTGTTAAACGGACCGGCAGGCACGACTTTGGTCATCGATGGTAATGGAAGATTGTTTTGTAATGTCTTCTATGACGGTAAGCCTAGCATTGGTGGTGGAGAAGGCAACATCCATATTAAAGGCGGAGACGTAAGCAGCATTGGTGGCGAAGGTGCTGCAGGTATCGGCTCTGCTCTTGGTGGAAAAGTCGGCAATATCACAATTTCCGGAGGTGAAGTTTTTTGCACAGGAAGTGCTGCACTCGGTGCAGGTCAGAATGGGAGATGTGGCGATATTCTGATTCAAAACTGCACACTACACGCCAGAGGCTTTGATGGAGATCCCTCAATAGGAAGTGGTGCAGGGGGCAGTTGCGGAAACATCGACATTAAGAAGGGCGCAGTAGTGTATTGCGAACTTATATCCGGTAATGTCTATATTGGTGCCGCCGAAGGTGGCAGTTGCGGCAGTGTGACTATTGAGAATGGTGCAAATATTAGTGAACGTATTTATTGATAATGAGAAGACACATTTTCATCGCATCTCTTGCCCTCGTCCTCGCTGCATGTAGCGAGGACGAGGGAGCCATCGCGCCCCGTCTGACATCCCCCTCTACAGCGGACTATAACGCAAGCTGCCAGACTGACACCATCCGTTTCGATGCCTCCACGCACTGGACGGCAACAACCGACGCGGATTGGCTAACGATAGTTCAGGAGGAGGGTAAAGGCCAAGGGCGACTGCCCATTTACCTTGAGCAGAATGATGCCGAGCAGATTCGTCACGCCACCGTCACCATCACCTTCGACGACAAAGAGCGCTCTACGCTCAAAGTACAGATCACACAGCGCATACCCTCAGAAAACGGTACTGCCTATGTTGATCTGCCCAAGAACTTCGGACTGGGATGGGGATATGACATGAAAGCAGACATCGCAGACGTCTCAGGACTACGCGGACAGATATTCAATGGGGCGGATTTGAACCGCAAATACGGCGAAGACGCCATCTACGTGAATAACAGTACAGGCTCCGACTTATTTATGGCCAGCGGAAACTCCCATGAGGAGATGCAGAACAACATGGGTGCCAAGTTTGCCGGGTCGGCGGACATTCTCATTGCCAGTGCTAAAGTCAGCGTGGAATACAGTAACCAGATCACTGAGAAAAAAGACCGACGTTATGTGTGGTGCCGCACCACCAAGGCCGTGAAAATGGCAGGGTTCGGATACCCCGTTGATATGGCCAACAAAAGTCTGGTGCGATATTGCACCACACAGGCGTTTCGTGATGCTGTGAACACTGACAGTCCCGAAGACATCGTTCGCAAGTTCGGCACACATCTCGTCACCACCTCCGAACTGGGTGGCAAGCTCGACTACTATTTCACCGTCAGCCAGACCGTAAAGACTGAAGTGGAGCGCATTATCACGCACATCAACGTGAAAGTGCTCTTCATCAAGAAATCATGGACGGAAGTGGACGAGAAGACATGGACAGAAATCAAACGTGATTTCCAAGCACGCTACCAAGTCACTGGCGGCGGACAGATCGGACAGACCCTAAATGCGAAGTTGAAGGCCTGCGGC
>JAEEHP010000132.1 GCA_016280855.1 Bacteroidaceae bacterium
ATTATATTATGTACAGTCCTCATCGGCACGGCCATCCCTGCCGTAAAGATTATCGGGGCAAAGATTACCAATGCACTAAGAGACGAATAATATGAGATACTTCAGACAAGTCCTCGCCCTGATACGCGAGGAGAAACTCTATTCAGCAATGTATATCGCTGGTACGGCATTAGCCGTGGCCTTCGTGATGCTTATTGCCGAAGTGTATTACGTGAAAGTGGCCGACATTGCGCCGGAGGTCCACCGCAGCACGACGTACTACCTACCTAACTTGGAAATCAAGAACAGCGATGGAAGTGAAATGAAAGGTATCAACCAGTGGATGTTCCGCGACCTGTTCCAGAAGATGCAGACGCCGGAATGTGTTACGGGTGTAATCAACTTCTGGTCTTTCAAACAATCGTACATGAAACTCGCTGACGGCATACACGACTGCGCGGTGAAGGTCACAATTACTGAACCCGGTTATTTCAACTTCTACCGCTACCGCTTCATCGATGGTGTCCCCTTCACGCAGGACGACTTTGACAGCCGTCGGCGCGTGTGTGTTGTGACAGAGGAGGTGAGGAAAAAATTGGATGGAAGCGACTCTCTCATCCTCGACAATCGTCCTTATAGCATCTGCGGTGTGATAGAGACTCCCAGTGCGTTGACCGAGCGGACCTTTGCCGACATCATTGTGCCGTGGACGGCGGAGGGGCTGTTTGCAAGATATCATGTGAGGTATGAAGAGATGCCCGTGGATGTTTCCTTTGCCGTGAAAGCTGACAAGCGTAAAGCGTTTATACATGAGCTGCGGGAAGTGGAGGCTCGCTACAACGCTGTAAACTCAGAGGAACCTGTAGATGTCATTTCGGAGTTGAAAAGTCACTACGCTACGGTGTGGGAAGGGCTGAATATGTTGTTCGAAGTATATGACGGCAGCATTTGGTGGTATGTGGCTGCGGCCATCCTCCTGCTGTTGTTTGTGCCGGCGCTGAACCTCAGCAGTATGGTGGCCAGCCGCATGGAGCGACGGTTGCCAGAGATGGCCGTCCGTAAGGCATTCGGAGCCAAGCGTCGCACGCTGCTCGCGCAAATTATCATGGAGAACCTCGCGCTGACGCTCATCGGTGGTCTCGCAGGGTTGTGCATAGCTTGGACGGCTCTCTATGGCTGGCGCGACTGGGTGTTCTATGCCTTCTCTGACGACTCCACGCTTGTGGGTGCCGTGCCCGTACTAAAGGGTGAGATGCTCTTCGGCCCTGCCGTCTTTGCCATCGCCCTGCTCGTCTGCTGCGTGCTTAATGTCCTGGCAGCCACCATGCCCGCGTGGTTCAGCCTCCGTAAACCGATTGTGGAATCCATGATGATTAGGAAATGAAACAGTTGAAAGATTTATTCGGACGCAAGACGTCCATCTGGCTCGCCTTTTCCCTCATTCTCGTCACCATCGCCCTGTGGTGGGCCTTCGACCCGCTGATTGTGAACACCTACGTCATGCGGCTGCCTGTGGGCTATGACCTCGACCGCATTGTGAAGTTGGAGGTGGCCAGTTCTGTGGCCGTGAGGGAAATAGGCTCCAACGGCATTGTGCCCACGGACGATTGGTTCCACGACAGCGAGGAGCAGCTGATGCTCAGCCGCGTTCAGGAACTGCCAGAGGTGGAACAGGCCTACCGCGCCACGAGCACTCCATTGGGCTTCGGTATGGTGGGCAGTAACAGTTGGTTCTATCATGATGCCGACTCCGTGTTGGGGTGGAAGTATGGCTTCAGTCCTGACTCCCGCATGTTCGAAGTTTATGGCATGCATTCGCTTACCCCCAGCGTGCCTACCTCTGAACTGACTCACGACTGCAATCAGGACGAGAGCATCATCCTCACACGCTCCTTCGCCCTCGCCGTATTCGGCACCATCGACGTGGCGGGACGGCGGTTGCGCAGTCAAAAGCTGGACTACAGCAGCGACAAGATAACTTGGGTGGACACGTGGTATCGCGTCCGTGCCGTGGTGGAGGACGTGCGCTATGCACCCTACGACCGCGACATGAACATCGTGTTCACTTGCACTTCGGGCGACGGCGACTGTGCTCCCATTATCTTGCGGCTGCGCGAAGGTTGCGATGCCCGCCGCTTCATCAGTGAGAACGAGGGTGAACTGCAACGCGACCTCATCACCGAACACCGCTACATACGCTCGGCCGTGATTGCTCGAGACGCCTTCGACCTCACCATGAAACAAACGGGTCTGGGGCGTCAGATGCGGCATGGTTCGCTCATTGCTGCATTCTTCGCCATTAATCTCGCCTTCGGTGTGTTCGGCACGCTTCTGATGTACACTCGCGAACGACGCGAAGAGGCCGGAGTGCGTCGCGCGTTTGGTGCTACGAAGTGGAGCGTCTTCTGTGGTTTCATCCGCGAGGCCTGGCTGCTCACTACCGTCAGCGTCGTCATTGGCTGCATCATCTACTTCCAATACACATCAGCCCACGGCCTGTACGAGTTATTGGGCCACAATCCCGCCGTACGCTACTGGTTCGACGACTTCGGCACCCACTTCCTCGTGGTGTCCGTCATCGTCTATCTTATTATATTATGCGCCGTGCTTATCGCCACCGCCATTCCTGCGTGGCGCATCTGCAGGAGCGAAATAACCGGAGCATTAAAAGATGAATGATATGAGATATTTTAGACAGGCTCTCGCCATGATGCGAGAGGAACGGCTATTCTCCGGGATATATATCGTGGGAACAGCCTTGGCCATTGCCTTTACGATGGTGATAGCCGTAGTGTATTACGCAAAACTGGCAGACATCGCGCCAGAGGTGAAC
>JAEEHP010000012.1 GCA_016280855.1 Bacteroidaceae bacterium
TCCTGATTCAACACTACCTTGCCATCGCCGTCCGGTGTCTCGCTGCCAGTGAGGGCGTAGTAGTCGGTGGTGGTCTGGGTCACGCCGTTCTCGTCGATGTAAGATACGGCTGGGTTCTGTGCCCACGCCGTTGCCGAGGTGAGCAGGGCGAGGAGCAGCACGGTGGCTGCCCTCGCCAGGGAGTGTGAGTGTTTCATGTGTTTCATATACTTTTTGTTTTTTTGATTTGAATGAATGATATAGAGTATTTGCTATGTTTCTATATATATAATAAGTCCATGAAAGATTCCAAAATTTGTCGCAAAGGTAGTAATTATTCTCTAAAAAAGGTGTGTCAATCCTCGAAAAGGTGTGTCAATTCGTCGAATGAAGACAGTTTTTTGCGTATTCGTTCTCGTTTTCGTTTCGTTTTTGTACTTTTGCAGCGTCAAAATAAATAGCGACGATGAGTGAAGTCCAATTTACGGCAGTGGTGCTGTTGTCGCTGATGGCGCTGTCATTGGTGATGCTGCTGCCTTCCTACGTGGGCCGCGACAGGGTGATGAACCGCTCGCGATGGCTGATGACGGCGGCGCTGGCACTGCTGGCAGTGCAGTTTCTGCTTCAACACAGCCTGAAGTTGCGCCAGATGGGCGTGACGCAGGCGGTGGAACTGAACCTGGTGTTCTTCATCCCCTGCTCGGCGCTGCTTGGACTGAGTGTGCTGAACCTGCAACGTCAGGGACGTCTGAGCAGGATGGAGCGTTGGGCGGCTGTGCCCACTTGGGTGGCTGCCATGGCGTGTCTGCTCTGGGCCGAGAGGACCGACGGCCAGCCGCTGCTGGCGAAGTCGGAGCGTGTGCTCTGGGCCGAGGTGGCAGCCAGCATCATCTACGCCATCATGCAGATCTATTACTTCGTACTGCAAATGCGTGAACTCGTCCGTTTGCAGCACGCGCTGGACAACTACTACGACCGCGAACGCGGTAAGCTGCTGAACTGGTTCCGACTGAGCGTCGGCGTGCTGGCACTGATGGCACTGTCGGTGCCCATGCTCATCTTCGTGGAGGGTTGGACGCTGGCGATGTATGCCGTGCTGTTCTTTGCAGGCATTTTCTACGTCTGGTTCTGCTTCGTGCGTTATGTCATTTCTCATGAATCATTGCGTGTTCGCGAAGCTGACCGTGAGGAGCAACGCATGAAGGACGAGGAAAGGGTTGCCGCCGGATCGGCACATACCGCGACGAACATGGAGACGGTGCTGACGGAAAGCGTGCGGCAACATATCGACACGGCGGTGGAGCAGTGGCTCGCGGCCGGCGGTCATCTGAAAAACGGCCTCACCAGCCCCATCGCCGCTGACGCCATGGGCATTCCGAGATACCAGCTGACGGAGTGGGTGAAGACTTCCGGCTATGCCTCTTTCTCACGATGGATCGTGGGTCTGCGCATTGAGGAGGCGAAGCGCACGCTGCTGGCGCACCGCGACTGGTCCAACGAGACGGTGGCGGACCATTGTGGTTTCTCGCGCTCCCATTTCCAAAAGACGTTCAAGAAAGAAACGGGCTTCTCGCCCTCCGAGTTCCTGGAAGCGAACCGCACGGCCACGCAATGCGAAGCTTGAATTCATTCTTCATTCTTCACTCTTCATTCTTCACTCTTCACTCTTCCTTTCGTCACGCCAAACGCACTTTTCGTCATTCCCAGACCACGTTTCGTCAAAATGTCCGCTGTCCGTACTGTGTCTTTTGCTGATTTTTCGTATCTTTGCGGCAAAAATATATATGTTTCACCAATAAGACGAAAAGACTATGAAAAAGCAAGAACAAAGGAAAGGACGTGAAGGGCATGGGATGCGGACAGCGACGCTACTGCTGGTCGCTTTGTTTGCACACCTCACGGCATGGGCGCAGAATGTGGAGCTCGAATCGTCGTCGTCGATGGCGGCCACGCCGCTGACGCTGGAAGCCGCCACGAGCGGCGAGATCACCTTCACTTTGACCTTAGGCTATGAAGTGGATCCCGGCGTGATGAACCCCTTGGAGTATCGCAAGAATGGGGGCGCATGGACGGCCTACACCTGGAACGAGGCCATTCCCGTAGAAGCCGGTGACAAGGTGGCGTTCCGTGGCAACAATGCCAAGTATTTCGGCAACGGAACGCCTAACTTCGACAGCCACATCATCAGCACGGCGGACGTCTATGTGTATGGCAACGTGATGAGTCTGATCAGTTCGACCGACTACGCCACGCTGACCACGCTCACAGGCAAAGACACATTCTCGCATCTCTTTGCCGTACCGGGTGCCGACCCCTGGGAGGTAAAGCCCAACACCACCATCAAGAGCCATCCGACGAACGACCTCGTGCTGCCCGCAACGACGCTGACCAACATGTGCTACCAGTATATGTTCGCCGGTTGTCAGGGGCTGACGCGTGCCCCGGAGCTGCCCGCCACCGAGATGCAGGTGGCCTGCTATGCCTCGATGTTCGAGGGCTGCAGCGGCCTGACGAAGGCCCCCGACATCCTGCCCTGTACCTACATGACGCCCTACTCCATCGACGATTCGGATCCTATGCAATGGGAGGAGCACGGCAGCATCGACTGCTACATGCAGATGTTCAAGGACTGCACCAGCCTGACGGTGGCGCCCGAACTGCCGGCCACTCATCTCGAGCACGGCGTCTATCAGTTTATGTTTTCCGGATGCACCAGCCTGCAGAAGGCGCCCGTGCTGCCAGCTGCTCAGGTCGCCGACTTTGCCTACTGCAATATGTTCGAAGGCTGCACGAGCCTGAACTATGTGAAGTGCCTCGCCACAGAGTTCCTGACGAACCCGGATTTTGAGAGCTTCGAGGAAGACGACGTGAAGGACTGGCTCAAAGGAGCATCACCGACCGGCACGTTCATCAAGGCCGAGGGCATGACGGCGTGGCCGACGGGCGACAGCGGCATCCCCGAAGGCTGGACAACGATAGACATGACGGCAACGGTGGCCCTCAGCGATGACGGCGAAGGCAACTATTGGGGCACCTATTATCATCCTGTAGCCGGCTATACGGCCGACGAGAACACCAAGGTCTATACGGCCAAGATGAGCGACGACCAATCGGTAGTGCTCCTGACCGAAGTGACTGACAAGGCTGTCCCCGCAGGCAATGCCATAGTGCTCAGATCCACAGCCGAGACCGCTACGATGACCTACGACGAAGGCCTCTCGGGCACACTGGCCGGCAACGAACTGCAAGGTGCTGCCACCGACATCACGACACCCGACAACGCTTATATGCTGGTGAAGGGCGACAGCGGCGAGGGCTTCTACCACTGGACAGAGACGACCATACCCGCCAACCGAGGCTATCTGACGCTGGGCGAAGCCACAACAGGCCGTGAGTTCGTTGGCATCGACACGGGCGACGGCTACAACACGGACATTGCGACCTTGAAACAGGGCACCGACGACGACATCATCTACGACCTGACAGGCCGACGAGTGACCACACAACCCCGTCAAGGCATCTACGTCAGCAATGGCCGTAAGGTCGTCGTGAAATAAGGAGGAACAAAAATGCTCTTGGCACATTTCTTTTAAAACAACGAATTATACTAATTAAACGAATTTACCCCAAACCCGATATATAGATATTTATGCCCTATATTTGTTAAAAAAGTGCCATTTCAGGCATCATTTGTGTTTTTTAAGCTACTTCTTTTGGCGGTCTGTTCACTTTTGTCTAATTTTGCACTCAAGCGATACACACCACTATGGAGACAAACATATTTGCTCAACTGATTGCAGGACAGCTCGGTCTGCGCGAACGACAGGTCGAGGGTACGATGACGCTGCTCGATGACGGGGCTACGATTCCCTTCATCGCCCGCTACCGCAAAGAACGGACAGGCGCTCTCGACGAAGTGCAGATCGGCAACATCGCCGAACAGTACAGCCGTCTGAAGGAGATGGCGAAGCGCAAGGAGACGATCGTCAAGACCATCGAGGAGCTCGGAAAGATGACACCCGAGCTGCAACAGCGCATCGCCGAATGCTGGGATGCCACGGCGCTCGAAGATATCTATCTGCCCTACAAACCCAAGCGTCGCACCCGGGCTCAAGTGGCACGGGAGCACGGGCTGGAACCGCTGGCTCTCATGCTATTGCGCGGCGTGAATGATGCGGAGCAGGCTGCCCGTAAGTTCATCACGGCTGATGTACCAGACGAGGCTGCTGCCATCCAAGGGGCACAGGACATCATCGCCGAGATGGTGAGCGAGGACGAGCGTTCGAGGCAGACCCTTCGCGGCAACTTCCGCCGCACGGCAATGATCGTCTCGAAGGTGGTGAAGAGCAAAGCCGACAGCGACGAGGCCCAAAAGTTCTCCGACTATTTCGACTGGAGCGAGCCCCTCAAACGCTGCTCCAGCCACCGTCTGCTGGCCATGCGCCGCGGCGAGGCCGAAGGCATCCTGCGGGTCAGCATCGTGGTGGATGACGACGAATGCATCGACCGTCTGCAACGTCAATGGTGCCGTCCCAACCAAGGCGGCGCACGCAGCATCGTGACGGAGGCTGTGGCCGACGGCTACAAACGTCTGCTGCTGCCCTCCATCGAGAACGAGTTCGCCGCCGCCAGCAAAGAGCGTGCCGATGACGAGGCCATCCGCGTCTTTGCCGACAACCTGCGTCAGCTCCTCCTCGGCGCACCGTTAGGACAGAAACGCGTGATGGGCATCGACCCGGGATTCCGCACGGGGTGCAAGGTCGTCTGCCTCGACGCTCAAGGCAATCTGCTGCACCACGAAGCCATCTTCCCCCACCCTCCTGTGCGCCGTCCCGCCGAGGCTGCCGACGCGCTGGCTTCCATGATCGAGAAATACCGCATCGAGGCCATCGCCATCGGCAACGGCACCGCCAGCCGCGAGACCAAAGGCTTCGTGGAAATGGTGGTGGGAGAGATGAGAGATAAGAGATTAGAGATGAGAGATAAGAGATTAGAGATGAGAGATGGGAGATTAGAGGTCTTTGTGGTTTCCGAGGACGGCGCTTCGGTCTATTCGGCATCGAAGGTGGCACGCGACGAATTTCCGGATGAAGATGTGACGGTGCGTGGCGCCGTCAGCATCGGGCGGCGTCTGATGGATCCGCTGGCCGAGTTGGTGAAGATTGACCCCAAGAGCATCGGCGTAGGACAATACCAGCACGACGTGGACCAGACGAAGCTCAAGCACAGCCTCGACCAGACCGTAGAGAGCTGCGTCAACTCCGTCGGCGTGAACCTCAACACGGCTTCGGTGCACCTGCTCACCTACGTCAGCGGCCTCGGTCCCGCCCTGGCCGCCAACATCGTCAGCTACCGTCGCGACCACGGCGCCTTCACCTCTCGCGCCCAGCTCAAACAAGTGCCTCGCCTCGGCCCCTCGGCTTTCGAGCAATGCGCTGGCTTCCTGCGCATCGCCGATGCCAAGAACCCGCTCGACAACAGCGCCGTGCATCCCGAACGCTATGCCCTCGTCGAGCAGATGGCCAAGGACCAGGGCTGCAAGGTCATCGACCTGATTCAACAGAAGGAGCTTCGTGCACACGTAGATATTAAAAGGTATGTCAGCGCCGACGTCGGCCTGCCGACCCTCAACGACATCATGAGCGAGCTGGAGAAGCCCGGCCGCGACCCTCGTCAACAGCTCGAAGCCTTTGAGTTCGACAGCCGCGTCACGTCCATCGACGACCTGCAGCCCGGCATGGAGCTGCCCGGCATCGTCACGAACATCACCAACTTCGGCGCATTCGTCGATATCGGCGTGCATCAGGACGGCCTCGTCCACATCTCGCAGCTCGCCGACCGTTACGTCAGCCATCCCTTGGATGTCATCAAGCTGCACCAGCACGTCCACGTCCGCGTCACCGAGGTTGACCATCGTCGTGCCCGCATCTCGCTGTCGATGAAAGGGCTTTCACAATCATGACCTGCCACGTTTTTGAACGGAAGACTTTTTAAGCGCTAAATAGAAAAAGTGGCCTCATCTTTACCTATCGAATAAAAATAATCACTATCTTTGCCCCCGAAAGGGCAATCACCCCTTGATTCGAGGCTAAAAACAAAGATAAAATCCGTATGAAACTGATTTCATGGAATGTCAACGGCCTTCGTGCTTGCGACGCAAAAGGCTTTCGCGACGTCTTCCGTGCGCTGAACGCCGATTTCTTCTGCCTTCAGGAGACGAAGCTGCAGGAAGGACAGACAGACATGGCCTTCGAGGGCTACCGCAGCTACTGGAACTACGCCGAGAAGAAAGGCTACTCGGGCACGGCTATCTTCACGCGCCACGAACCGCTGAGCGTCGCCTACGGGCTCGGCATCGAGGAGCACGACCACGAGGGGCGCGTCATCACGCTCGAATATCCCTCGTTCTATGTTGTCACCTGCTACACGCCGAATGCCCAGGACGGTCTGCGACGCCTCGACTACCGCATGACATGGGACGACGCGTTTCGTGACTACCTCTGCCGCCTCGATGCACGGAAACCGGTGCTCGTCTGCGGCGACCTGAACGTGGCACACGAAGAGATCGACCTCAAGAATCCCAAGTCCAACCGCATGAATGCCGGTTTCACCGACGAGGAACGCGGCAAGTTCTCAACGCTGCTCGCCTCCGGCTTCACCGACACGTGGCGCGCCCAACACCCTGATGTGCGAGATGTCTATTCATGGTGGAGCTACCGTTTCCAGGCCCGCCAGAAGAATGCCGGATGGCGCATCGACTACTGGCTCGTGTCCAACCGGCTGTTCCCTCAAGTCACCAGCACACACATCCACACCGACATCCTCGGCTCTGACCATTGCCCGGTGGAGGTGGTAGTGGAGAGTTGAGAGTTGAAAGTTGAGAGTTCTCCAAGTGTGGAGCGACCAAAGGTCGAGCGGAGAGTTGAGAGTTGAAAGTTAGTAAAGATAACGATAACGAAAACATAAATCATAACTTATAAACTCACGAACTATGAAAGAACGCGACATGAATCGCCGTCAGTTCCTGCGCCAGTTGGGACTCGGCTCCGCCTCAGCCTTCTCGCTGATGGCTATGAATCCTCTTCAAGCTTTTGGCGCCCGCCGCGAAAGCAGCCCCTTCGGCCCCGTACCAGAGGCACCTCTCATGACTTACCGCAAGCAAAACGGCACGGGCGAAAACATCTCGCTGCTGGGCTTCGGTATGATGCGCCTACCCCGTGAGCAGGAACAGGTGAACGAGCTCGTCGATTACGCTATTGCTCACGGCGTCAATTACTTTGACACGGCACCCATGTACGGCGGTGGCCGCAACGAAGGCGTGACGGGTGCAGCCTTGAGCCGCCATCCTCGTGACAAATACTATGTCGCCACGAAGATGTCCAACCAGAATCAGGCCTTGTGGGACTTCGACAAAGCCAAAGAGATGTATGAGAACTCCTTCCGACAGCTGCGCGTCGATTACATCGACTACTATCTCCTCCACAGTATCGGCGGCGGTGGTATCAATAACCTCAAGGGCCGCTTTATCGACAATGGTCTTCTGGACTTCCTGCTGAAGGAGCGCGAGGCCAAACGCATACGCCATCTCGGTTTCAGCTACCACGGCGACGTCGCCGCCTTCGACTGGCTGCTGGACCACAACGACGAATACCATTGGGACTTCGTGCAGATACAGATGAACTACCTCGACTGGCGCCATGCCGGACGCGGTCGTCGTCGCAGCGATGCCGACGCCGAATACCTCTACAACCGACTGGAGAAGCTCGGCATACAGGTCGTGGTCATGGAACCTATTCGCGGCGGAGCGCTGGCAAACGTGAACGACGAGATCAAGGCGCAGCTTCAGGCCGTGCGCCCCGACGACAGCCCTGCCACATGGGGCTTCCGCTGGGTAGGCTCGCACCCCAACATCCTCACCACGCTCAGCGGCATGAACCGTATGGAGCACCTCGAAGAGAACGTGCGCACCTTCTCGCCGCTGCAGCCCTGCACCGATGCCGAGAACGAACTCCTGGCCCGCATCGCCGACCAGATGGCCGGCTTCCCCACCATCGGCTGCACGACCTGTGCCTATTGCATGCCGTGCCCCTACGGCGTGGACATCCCCGGCAACTTCGCTTTCTACAATAAAGCGGTCACCGAGAAGTTGCTGCCGCTGCCCAACCCCAGCGACGCCAACTATGGCGAGCGTCAGGACGCCTTCATCAAGGCGTATCGCGAAGCCATTCCCGCCGAGAAGCGTGCCACGACGTGCACCGACTGCGGCCAGTGCCTCGCCAAATGCCCGCAGCAGATCCGCATCCCCAACCAGATGAGCCGCATCGTCGAGCTCACCCGTAAGAGGAGGAAATAAACCTTTTCCTATTCCGCGTGTCGAAGAATAGAAAGGAAATTGTAATCACTCATTTATGAAAACAAAGAACATCATTCTATCCGCCTTACTCTCAATTAGTTTCTTACCCATATCCGCACAAGTCGCCACCACCTCTCCTGCCAAGGCCGGACAGGGAGGTGGCGCGAGTGCCGTCATCACCAAGGAGAACGGTGCCACCGTGGTGAACACGACCACCTTGGCCGAGGACGTCGAAGGCTATGCCGGCCCCGTGCCCTTGAAGATATTCATCAAGAAAGACAAGGTCGAGAAAATCGAGGCGCTGCAGAACATGGAAACGCCCAAGTACTGGGCGCTCATCAAGCGCGACCTGCTCGGGAAATGGAACGGTCTGACCACCAAGAAAGCCGCTACGCAACAGGTCGATGTCATCACCGGCGCCACATACACGTCGGAGGCCGTCATCGAGAACGTGCGACGCGGCGTGGAATACTACAACAAAAACGGTAAGAAGTAAGGCAAAACTACACCATAAACACATCCAAGAGGGCTTTTAGGGGTCGTCGCGGGCAATCTCAGAAGCTAAAATCATGCTTTTAGCGTTTATTAGCATGAATTTATGCTGTTGTTATTCCATTTTTTCGTACCTTTGGGCGCTCATTATAGGGCAAAGGAAAAGAAAATAGAATAAAAACAACATAAAATGAACTACAAATGGAATTACGAACCTCCAACACCCGAGCGCGAGGAAGCGGCTAAAGCATTGGCTGCCGACGTGGGTATTCATCCCGCGTTGGGCAAGTTGCTGCTGGACCGTGGCATCGCTACGGCAGCGGAGGCAAAGCGTTTCTTCCGTCCACAGCTCAACGAGTTGCTCGATCCGTTTCTTTTCCGGGATATGCGGATCGCGGTGGACCGATTGAATCAGGCCTTGGGCCGGAAGGAACGTATCTTAGTGTACGGCGACTATGACGTCGACGGTTGCACGGCGGTGGCATTGGTCTATCGCTTTCTGCAACAGTTCACTACAAACATCGATTTCTACATCCCCGATCGCTACGAGGAGGGCTATGGCGTCAGCAAACAGGGCGTGGACTACGCCCACGACACGGGCGTCGGCCTCATCATCGTGCTCGACTGCGGCATCAAGGCGAACGAGGAAATAGCCTATGCCAAGGAGCTGGGCATCGACTTCATCATCTGCGACCACCACGTTCCCGACGATGAGCTGCCGCCTGCGGTGGCCATCCTCAATGCCAAGCGCGTGGACGCCACCTACCCCTACGAGCACCTCTCTGGCTGCGGCGTGGGCTTCAAGCTCATGCAGGCCTTCGCCATCGACAACGGCATTCCCTTCTCGCAGTTGGTGCCGTTGCTGGACTTGTGCGTAGTTAGCATCGCATCGGACATCGTACCCATCCTGGGTGAGAATCGCGTGCTGGCTTATCATGGCCTGCGACAGATTAACTCGAAAGCCAGCGTAGGCTTGAAAGCCATCATCGAGGTCTGCGGCCTCATCGACCGCGAGATCACGCTTCCCGACATCATCTTCAAGATCGGTCCCCGCATCAACGCCTCCGGACGTATGCAGAAAGGCAGCGAGGCGGTGGCGCTGCTCGTCGAACGCGACCCGCAGCGAGCCCACCGCATGGCCTTGCAGATCAATGCCTACAACGACCAGCGCAAGGACCTGGACAAAGAGATGACGCAGGAAGCCAACGACATCGTTGAACGTCTGGACCACAACCACGAGCAGCGCGCCATCGTCATCTACAGCGAAGAGTGGCACAAGGGTGTCATCGGCATCGTGGCTTCGCGCCTGACGGAGGTGTATTGCCGTCCGTCGGTGGTGCTGACGCGCACCGACGACATGGCTACGGGCTCCGCCCGCTCCGTCGGCGGCTTCGACATCTACCGCGCCATCGACTCGTGCCGCGACATCCTCGAGAACTTCGGCGGCCACACCTATGCGGCAGGACTGTCGATGAAGGTGGAGAACGTGCCCGAGTTCAAGCGCCGCTTCGAGGCATACGTGAACGAGCACATTCTCGACTCGCAGATCCAGCCGGAGCTGAACATCGACAGCATGCTGGACTTCAAGGACATCACTCATCGCTTCTACAACGACCTGCGCAAGTTTGCTCCCTTCGGTCCCGACAATCAGAAGCCGCTGTTCTGCACGGAGCACGTCTTCGACTACGGGACGAGCAAGGTCGTGGGCCATCATCAGGAGCACATCAAGCTGGAGTTGGTGGACAACAAGAGCCACAATGTCGTCAGCGGCATCGCCTTCGGTCAGAGCTCGCAAGCCCGTTTCATCAAGAGCCGCCGTGCCTTTGATATCTGTTACTCCGTTGAGGAGAACTCCCACAAGCGCGGCGAAGTGCAGCTGCAGATTGAAGATATCAGGCCGAGCGAAGAATGACATACCTTGACATCCTTCAGCAGCACTTCGGTTTCTCATCGTTTCGCGGCATTCAGCAGGACATCATCGAGAGCATCGGTGCCGGCCGCGACACGCTGGGACTGATGCCCACGGGCGGCGGCAAGAGCATCACCTTTCAGGTACCGGCGCTGGCCAAGGACGGGTTGTGTCTGGTCATCAGTCCGCTGATCGCGCTGATGAAGGACCAGGTGGCTCATCTGCGCAAAAAGGGCATCAAGGCCACCGCCGTTTATACGGGAATGTCGCGCGACGAGATCATCGTAGCCCTCGAGAACTGCATCTTCGGCAACTTCAAATTCCTTTATGTTTCGCCCGAACGCATCGCCTCGGAGCTCTTCCAGGCCAAGCTGGCGAAGATGAAAGTAAGCTTCATCACGGTAGATGAAGCTCATTGCATCTCGCAATGGGGCTATGACTTCCGTCCCTCGTACCTACAGATTGCTGCCATCCGTAAGCTGCTGCCCGATGTGCCGGTACTGGCGCTGACAGCTACGGCAACGCCTGCCGTGGTCGAAGATATCCAACGTCAGTTGGGATTCCGCGAGACGAATGTGAAACGCATGAGTTTCGAACGCAAGAACCTCATCTATGCCGTTCAACATTGCAGCACCACCAAAGAGCAGGAAGTGCTGGAGCTGCTCGAGCTCATTCCCGGCTCAGCTATTATCTATACCCGCAGCCGACTCGGCACCCGCGAATTGGCCTCGTGGCTCGTCAACCAAGGCATCAGCGCCACCCACTACCACGCAGCACTCACCAACCGCGAGAAGACCGAGCGTGCCGAAGCGTGGCAAAAAGGAAGCATCCGCGTGATGGTTGCCACCAACGCTTTCGGCATGGGCATCGACAAGGCTGACGTACGGCTCATTGTTCACACCGACGTGCCCGACTCGCCCGAAGCCTATTTCCAAGAGGCGGGCCGTGCCGGGCGTGATGGGCAGCCTGCCCATGCCGTGCTGCTCTACGACGACCATTCCATCCCCGTTCTTCGTCGCCGCGTCGAAGACACCTTCCCGCCTGAGGAATACATCACGCAAGTATATGAAGATGCCTGCAACTTCCTGCAGATGGCTATGGGCGACGGCTATGGCGTAACACGCGAGTTCAACCTGGAAGCGTTCTGTCATGCCTTCCGCCATTTTCCGGTGCGTGCCTACAATGCGTTGCAGCTGCTGTCGCGAGCAGGATACATCGAATGGGCCGACGCCGAGGAGAACCGCAGCCGCGTGATGATGAGCTGCCACCGCGACGAACTCTACTCGTTCCACCTGCCACCCATGATGGACCGTGTGCTGCAACACTTGCTGCGCACCTGCACCGGCATCTTCAGCGAATATGCCTTCATCGACGAAGGCGAGATTGCTCATGCTTTGGGCATCGCCGAGAGCGACGTCTGCGAACAGCTGATTGACCTCAGCCGACGGCACATCCTTCAGTTCGTGCCTCGCAAATTCATCCCCTATTTCACCTTCAGGCAGCGCCGTGTCGAGCGCGACGAGATCGTGATGCCGGCGGCGGTCTATGCCGACCGCAAACGTGAGCTGGACCAACGCGTGCAGACGATGATCGGCTACCTCACGACGCAGATGTGTCGCAGCAGATACCTGCTTAACTATTTCGGCGAGGAGCATGCCGCCGACTGCGGGCTATGCGACAACTGCACGGAGGAATCGGTGGTTCCAGCCTGCGACGACCAGCAGATACGCCAACGCATCCTGGATTTCGTGGCCGAACACCATCCCTCGTCGCTCCTCGACATCCATCTGCCAGACCTTCCACAACAAGAGGTCGGACGTGTGCTTCATCAGATGCTCGAAGAAGAGGAATTGCGATTGACATAAATTGCCTTTTAGCGTGCAAAGGAATAATTATTTGGCACAAAAGCCGTTTTTTTGATGATTATTCATTACTTTTGTGCCCAAAACTGTTATTTTCGTATATGAAAGTTCTCAAGTTCGGCGGATCCAGCGTAGGCTCCGTAGATAGTATTCTCAGCGTCAAACGTATTGTTGAGGCGCAGCCGGAACCAGTCATCGTTGTCGTATCGGCTTTAGGAGGCATCACCGACCAGCTCCTGCGGACGTCGCAGCTGGCCCTGAGCGGCGATGTAGCTTATCTGACCTCTTATGCCGAGATCGCACAGCGTCATCACACGATGATCGACACCGTCATTTCCAAAGGTGCCGGCCGCGACGGGCTCATCCGCGTCATCGACGGGCTCCTCGAGGAACTGCGCTCCATCTTCCAGGGCGTTTACCTCATCCACGATCTCTCGCCGAAGACGCAGGCGGCCATCGTCAGCTACGGCGAGCGCCTCAGCAGCATCATCGTGGGCACGCTGATCGACGGCGCACAATGGTATGACAGCCGCGAGTTCATCAAGACGGAAGTCAAGGGCGGCCGCTCGCTGCTGGCCAGCGAACTCACCAACGAGCTGGTACGCAAGACGTGGGAAACGATTCCTCAGGTTTCCGTCGTGCCCGGCTTCATCTCCACCGATGCCGAGAGCGGCGAAGTGACCAATCTCGGCCGCGGCGGCTCGGACTACACGGCCAGCATCATCGCGGCAGCCCTCGATGCTAGCGTGTTGGAGATCTGGACGGATGTCGATGGCTTCATGACCGCCGACCCGCGCGTCATCTCCTCGGCTTACGTCATCCCCGAGCTGTCGTACATCGAGGCGATGGAGCTGTGTAACTTCGGCGCCAAGGTGGTCTATCCGCCGACCATCTATCCCGTCTGCATCAAGAATATCCCTATTCTGATCAAGAACACCTTCAACCCCGACGCCCCCGGCACCATCATCAAGAAGGACATCGCCATCGACAACCGCCTCATCAAAGGCATCAGCTCCATTAAAGGCACAACGCTCATCACCGTCTCGGGCCTTTCGATGGTCGGCGTGATCGGCGTCAACCGCCGCATCTTCTCCGTCCTGGCCGAGAACGGCATCTCGGTGTTCATGGTGTCGCAGGCTTCGTCGGAGAACAGCACGAGTATCGGCGTTCGCGACGAGGACGCCACCGAGGCCTGCCGCGTACTCAACGAGGAGTTTGCCAAAGAAATCGAAACGGGAGCCATGTTCCGTATGCAAGCCGAGGGCGGCCTCGCCACCGTAGCCGTAGTGGGCGAGAACATGAAGCACACGCCAGGCATCGCCGGCAAGCTGTTCGGCACGCTCGGACGCTCGGGCATCAGCGTCATCGCCTGTGCCCAAGGCGCTTCGGAGACCAACATCTCGTTCGTCGTCGATTCGCAGTACCTGCGCAAGACGTTGAACGTCATTCACGATGCTTTCTTCCTCTCGGAATATCAGGTACTGAACCTCTTCCTCTGCGGCGTAGGCACCGTAGGCCGTTCGCTCATCGAGCAAATCGCATCGCAGCAGGAGAAGCTAAAGCAGGAACATGGTCTGAAGCTCAATGTCGTAGGCCTCGCCAGCAGCAAGCGGGCGCTCTTCTCGCGCGAAGGCATCAACCTCAGCAACTGGCGCGAACAGCTGGACGCCGCACCGGAAAGCAACATTCAGCATCTTCACGATGAAGTCATCGGCATGAATATCTTCAACTCGGTATTCGTCGATTGCACGGCTTCGCCCGAGGTGGCTGGACTGTACAAGGAATTCCTGCAGCACAACGTGAACATCGTCGCCGCCAATAAGTTGGCCGCCAGCAGCGACTATGAGAACTACCACGAGCTGAAGGCCATCGCCCAGAAGCGCGGCGTGAAATTCCTCTTCGAGACGAACGTCGGCGCCGGCCTGCCCATCATCCGCACCATCAACGACCTCATTCACTCGGGCGACAAGATCCTGCGCATCGAGGCTGTGCTCAGCGGAACGCTTAACTACATCTTCAACAAGATCAGCGCCGAGGTGCCCTTCAGCCAAACCGTACGCATGGCCAAGGAGGAAGGTTACAGCGAACCCGATCCGCGCATCGACCTCAGCGGCAAGGACGTCATCCGGAAGCTGGTCATCCTGGCCCGCGAAGCCGGTTACCGGGTTGAGCAGTCGGAAGTCGAAGCCTCATTGTTCATCCCGCAGTCGTTCTTCAGCGGCGATGTCGAATCGTTCTGGCTCAAACTGCCGTCGCTCGACGACGATTTCGAGAAGCGCCGCGCGTTGCTCGAAGCTGAGGGCAAGCGATGGCGGTTCGTAGCGAAATACGAGAACGGGAAAGCACATGTCGGGCTGACCGAAATCGATAAAGGACATCCTTTCTACGGCCTCGAAGGCTCCAACAACATCGTTATGCTCACCACAGAGCGCTACCACGAATATCCCATGCTCATCCAAGGCTACGGCGCCGGAGCCAGCGTCACGGCGGCCGGTGTCTTCGCTGATATCATGAGCATAGCCAACATATAATGAAACACTTAATCATCCTTGGCGACGGAATGGCCGATTGGGCTGTACCGTCGCTCGGCAATAAGACTTTGCTTCAACACGCCGACACACCTGCCATGGACTGGCTGGCGCGCAACGGTCGTTGCGGCATGCTGAAGACCATTCCCGATGGCTTTCATCCGGGCTCAGAAGTGGCGAACAGCAGTATTCTCGGCTACGACCAGCACCTCGTGTACGAAGGCCGCGGACCGTTGGAGGCTGCCAGTATCGGCGTGCGACTAGAGCCCGGCGACCTCGCCATGCGCTGCAACCTCGTATGCATCGAAGGCGACATCATCAAGAACCATTCCTGCGGACGCTTGGAGACAGAGGAAGGCGACGTACTCATCCGTTACCTCAACGAACATCTCGCCAACGACCGCATCCATTTCTATACAGGCGTGCAGTACCGCCATCTCTTAGTCATCAAGGGCGGCAACAAACACCTCCATTGCACCCCGCCTCACGATGTGCCTATGCAGACATGGAGGGACAAGATGCCCACCGCAATGCCTGCTCCCGACGCTTCCGCAGTCGGCGAAGACTCCGTCTCCACCCTCTCTGCCGAGGAGACCGCTACGCTGCTGTGCGACCTCATCTGCCGTTCACAAGAACTTCTGCCACAGCACCCTTTAAATAAGGAACGCGCACGCGAGGGAAAAGACATGGCTTCGAGCATCTGGCCTTGGGGCGGCGGCTACCGTCCTCAGATGATACCCCTTACCGAGCGTTTCCCCGAGATACGCCACGGCTCGGTCATCACCGCCGTTGACCTCATCCGGGGCATCGGGCGTTATGCCGGTCTTAGGGTCATCAACGTTCCGGGCGCTACGGGTCTTTACGACACCAACTTCGAAGGCAAGGCTCAAGCCGCCATCGATGCCCTGTTGGGTACCGATCCTGCCGCTCCCGCCGGCGGCGATGACTTCGTCTATCTGCACGTCGAAGCCAGCGACGAGGCCGGCCACGACGGCTCCGTGCCCCTCAAGCTGCAGACTATCGAAGACCTCGACCATCGGCTCATTCAGCCCATCCTCAAAGCCTTCTATCACGCACCCGCTGCCGAGCACCCCGGCGGCCCTTCGTCCGCCCAAAATCCTGTTCTCGGCCCTTCGTCCACTCTGGGTCCTGTTCTCGGCGGTTCGTCCGCCGAGCCCCCTCTCGCCATCGCCCTCCTTCCCGATCATCCCACGCCCTGCGAGCTGCGCACGCACACCGCCGAGCCCATTCCCTTCGCCATCTACTATCCTGGCATCGAGCCCGATGGCGTGCAGACGTTCGACGAAGCAGCTGCACGCGAAGGAGCCTACGGCCAGCTCGAAGGCGATGAATTTATCGAATTATTTATGAATGAAAATTGATGATTGATGAATACAATGAGCAATCATCAATCATCAATATTAAATCATCAATTGCAAATGTTCTACTACAGCACCAACCATAAGGCCACGCGCGCGACGTTGCGCGATGCCGTTGTCCGTGGACTTGCCGAAGATCGCGGATTATATATGCCCGAAGTGATTAAGCAGCTGCCCGCCAGCTTCTGGGACGAGATTGCCGACCTTAGTTTTCAGGAAATTGCCTATCGCGTTGCCGACGCCTTCTTCGGCGAGGACGTGGAGGCCGGGGCGTTGCGCCGCATCGTCAACGAGACCCTCTCGTTCGATGTCCCTGCTGTCCGCGTTGAGGACAACGTCTATGCCCTCGAGCTCTTCCATGGTCCTACGTTGGCGTTCAAGGATGTAGGCGCGCGGTTCATGGCACGTCTGCTGCAATATATGTTGGCCCCCCATTCGACCCCCGAGGGGGCTACGGATGCAAAGTCCTCTATGGTCAACGTCCTCGTGGCCACCTCCGGCGACACGGGCTCTGCCGTCGCCAACGGTTTCCTCGGCGTGGAAGGCATTCATGTGTATGTCCTCTATCCCAAGGGCAAGGTTTCGGCGATTCAGGAATGTCAGTTCACGACGCTCGGCCAGAACATCACGGCCATCGAAGTCGATGGCGTGTTTGACGACTGCCAGGCATTGGTGAAATCTGCCTTCATGGACAAGGACTTGAACGCCCACATGCGCCTCACCTCAGCCAACAGCATCAACGTCGCCCGTTTCCTCCCCCAAGCCTTCTATTATTTCTACGCCTACGCCCAGCTCCGCAAGGGTCGCGTGATCGGCACCCAACCCCAAGAGGGCCGCGTGATCGGCGGTTCGTCCGCCGATAGCAACCTCGTTGTCTGCGTCCCCTCCGGCAATTTCGGCAATATCTGTTCGGCACTCTTCGGTCACGTTATGGGCTTGCCCATCAAGCGTTTCATCGCCGCCAACAATGCCAACGACGTCTTCTACGACTACCTCCAGACGGGCGTGTACAAGCCTCAGCCGTCGAAGCAGACGATAGCCAACGCGATGGACGTCGGCGACCCCAGCAACTTCGCCCGCATCCTCGATCTCTACAGCCGCAAAGATGTCATGCAAGCGTTGAGTGAGAGAGGCTACGCTCAGCCCCTTCCCTCCCTGACGGACAAAGTCGGGGGCGGCTCTTTTATCTCCGGCGCCACCTACTCCGACGACCAGATTGCTGCGACGATGCGCGACTGCTATGCCCGCACGGGTTATATTCTTGATCCTCATGGTGCTTGCGGCTATCGTGCCTTGAAAGAGCAGCTGCAGCCGGGCGAGGTCGGCGTGTTCCTCGAGACCGCTCATCCCGCCAAGTTCAAGGACACCGTGGATCGCATCCTGGGCATCGACCTGCCTATCCCCGAGAAGCTGCAGGCTTTCATGCGCGGACAGAAGCAGTCGTTAGCCATGAGCAAGGATTTCGCCGATTTCAAAGCGTTCCTCCTCCAACAATAATAAACGCCTCATGAAGTTACGTTCCCTCTTTTACCTCTTCGCACTCACGCTGTTGACGGCTTGTGTGCCGAGTGCCCATCAGCAGCAGAACGACGACGAGCAAGCTGGCGAGAGCAAGCTGTTGGCTGATCGTGAACTGCCGGCCGCCGAACCCAACCTGCCCGTCGAGCAGCCTGCCGCCTTGGCGACACGTCCCGAGCAGATTCTCCATCGCGACCATTACACCGTGAGCTATAATGCCGAGACGATGCAGCCCAACTGGGTAGCCTGGCGTCTGACGAAAGCCCACACCTACGGCAACTCGCCACGGCCGCAAAACGCATTCCGCGAAGATGAGGAAGTGCCGCAGCCGCGTGCCACGCTGGCCGATTACCGCTCGCGCAAATGGAGTCGCGGTCACATGTGCCCGGCAGGTGACAACAAATGGGATTCCGAGGCCATGTACGAAACGTTCCTGCTGACGAATATCTGTCCGCAGAACTACGACATGAACGACGGCGTGTGGAACGACATCGAGATGACCTGCCGCAAGTGGGCGCGCAAATACGGCGAAGTGTTCATCGTCTGCGGCCCCTTGTTCACCAAGAGCACGCACGAGACCATCGGCCCCCATCACATCCCCGTTCCCGAAGCCTTCTTCAAGGTCGTGCTGGCCATGGGCGAGACGCCCAAAGCCATCGGCTTCCTCTGCCGCAACGCAGCCATTACGGGAACCGAGAATCAGTATGTCCAGAGTGTTGACGAGGTGGAGCGCATCACGGGCATGGACTTCTTCCCTGCGCTCAACGACGATATCGAAGAGAAGATCGAGTCGCGCGCACGTTGGAAAGACTGGTGAGAAGGCTATTCACGCCGCCGGTGTTGCCACAGCTCAAAGGAGTTAATCAGATTTTGCCAAAGCACATAGCAGCCTGCGCCGATACTGGCGACAGGCGTCAGATACGTGTACGTAATCCAGATGGCCAGCCCCGTGTTCTTCTGAAACATGCCCTGCCCAGAACAGACGACACGACCTGTAGCCTTGCCGATCAGTCGGCCGAGGACGAACTGTACGATTGCCGTGACGAGCGCAAAGAGTGCGATGTCGAAGAACAGATGGCTGCCGGCATGGCTGTTGAGAATATTACGCACGGTGATGCCAGTCGTGATGGCTAATGCCACACACCAGAGGTAGAAGCCCAGATCCGGCGTACGCACGAACCAACGATACAGCGGCTTCACCCAATGGCGGACAACGGCACCAAGCACGAGGGGCAGCAACAGGACGAGCGACAAACGTTGGAGAATGGCGAGGAAGGTCGTGAAGAAGGCGGTTTCGTTGGAGGGTTCGAGGATGGGGAAGATGATGGGGATGAGCACCGACGTGACCACCGACGACAGCAGCACGAAGGTCGTCATCTGCGTGATGTCGCCGCCTAACTTGGCCGTCACGACGGGCGATGCCGAGGCACAGGGCGCCAGGATGCAGACGAGGATGGCTTCCAGCAGATACCGGCGCAGCTGAATATCCTGAAGCTCGAACGCCGAGAGGGAGGCATCGACGTGACGGTCTTGCCACAAGATGATGCCCACAAACAGGGCGATCAAGAGCAACTGCGCCGATAGCACCAGCAGATGCCAGCGACGAAGGCGCATCAAGTGGAAATCAACCTTCGAGAAGGTGACGAAGAGCGTGAGGAAAAGGACGATGGGCAACAGCGTCTCGCACAACGGTCCCAGCACCTGCGCGGGTGCGTCCAACGCCGGCACATAGGCAAAGAGCAGGTAGAGGGCTGTTCCCACGGCGATGGCCACGGGCAGCGTCCAGTTCTTCAGGAAGCGGAGCATTTGGTGAGGGTGATGGCTTGTGAACAATATTCAACGACTGCCGGACGATGGGTGATAAAGATGAGCGTGGGCTTCACCGACAGGTGGCGGTGATGCTCCACTAAGTTCTCAATGAGTTTCTTCTCGGTGTGCAGATCCAGGGCGCTGGTAGCTTCGTCGAGCAGGAGTATCGAGCCTTTGCGCAGCAAGGCACGGGCTATGGCGATGCGCTGAGCCTGTCCCTCCGACAGTCCTGCGCCTCCTTCGCCGATGTGCGTGTCGAGGCCTTCGGGCAGCGTATGTACGAAATCGGCACACGCCAGTCGCAGGACCTCCTGCATCTCCTGTTCGTCGGCATCGGGCTTGCCCATCTGCAGGTTCCATCGCAGCGTGCCGCTGAAGAGCGAATTGCCCTGGGGCACATAGACGAGGTTGCAGCGCGTGCGGGCGCTGACGGGCACCGAACCGTGGTCATCGTACATCTCCACCACGCCTTCGTCGGGCTGCAGCAGGGACAGGATGAGACGGATCAGCGTGGTCTTGCCGGCACCTGTTTCGCCGAGGATGGCTGTCGTGGAGCCGGGTGCAAAGTCGTAGGTGGCGTGCTGAAGGATCTTGCGGCTATTGCTGTCGTAGGCAAAGGTGACGTCGGAGAGGCGTATGCCGGCGCCATGTTCGAAACGAATGGGCTCGCCGTCCTCTTCTAATGGTGCTTCCTCAAGTTCCAGCAAGCGCTCGGCGGCCGTGAAGCTGCTGATGATGGCCGGGATGAAACGCGTCAGCTCGCGGAAAGGCCCTTGTATCTGGCCGCACAGCTGGATGAAGGCCGTCATCATGCCGAACGTGATCGAGCCGGCGGACAGGCGATTCACGCTCCACAGGAAGGTGAAGAGGTAGGCGCCGCCGAAGCCGACATTCAGCACCAGGTTGGACGTCGAGGAGAACAGCGTGCGCTGACGCACCTGACGACGAAGCGTAGCCTGCAGGTCGGAGAGTTTCTTCACCAACAAAGGCACGCGCTCCAACGTCTTCAACACGAGACGATGCTGCACGCTCTCCTGCAACGTAGCCTGGACGAGGCTGTCGGTTTGACGCACCTCGCGCGTGATCGCCCTCATGCGATGGACATACAAGCGGCTGAGAAGGATGAAGACGGGCAGGATCAAGGTCACCCCGACCGCCAGCATGGCATCCATCGAGAAGAGGAAGAAGAAGGCGCACACCAAGCGCACCAGCACAGCCAGCGCCTGAGGCACGGTGTCGGTGACGACGGAGACGACCGTTGAGCTGTCGCTGACGAGTCGGTTGAGCACGTCGCCGCTATGGCGCCGTTCGATGCCGTGCCACTCGCTGCGAAGCAGGTGCTCGAAGATATAGCGTTGCATGCGGTTCTGCGCCTCGACGCCCAAGAGCGCAGCAATCCAGCGTCCCAGATAGCCCAGCGCCATCTGCAAAGCCATGATGCTGACGAGCAGAACGCCGGCGCCGAAGAGGGTCGTGGGTTTCGGCAGGAAACCCGTTGTGCTCAGGTTGCCCGTGGCGATATCGATGGCCAGCTTCGTAGCCCAGATGAAGGCGAAATCCAATCCCACGCGCACAATGCCGCTCATCGCGTTGATGAACGACTGCAGCTTCACCTGCATGAAAATCTTCCAGAACCAGGCCAGGAGCTGCCGCGTGCTGTATTTGCTATCACTCTTCATTCTCTCGGATCCGTTCCCCACATGAGCTTGGTTCGCAGGGTGCGGAAGAAGCTTTGGCCGGGACGCTTCAACACCTTAATCGTATAAGGAGCCTTGCGCACGGTCAGGCGCACGTCCTCGCTGCATTTCTCGCTGCGCCCGTCGAGCGACACGAGGAAACGATGGTTGCGCGACGCCACGGTCAGCGCGATCTCCGTGTCGTCGGTCAACGTCAGCGGGCGAACCGTCAGCGAATGGGGAGCTACGGGCACAAGGCCCAACGTGCGGCTGCCCGGCTGCATGATCGGACCGCCCACAGACAGCGCATAGCCCGTGGAACCCGTGGGGGTGTTGATGATCAGACCGTCGGCCTGATACGTCGTGAGGTATTCGCCGTTGATGTCCACACGGATGGAGATCATCGACGACACATCGCGCTTCAACACAGCCACCTCGTTCAGCGCAAAGGGATAGCCTTCGGGCGTGCCGCGGTCGTAGTCGAGCTGCAGCACACAGCGCTCGTCGATGCTGTACTGCCCGTCGTAGATCTGCGTGACGACCTCCTCGATGTCTTCGGGCAACACGTCGGCCAGGAAACCCAGACGTCCCATGTTCACGCCGAGGATGGGAATACCCTTGTCGCCCACGCGACGCGCAGCCTCGAGAAACGAGCCGTCGCCGCCCATCGAGATCAGGAAATCGGCTTCGAAATCATCATCCGCGATCACACGCGCCGAGGCGGGCACGGCTATCTGAAGGTCTTCGGTGAGGAAACGATAGAAGGTGGCATCGACCTGCAGGTCGGCTTGACGCTCTTCCAACAGGCAGAGCAGTTTCTGCACGGACGATGACTTCTTGGCTTGAAAGACGTTGCCAAAGAGGGCAAAACGGAGCTTACGCATAGGCGGAAAAATAAAGGTGGAGATAACGGGATTCGAACCCGCGACCTCGGCGATGCGAACGCCGCGCTCTAGCCAGCTGAGCTATATCCCCAAGCGAGGAGGCTTCCTTTTGCCGTGCAAAGATAGATAAAATTTACGATTTACGATTTACGATTTGCGATTTATTCTATTTTTAGGGTAAAAAAGATTAATTCTACACCATACTTCGCACTTTATATATAAAAATCCCTATCTTTGCGCCGAGAAACGAATTGTAAATTGTAAATTGTCAAATCGTAAAATCGTCAAATTGTCAAATTGTCAAATCGTCAAATTACATTATGTCAACCAAACTCAGCGTAAACATCAATAAAGTCGCCACCATCCGCAACGCACGTGGCGGCAACAACCCCGACGTGCTGCGTGTGGCACAGGACTGCGAGCGTTTCGGAGCCCAGGGCATCACCGTACATCCCCGTCCCGACCAGCGCCATATCCGCTATCAGGACGTGCGCGACCTGAAGCCGTTGCTGACCACGGAGTTCAACATCGAGGGCAACCCCATCTCGGAGTTCATCGCCCTCGTCCTCGAGAACCGCCCCACGCAAGTGACCCTGGTGCCCGACGGCCACGACCAGATCACCTCGAACCACGGTTGGGACACGCGCACCCACCTCAACTTCCTCACCGACGTGACCTCCCGTTTCCGCGAGGCCGGAATCCGTGTGAGCATCTTCGTAGACGCCGACGAGGAGATGGTGGACTATGCCCAACGGGCCGGAGCAGACCGCGTAGAGCTCTACACCGAGCCCTATGCTGCCGCCTATGCCGCCGACCGCGCCGCGGCCATAGCACCCTTCATCCGTGCGGCGGAGGCTGCCCGTGCCCTCGGACTCGGTCTCAACGCCGGCCACGACCTCAGCCTCGAGAACCTCGCCTACTTCCACGAGCAGATTCCATGGACCGACGAGGTCAGCATCGGGCACGCACTCATCTGCGACGCCCTCTACCTCGGACTCGAAGAGACCATCCACCGCTATCTTGCCTGCCTGAAGAGTTGAAAGTTGAAAGTTGAAAGTTGAAAGTTGAAAAACAATCAATTATACATTATACATTATCAATTATACATTATACATTACCATGGTTTACCTATTCTTCGCAACAGGCACCGAGGAGCTGGAAGCCCTCGGAACGGCCGACATCATCCGCCGCGCAGGCCTCGACCTGCAGATCGTTTCCATCACCGGTGAACACCTCGTCACGGGCGCTCACGGCATTCGTGTGGAGTGCGACGCCCTGCTCAACGACATCGATTTCTTCGACGCCGACCTCCTCGTGCTGCCCGGCGGCATGCCCGGCGCCACCAACTTCGCCGACTGCCACACCCTCGTCGAGCGCGTTCGCGACCACGCCTACATCGGCCGTCCCGTGGCTGCCATCTGCGCCGCACCCCTCGTGCTCGGCCGCATCGGCCTGCTCGACGGCAAGCGTGCCACCTGCTATCCCGGCTTCGAGGACGAACTGAAGGGAGCCACCTGCACGGGAGCCCTCGTCGAGGTCGATGGCCAGTTCATCACGGGCAAGGGTCCTGGCGCCGTCTTCGAGTTCGGCTATGCCATCGTCGAGATGATGAAGGACAAGGCCACCGCCGATGCCCTGCGCCAAGGGATGCTTTGGAGCGAGGTGAGATGAGCGACTACGCCATCATCGTTGCTGGAGGCAAAGGTCTGCGCATGGGTGCAGACCTGCCTAAGCAGTTCCTGCCCATCGGCGGACGTCCTGTGTTGATGCACACGCTCGAGGCTTTCGAGCGCGCCATCCCCGGCATTACGCTGGTTCTCGTACTGCCACACGACCAGCAGAACTTCTGGCGCGACCTCTGCCGTCAGCACGCCTTCACCCTGCCGCACACCATTGTCGATGGCGGCCGGACACGGTTCCATAGCGTCCTCAACGGCTTGAAGAGCCTAACAGCCTCTTCGGGGGCAAATTCTCTCGTTGCCGTTCACGACGGCGTGCGTCCCTTCGTCTCCGTTGATGTCATTCGTCGTTGCTACGAAGCCGCCCGCGAGCACGGAGCCGCCATCCCCGTCGTACCCGTCGTCGAGACCGTGCGCCAGCTCAATCCCCCATCCTCTACGACCCTCGACCGCTCGCTGCTGCGCCTCGTGCAGACGCCACAGGTCTTCCGTCTCGACCTCCTGTGCCGCGCCTACGAGCAGCCCTATCGCGACGCCTTCACCGACGACGCCTCCGTGGTCGAAGCCCTCGGCCATCCCATCACCCTCGTCGAAGGCAACCGCGAAAACATCAAGATCACCACGCCCTTCGACCTTACCGTAGCCGAAGCCCTTTGCGCCGCCCGCTAAACGCTCCACTACCCCACTCACCCATTCCTCATCTTCAGCATCACCCAGATAACGACCGGGGCGCCGAGGATGGGGGTCAGCACGTTGACAGGAATGAGCGAGGAAGGCATCGTGGAGAGAAGGTTGCACACGAGCGTCAGGCACGAACCCGTCAGCAGCGTGGCTGGCAGCAACGTGCGATGATTGGCCGTACCCAGGATGAGACGCGCAATATGAGGGACTGCCAACCCCACGAAAGCGATAGGTCCGCAGAAGGCGGTGGACGTGGCGGTGAGCAAACCCGTGACCACCAACAACAGGGTACGTGTGCGAGAAATGTTGATGCCTAAATTGGCGGCGTAGTTCTCGCCCAAGAGCAAGGCATTGAGGGGTTTAATCAAGAGCAGCGCACCCGCGATGCCCACGCCCATCGTGGCGCAGAACACAGGCAGACGGTCCACCGTCACGTTGGCAAAACTGCCCAACCCCCACACCATGAACGACCGCACACCTTCCTCCGTAGCGCCGTAGTTCAGCAGCGAGATGGCCGACGAAGCGAGATAACCGATCATCACGCCCGCAATCAGCAGCATCGTGTTCGAACGCAGCACGCGCGAGAGCATGATGAGAAAGGCCATGACGACCCACGCACCTGCCATCGCCGCCAGGATGACCAGCAGGAAACCGCTCAGCGAGAAAGCGCCCGCAGCTACCGTGCCGCCGAACGCCAGCGTGACAACGGCCACGCCCACGTTGGCACCGCCGTCGATGCCCAGGATGCTGGGACCCGCCAGAGGGTTGCGGAAAGCCGTCTGCAACAGCAGACCCGCCGCCGCCAGACCGGCGCCCGACATGACGGCCGTCAGCGCCTGCGGCACGCGGTTCTCCCACACGATGAAGCTCCACGCCGCACGCCCGCCATCGCCACCCAGCAGGATGTCCGTCACCGCCGAGGCCGGAATCGACACAGCGCCGAAGTACACGTTGGCGGCAAACAACGCCACCAACGCCACCACAAGGGCTCCTATCGACCATTTTCTCTGCATTCGACCGCAAAGATACGCTTTTTTAATGGATAATGGACAATGGACAATGAAAAATATTCCTAACTAACCTTTTATTACCGCATTTTTACCTGTCCTTGCGGCGTCAAACATATGCAAAAAAGAGACTGCGTCGTCGAGACACAGTCTCTTCTTGAAGGTGACAACCCTGGAGGGGGTCTGCCGTCGGGGGCGAGATTTTCAGCACACAGCGGCGTGCGTACTCAGCGTGGTGATGAGCGCCGTGAGGATCGTGATGACGATCTCCACCACGCGCTTGATAGTTTTCTTCGTCGATTCTTTCATAACTTAGCTATTTTTCATTTTTCATTCTTCATTCTGAGCGAAGCGAACATTCTTCATTCAAAGAGTGAGGGCCGAAGCCCTCGCTCCTTAAGGCTCCTGCTCTTCCTCCTCCTTGGGCGTCCAGTCTGCAGTGGTCTTGCCTTCCTTTGCAGCCTTCTTGGCAGCAGCCTGGGCGGCGCGGGAGGTGGTGAATTCGAAGTTCACGTCCTCGTCGAGGTTCCACTGGAGACCCTTGCCGGGCTCGAACAACACGTTGAGGGCAGTGATGTTGCCTTCAGAGAAAGCGTCA
>JAEEHP010000133.1 GCA_016280855.1 Bacteroidaceae bacterium
CGAGAGCAACTCTGCTGCATGAAACAGCAGGTGTCGGGGCTGACCCCGACACCTGCCATGTGTGTTTTTCATGGTAATTAGATTAAAAGGTTAATGATTTTTTCGCAGAAAGGAGGTCAGTTAAGAAAAAAGTACTACTTTTGTGCCCGAAAGCCGAATGTGCAGGTGCGCAGGAAGCAACTGAGGAGAATGTGCACTGCCTCAGGAAGAGAATAAAGCAAGTGTGTACGACATCAGTAAACATAGCTAACAAAGTGTGTACCTTTTTCAGGCAAAGTCAGGCTGATTGGGTGCTAACTCAAAGCCTCAAGGGTTACGACAAAAAGCTATAAGGCTTTTCGGCAAAACCCTTGAGGCTTTTCAGCTTAACCTATAAGGCTTTCGGTGCCAGCCCTTCGGTCGTTTCGCGTTCATCCCATTGCCTGCTCGAGGTCGGCGATGATGTCATCGACGTTCTCGAGACCTACGCTGAGGCGGATAAGGTCGGGAGCTACGCCGGCTTCGCGCAGCTGCTCGTCGGAGAGCTGACGGTGGGTGTGGCTCGCGGGATGCAGCACACAGGTGCGGGCATCTGCCACATGGGTGACGATGCTCACGAAATCCAGGCGATCCATGAACGCGATGGCGTCCTCGCGAGTGCCCTTCAGACCAAAGGCGATGACGCCGCACGAGCCGTTGGGCAGGTATTTCTGTGCCAGGGCATAGTATTTGTTCGAGGGTAGTCCGCAGTAGTTGACCCACGACACCTTGGGGTTACGTTCCAGCCACTCGGCCACGCGCTGGGCGTTCTCGCAGTGTCGCGGCATACGCAGGTGCAGGGTTTCCAACCCGAGGTTGAGCAGGAAGCAGTTCTGCGGCGAAGGGATGCTGCCGAGGTCGCGCATCAGCTGCGACACTAGCTTTGTCACGTAAGCCTTGCGGCCGAAGGCTTTCGTGTAGGTCAGTCCGTGGTAGCTCTCGTCGGGGGTGGTCAAACCTGGGAACTTGTCAGCGTGTGCCTCCCAATCGAAGTTGCCGCTATCGACGATGGCACCGCCCACTTGTGTGGCATGGCCGTCCATGTACTTCGTCGTTGAGTGGGTCACGATGTCGGCACCCCATTCGAAGGGGCGGCAGTTGATCGGGGTGGCAAAGGTGTTGTCCACGATCAAGGGTACTCCTGCCTCATGGGCCAGACGTGCGAAGCGTTCGATGTCGAAGACGTTGCCGCCGGGGTTGGAGATGGTCTCGCCGAAGAAACACTTCGTGTTGGGGCGGAAGGCGCTGCGGATGCGGTCGTCGTCCCAGTCGGGATCCACGAAGGTGCATTCGATGCCCAGCTTCTTCATCGTCACGCCAAACAGGTTGAACGTGCCGCCGTAGATGTTATTGGAGGTGACGAAGTGGTCGCCGGCCTGGCAGATGTTGAACACGGCGTAGAAGCTTGCCGCCTGGCCTGACGACGTCAGCATGCAGCCTACGCCACCCTCCAGCGCATTGATCTTCGCCGCCACGGCATCGTTGGTGGGGTTCTGCAGTCGTGTGTAGAAATAGCCTTCCTCCTCGAGGTCAAAGAGGCGTGCCATCTGCTCGCTCGTCTCGTAGCGGAAGGTGGTGCTCTGGTAAATCGGCAGTTGCTGCGGTTCGCCCTTCTTGGGCTTCCATCCACCATGGATGCACAGCGTCTCTAAGTTCTTTTTCATTGCATGTAGTATGGTTTTAGTTGAACGTCATTGCGGTTTTGGCGCTGCAAAGATAATGCTTTATTTCGAAAGTAGAGTTAAGTGACAATAAAAAAAGATTTTGAGACATAAACATAAGGCTCATCCGAAAATAATGACTACCTTTGTAGCGCAAAACGAACAAAGATTAACGAACAAACCTTATGAAACGAACATTTCTCTTTTCCTGCTTTATGCTATGCTTTGGCGCAATGAGTCTTGCCCAGCAACAGCCCCCGAAACCTACGCGTGCCGAACTGACAGCTGCGGCGCATTACCGCAACCCCTTCGTGCAGACATGCTACACCACCGACCCTGCGCCGCTCAACGTGGGCGATTCGGTGTTGTATGTGTTCACCGGTCACGACGAGGATGGCGCGGATTTCTTCTGGATGCAGGAGTGGCGCGTATATAGCACACGCGACATGGTCAACTGGACAGACCACGGCTCGCCCCTGGCCTTGGAGAGTTTCTCGTGGGCCGATGACCGCGCATGGGCGGCGCAGGTGATTGAGCGCAATGGTAAGTTCTATTGGTACGTGTGCGCCCACTCGACCATTTCGGGCGGCATGGCCATCGGCGTGGCTGTAGCTAACCGCCCCGAAGGACCTTATCGCGATGCACTCGGGCGTCCGTTGTACGAGAACGGCTCGTGGGACCATATCGACCCCACCGTTTGGATTGACGACCAGGGACAGGCCTGGCTCGCATGGGGCAATCCACGGGTCTATGTGCTACAGTTGCAGGACGACATGATCCATGCCAAGGGCGACGTGCAGATGGTGGACATGACCGAGGAGGGCTTCGGCTCGCCTGTGGGACGTGATCGCGAGCAGGGCAAGAAGTACAAGGACAGCTATGTCGAGGGTCCCTGGCTCATACAAGTCAATAAGGCGAACACTGTGGGAAGTGTGTCCGGCGGTTTCCCCGCCGGAAGCTGGCTGCTCCTCTATGCTGCCGGAGGCGTGCCCGAGCACATCAGCTATAGCTCAGCGCCCTCACCCCTCGGCCCCTGGCACTATGAAGGCGAGATCATGCCCCTTGGCGGCACAGACTCCTTTACCAACCACTGCGGCGTAGCCGACTTCAAGGGACATCATTATTTCTTCTACCACACCGGCCATCTGCCCGGCGGTGGCGGTTTCGGTCGTAGCGCGGCCGTGGAGGAGTTCAAATACACCGATGACGGACGTTTCCCCACCATCAAACCTACGCGCGAGGGTGTGCAACCCATCGCCACCTTCAACCCCTATCGCGCCGTGTCGGCTGCCACGATGGCCTACAGCTATGGATTGAAGACGAAGCAATACAGGCGTATCTACACAGGGCCTCCCACCGATGCCTCACGGATGGTCCATGTTTATGTCACC
>JAEEHP010000134.1 GCA_016280855.1 Bacteroidaceae bacterium
CAGTTACGCGCTAATGAAGCCATCTTTTAGTCATCTGTTTCGTCGCTTCTCGGTTACAATGGAACCCCATTGCGCCCTCAAAGCGGCAAAACATCTGTTCTAAAATAATGGTTATTATCATCATAATGCTAATGACCGATTCGGGTTTAAGTGTTTAGAGTGGGTAGCCTTCGAAGTCGTAGAGGACGGTGGAGAGGTAGCGCTCGCCGGTGTCGGGGAGGAGAACGACGATGCGCTTGCCACTGTTCTCGGGTCGCAGGGCGAGCTGGGTGGCGGCGTAGAGAGCCGCTCCGGCACTGATGCCTACGAGGAGCCCTTCCTGCTGGGCGATGAGGCGCGAGGTGCGTATGGCATCGTCGTTGTCCACGTCGAAGACTTCATCGACGACGGCAGCATCGTAGGTCCTGGGTACGAAGCCGGCGCCTATGCCCTGAATCTTATGCGGTCCGCTGGGGCCGCCATTGAGGACGGGTGATGACTTGGGTTCCACGGCCACGATCCGGACGTTGGGGTTCTGCTGCTTGAGGTAGCGTCCTGTACCGGATACGGTGCCCCCCGTGCCCACTCCGGCGACGAAGATATCGATGTTGCCGTCGGTGTCGCGCCATATCTCGGGTCCGGTGGTGGCATTGTGCCGCGCGGGGTTGGCGGCGTTCTCGAACTGCTGGAGGATGACGGCACCGGGTGTGCTGTCGCGCAGTGCCTCAGCGGCTGCGATGGCACCCTTCATGCCATCCTTGCCCGGTGTGAGGCGCACCTCGGCACCGTAGGCCTTGACGAGGTTGCGGCGTTCGACGCTCATGGTGTCGGGCATGGTGAGGATGAGGTGGTAGCCTTTGACGGCGCTGACGAGGGCGAGTCCTACGCCTGTGTTGCCGCTGGTAGGCTCGATGATGGTGGCTCCGGGCTTGAGGATGCCGCGCTGCTCAGCGTCCTCGATCATGGCGAGGGCGATGCGGTCCTTGACGCTGCCGCCGGGGTTGAAATACTCTACTTTGGCCACGAGGGGGGTGGCGAGGCCATTGGCCTTGGAAAACTTGTTGAGCTCAAGAAGTGGGGTGTTGCCGATGAGCTCGGTGAGCTGTTTTGCTATGTGTGACATGAGGAGTTGAAAGTTGAAAGTTGAAAGTTGAGAGTTGACGAGTTGACGAGTTGACAAGTTGACAAGTTGACAAGTTGACAAGTTGAGAGTTGAAAGTTGAAAGTTAAGACGCACGAATACGCGCTACACCCAACATGCGGGAGAGGGATTTCTTCGCGGGGCGAAGTGGCAGGGCCGAGGGGTTCATTGTCAATTATACATTATACATTGTCAATTATACATTGTCAATTGTCCAGTGCCTGTGCGATGTCGGCGAGGATGTCATCGATGTGCTCGGTGCCGATGGAGAGGCGGATGGTGGAGGGGGTGATGTGCTGCTGCTCGAGTTCCTCGGGGGAGAGCTGGGAGTGGGTGGTGGTGTAGGGGTGGATGACGAGACTCTTGACATCGGCGACGTTGGCCAGGAGCGAGAAGATCTGGAGCTTGTCGATGAAGCGCCATGCCGCCTCCTGTCCGCCACGTATCTCGAAGGTGAAGATGGATCCGGCGCCCTGGGGGAAGTACTTCTTGTAGAGGGCATGGTCGGGATGGCTCTCGAGTGCCGGGTGGTTGACCTTCGTCACCTTGGGATGGTGGGCCAGGAAATCGACGACCTTGAGCGCATTCTCGACGTGACGCTCCACGCGCAGCGACAGCGTCTCGACTCCCTGCAATAATATAAACGCATTAAAGGGTGAAATTGTTGCGCCGGTGTCCCTTAAAATCACCGCACGGATGCGTGTGACGTAAGCTGCGGCACCTACGGCATCGGCAAAGATGATGCCGTGGTAGGAGGGATCGGGCTTGGCGAGGGTGGGGAAACGGTCGGGGTCGGCCTTCCAATCGAACGTGCCGCCATCAACGATAACACCGCCCAGCGAGGTGCCATGGCCGCCGAGGAACTTGGTGGCAGAATGCACGACGATGTCGGCACCGTGCTCCAGGGGACGGATGAGGTAAGGCGTGCCGAAGGTGTTATCGACGATGAACGGGATGCCATGCTTGTGGGCCACGGCAGCTACGCCCTCGATGTCGAGGACATCGGAGTTGGGGTTGCCGAAGGTCTCGGCATATATGACTTTTGTGTTTGGCTGTATGGCTGCTTCTACGGCAGCGAGGTCGTTGATGCGAACGATGGTGTTGGTGATGCCCTGCGTGGCGAGGGTGTGGGTGATGAGGTTGTAGGATCCGCCATAGAGGTTGTCGGCAGCTACGATGTGGTCCCCAGCCTGAACGATGTTCTGGAGTGCATAGGTGATGGCCGCTGCTCCGCTGGCCACGGCCAGTCCGGCCACGCCCCCCTCGAGTGCTGCCACGCGATCCTCGAAGACGCCCTGCGTGGAATTGGTGAGGCGGCCGTAGATGTTGCCGGCATCGCGCAGACCGAATCGGTCGGCAGCGTGCTGCGAGTTGTGGAACACATAGCTCGTGGTTTGGTAGATGGGCACGGCACGCGCGTCGGTGGCGGAGTCAGCCTGCTCCTGTCCTACATGAAGTTGGAGGGTCTCGAAATGAAGTTTGTTCTGTGACATAATGATTATTGTTTTAAGTTTAACATTCGATTATCCTTGTTTTTGCGCTGCAAAGGTACGGCTTTTTGGAAATATCCTCCAAATTTCTTGGCTATTTCAGAAGATATACCTACTTTTGCGGCGCTGAAAGAAAATATTTCCAAGCAAAGGTATTATCGAAGTTCTTAAAAGAATAATATTCCAAAACATGGCAGACACGTTAGACGAGATTGACCTGCAGATCCTGAAAACGCTGCAGAAAAACGCCAAACTGACCACGAAAGAGCTGGCCGATGCGGTGCATCTGACCCCAACGCCGGTGTTTGAGCGCCAGAAACGTCTCGAACGTCAGGGGTATATCAAGAAGTATGTGGCTGTGCTCGATGCCGAGAAGCTGAACCAGAGCCTGCAGGTCTTCTGCAAGGTGAAGCTCAAGCAGATCAACCACGAGATCGCTGACAGCTTCACGCGCCGCATCCTGCGCATCCCGGAGGTGACGGAATGCTACAACACATCGGGCGCGTATGACTACTTATTGAAGGTACGCGCGCGCGACATGAAGCAATACCAGGAATTTGTGCTCACCAAATTGGGTGACATCGACTCGGTGGCGTCCATCGAAAGCACATTCGTCATGAGCGAGGTGAAGCAGATGTACGGCCTCAGCCTTTGATGAGGTTGATGTAGGTGTCGAGGAGGTTCTTGGCGGCGACGAAGGAGGTCTTCTGTCCGTCGAGGACGGTGCGCTCGGCAGCGGGCAGAAGGGCTGCGATGGTGGGATGGTTGTAGAATCCGTTGCGCAGCTGTTCGTTGATGCTCTCGTACATCCAGTACTTGGCCTGCTCGGCGCGGCGGTGGTCGAAGTAGCCGTTGGCCTTGACGAAATCGACGTACTCATAGATCATGTCCCACACCTCGCGTATGCCGAGGCCGTAGAAGCCGGAGTAGCATAGCACCTTGGGTGTCCATCCGCTCTCGGGCATGGGGAAGAGATGCAGGGCGTTGCGGAACTGCCGTGCCGCGAGGTGACAGGCATCGACGTTGTCGCCATCGCATTTGTTGATGACGATGCCATCGGCCATCTCCATGATGCCTCGCTTGATGCCCTGCAGCTCATCGCCGGTGCCGGCAAGCTGAATGACGAGGAAGAAATCGACCATGGAATGGCATGCCGTCTCGCTCTGTCCTACGCCCACTGTTTCGACGAAGATCTTGTCGAAGCCCGCAGCCTCGCAGAGGATGATGGTCTCGCGCGTCTTGCGTGCCACGCCTCCGAGTGAGCCCGCCGAGGGGCTGGGGCGTATGAAGGAGTCGGGGTGTACGCTGAGCTTCTCCATGCGTGTCTTGTCGCCGAGTATGCTACCCTTGGTCTTCTCGGAGCTGGGGTCAATGGCGAGCACGGCGAGCTTGCCTCCTGTGCGTTCGAGGACATGGATGCCGAACTCGTCGATGCTGGTGCTCTTGCCTGCACCCGGGACACCGCTGATGCCGATGCGGATGCTGTTGCCGCTGTAGGGCAGGCATTTCTCGATAACTTCCTGTGCGATGGCCTGATGGTCGGGGTTGGTGCTCTCGACGAGGGTCACGGCCTGGCCGAGGATGGTGACATTGCCCTTGACGATGCCTTCGACATAATCGGCGGCGGTGAGACGGCGGCGGGCGAAGCGGCCACGCTGCAGATAGGGGTTGACGATGGAGGGCTGCTCGACGCCGCTGTTGACGGTCAAGCCCTTGTATTCTTCGTTGTTCTCAGGATGAAGCATGAAGAGTTGAGAGTTGAAAGTTGAAAGTTGAAAGTTGAAAGTTGAGAGTTGACAAGTTGACGAGTTGACAAGTTGACAAGTTGACGAGTTGAAAGTTAAGACGCGCGAATACGCGCTACACCCAACATGCGGGAGAGGGATTTCTTCGCGGGGCGAAGTGGCAGGGCAGAGGGGGCCACTGTCCATTATCCATTGTCCATTGTCAATTGTCAATTATCCATTTTACATTGTCCATTATACATTGTCCATTATCCATTTCCTCCGGGGTAGAGTTATTTTTTGACTCTGATGATGACTTTGGGGTGGGTGGGGTCGTTGGTGATGAGTAGGATGTGGGGGTCTTCGGGATGTTGAGCGAGGAGGGCAGAGCTGAGGGCAGAGGGTTTGTAGGTCACCTTCAGCTTGGCGCGTTTCTGGGGTTTGATGTTACGGCTGCTGAGGCTGACATTGATGCCTCGTCCTTCGAGCTGTACGCTGCTGATGGTGAGGGGTGTCTCGCCGGCGTTGCCGATGGTGATGGTCTGCGAGGCGCTCTTGGCATCGGTGTTGCTGAAGTCGATACTATCGGCGGAGAGGACGAGGAGGGGTGCGGTCTGGAGCTCGCGCTCGCTGAGGTGGGAGAAGTTAGGCAGGAGCACGGTGGAGATGCTGATGGCATTGGCCGCCGACACCTTCTCGCCCGCCTTGCGTGCGAGATAGACTGTGGCCTCGTTCAGACCATAGCTTTTCATGCGCTCGCTGTTGAGGCGCAGGGTGATGCGTCCTACGCGTCCTCCGGCCAGTGTCTCGGGATGACAGGAGGCGGTGAGGTAGGTGGGGAGGTGCATCAGCTGAGGCTTCATATTCGATCGCGTGTTGTTAAGGATGTCGATATGTGCCTCGGGGCGGTCGCCGCGGTTGACGTTGTCGAAGGTGATGGTGTTGGTGGACAGTCGCACATCCCCCATCTCGATGGGGAAGTCGCCCTCGACATCGGTGGCGGTGGCCACGACACGCCCCTGCAAGGTCAGATAGACCGGTTCAGCGCCGGCATTGCTGAAGACCTCTATCTCCTTCTGGAAATAGCCGAGCATGCGGGCATCGTAGATGGCCGTGATCTTAGCCGACTGTCCGGGTGCGATGGGCGAGTTGGGCCATTCGACAGATGTGCAGCCGCACGAGGGCTTCACGGAGGTCAGCTGCAGGGGAGCCGAGCCGCTGTTGGTCAGCTCGAAGGAGGCTGTGCGGGGTTGCTGAAAGGTCAGCTCACCCATGTTCACCACATCCGACTTCACCGTCAGCGCAGGCTGCGCGAACAGGGAGGCGGAAAGCAGGAATAATGAACAGGAAATAAGAAATGATCGTTTACGCATCTATTGAAAATTAGGGGGATCCTAAACAGGACTTCTATCTTACTTTCTTCTTTTCTTCACTTTCACCGGTTTGACACCCGTATTCGTGGGTTTGACCGGCTGGATGGTGCCGTCGGTGTTGAAGAACATCCGGTCGATGCACACCTGGCGATGGAAACCGGGACCGCGGTCGCGATCGAGGTAGTTGGCATTGATGCGGTGGTAAACGATGTACCACTCATCCTTGCCCGGCAGCTGGAGAATGCTGTTGTGAGCGGGTCCGTAGATGCCGCTGGCAGGATCCTGGATGAGGATGACAGGCTGTGCGGCCACACGGATGGGACCGAGAGGCGAGGTGGCGGTGCCGTAGGCGACATGGTAGTTGGGCGATCCGGTGTCGTCAACGCTCCAGAGGAAGTAGTAGAGGCCGTTGCGATAGAACACGTAGGGTGCCTCGCGATAGGCATAATCCTCGAGCGTGCCCCCATGAGGTGTCATCACGGTGACGGTGGTCGTGTCGATGCTCATCATGTCAGCGCCGAGCTTAGCACCAGCCATGTAACCGTTGCCCCAGTAGAGATAATCGTTGCCCGATACGGGGTCGTGGAAGACATCCACGTCGATCTGCTGTCCGCCACGCACACCCTTCGGCAGCTGGTTGACAAGGGGACGGCCGAGGTCGGTGAAAGGTCCTGCTGGATGGTCAGCAACGGCAACGCCGATAGCCTTGCGGTTGTTCGCGGGGTTGTGACCACTATAGTAGAAGAAATACTTCCACTGTCCATTGATCTTTTTCTCGATGATGCAGGGCGCCCACGCATTGCCCGTAGCCCACGGCACCTGGTTGGTGGCGAGGTCGAGCATGATACCATCGTGACGCCATTCCACGAGGTCGGCACTGGAGAACACGGTGAAGTAATACCCGCCCCACCCCGGAGCGCCATCGGTGGTGGAGTAGATATAGAAACGTCCCGTCTGCTCCGAGAACAGCACTTCGGGGTCAGCATGGAACTCGGGGAGAATGGGGTTGCCGGAAGACCTCAAGGACCCACCCCCCTTCCCCTCCCGAGGGAGGGGAGTAGTCGCCTTTGCTGTTAGGGTGCAAACTGATAAGATAATTGACAAGAATAATAGAGTCCTTTTCATAATAGTTTACCGTTAAAAAAAAACGAATTATCTTTGGTATATACTCCCCTCCATTGAGGGAGGGGCAGGGGGGTGGGTCTTTACCCCTCCCTCAAATAGTCCAGCGCCTCGAAGATGTCGTCTTTGGTGACCTGCTGGTTGATGCGTATGTCACCGATGTCAGCGAGGAGGGTGAAGTTCATGCGGCCCGCAACATTCTTCTTGTCGTGGGTCATCAGTTCGAAGAGGCGGTCGTAGTCGCGGCAGTCCAGAGGCATGCGTCCGTAGTTATCGCCGATGAAACCGACCGTTTTGTAGAACGCGTCCTTGGGGAATCCCATGAGTTTGACGCTCAAGTAGAGCTCACAGACCATACCCCATGCCACAGCATATCCATGGAGAATAGGCCGGTTGTTCACGAGGGCGAGGCTTTCGAAGGCGTGACCGATGGTATGCCCGAGGTTCAGCGCCTTGCGTATGCCCTGCTCGTGCGGGTCCTCGGCAACGATGCGCTCCTTAACGGCCACGCTCTCGGCCACGAGGTGAGCCAAGCTCGTATAGTGCTCACTTCTGTCTGGTTGGTCCTCGACGCAGTCAGGACCGCCTACGGTACCTATTTGGGAACAAATGGCACTGATGTCAAACCTGAGCAGCTCCGTCCAGTGCTGACGGTTGCTGATGAGTCCGTGTTTCAGCATCTCAGCGTAACCCGAGAGAATGTTGTGGCTGTCCAGGGTGCGCAGGAAATGCGTGTCGAGGACAACGGTCTCGGCCTCGTTGAAGACGCCGATCTCGTTCTTCAGTCCCCGGAAGTTGATGCCCGTCTTGCCGCCCACGCTGGCATCGACCATGGCCAAGAGAGTTGTGGGTACGTTCACGAAGGCTATGCCACGTTTGAAGGTCGAGGCGGCGAAGCCTCCCAAGTCGGTGATCATGCCACCGCCGAGGTTGATGAGCATCGAATGTCGTGTGGCACCACCCTCGCCCAACGCCGTCCATACGTCGGCCAGCGACTCCAGCGTCTTTGCCTCGTCGGTGGCGCCGATGGTGATCATCCGCGCCTCGCGGAGACAGGCGAAATCCTGCACCACGGGCCAGCACAAAGACAACGTTGTCGTGTCGGTGAGCACGAAGAGGCGGTCGGGGCTGATGCGCCCGATGGCATCGGACAACTCGGCTTGCAAGTTCTTACTGATGATGACGTCTTGTGCCATGAAAGAAGAGTGCTTGTTTGATTTTGGTTGCAAAGATAAGGAAAAAGTGAAAAATGAAAGAATGAAAAATGAAAAATAAATAGTGCGAAGGCAAAATCTTTAATCTTTCATCTCTAATCTCTAATCTTTTTCTTACCTTTGCGGCCAAAATAAGCAATGAATAACATTTGAAAGGAGCCAGATGATCGTCTGTATAGCAGAAAAACCATCCGTGGCGCGGGACATCGGTAATGTCCTGGGGGCCACACACGACCGGGGCGGCTTCCTCGAAGGCAACGGCTACCAGGTGACATGGACCTTCGGCCACCTGTGCGAGCTGAAGGAGCCGCACGAGTATTCACCGATGTGGAAGGCGTGGAGTCTGGCTCAGCTGCCGATGATTCCGCAACGTTTCGGCATCAAGCTGAAAGAGGACAAGGGCGTCGAGAAGCAGTTTGCCGTCATCGAGAAACTGATGCAAGCCGCCGACAGCATCATCAACTGCGGCGATGCCGGGCAGGAAGGTGAGCTCATCCAACGATGGGTGATGCAGAAAGCCGGGGCAAAATGTCCGGTGCAGCGCCTGTGGATCAGCTCGCTCACTGAGGAGGCCATCCGCGAGGGATTCCAGACACTGAAGGACCAACGCGAATACCAAAGCCTCTACGAGGCAGGGCTCTGCCGTGCCATCGGCGACTGGACACTCGGGATGAACGCCACACGACTGTACACCCTCAAATACGGCGTCAACCGCCAGGTGCTGAGCATCGGACGTGTGCAGACACCAACGTTGGCCCTCATCGTCAACCGTCAGCACGAGATCGACAACTTCAAGCCCGAGACCTATTGGGTGCTCTCGACGGTCTATCGCGAGACCACGTTCACCGCCGTCATGGAAGAGGGCGACCGCGGTTTCAAGAGTCAGGAGGAAGGCGAGAAGGCATTGGAAGCCATCCGCGAGCTGCCCTTCACCATCACCAATGTGGAGAAAAAAGCCGGCAAGGAGGCCGCGCCACGCCTCTTCGACCTCACCTCGCTGCAGGTGGAGTGCAACAAGAAGTTCGGTTTCTCGGCCGACCTCACCCTGCAGCTCATCCAGAGCCTCTACGAGAAGAAGGTGGCCACTTATCCGCGTGTCGATACGACCTACCTGCCCGATGATGTGTACCCCAAATGTCCGCAGATCTTAGCCTCCATGACCCCTTACGCAGGGTTCATCCAGCCCCTGATGGCCGACGGCAAGAAGCTGCCCAAGACCAAGAAGGTGTTCGATGACACGAAGGTCACGGACCACCATGCCATCATCCCGACCAGCGTACCCGTGACCACCGCCAACTTGAACGTCAATGAGAAGCGTGTCTATGACCTCATCGCGCGCCGTTTCATCGGCGCTTTCTACCCCGAATGCAAGTTCGAGCAGACGACCGTGACGGGCGAGGTGAGAGACCCATCCCCCGCCCTCCCTGTAAGGGAGGGAGCAGATACCTATGATAATGACAAAGCGGATGCCGGCTCAGAACAAACCACTCCCTCCCTCACAGGGAGGGCAGGGGGTGGGTCTGTCTTCCGTGCCACTGGCAAGCGCATCATCGATCCTGCGTGGCGCGTGCTGTGGGAGAAGAAGAAAACGCCGGAGAATACAGAAAGACCGGAAAATCCGGAGAATCCGGACAATCCGGATAGCCCAGAAACGCCCCAGGACGAGGAGCGCACCCTGCCCGCCTTCCGCAAGGGCGAGAGCGGCCCGCATGTGCCCACCCTCACCGAGAAGCAGACGACACCGCCGAAGCCTTACACCGAGGCTACGCTCCTCCGTGCCATGGAGACGGCAGGTAAGTTCGTCGAGGATGATGAGCTGCGCGATGCCCTCAAGGAGAACGGCATAGGACGCCCCTCCACACGTGCCGCCATCATCGAGACCCTCTTCAAACGCAACTATATCCGGCGCGTACGCAAGAGCCTTGCACCCACACCCACAGGCATCGAACTGATCGGTCTCATCCGCGAAGAGCTGCTCAAGAGCGCTGAGCTCACCGGCATCTGGGAGAAGAAGCTCCGACAGATTGAACGCCACGAGTACGACGCTGCCACCTTCATCGCCGAATTGAAGCAGATGGTCACCGACATCGTTAACACCGTGATGCAGGACAATTCCAACCGTCGCGTACCCGTTGCACAATAAATCGGGCGGATGTGCGTTATAAATATAAAGACCCACCCCCGACCCCTCCCGTGGAGGGAGGGGCGAATGTCCTCTTGAAAAACTAATGAATTTAATAAACCCTTCAACGCGCCAGCAACTCCCCTCCCTCTACGGGAGGGGCTGGGGGTGGGTCTTCCTTTTCTTTCTCCTCCCCTTATTGCTTTCCTGCAACGCCGAGAGCGCGTTGAAGAAAGGTGATCAGTTCTACGCCCGTGGCGAATACTACGATGCAGCGTCCGAATACAAGACCGCCTACTCCAAGACCGCCATCAGGTTGCGCGACAAGCGTGGTGAGCGAGCGCTGAAGATGGCCGACTGCTACCGCCGTATCAACTACACGGCGAAGGCTATCGGTGCGTATCAGAACGGCATTCGCTACACCGAAAAGGCCATGGCCGACCGCCACAAAGCTGAGGCCCAACGCCTCCAGGAGAAGGCTAAAGCTTCAGCGAAGAAGAAGCGCAACAAGAAAAAAGCCCAAGACGCCGACAGCACCTCCGTAGCCTCGTCCGAAACAGCTCCCGACGAGGCAGCAACGTCCATCGCCATCGCCGACTCCATCGCCGAGGCTGCCATCCTCGATGCCACGCTCAAGCTCGCCCGCCTGCAACACAAGAACGGCGACTACAAGGCGGCCATCAAGAGTTACGAGAAATACATCGAGGACGCCCGCAACCTATATGCCCAGCACACCGACATCTGTACACCGCAGAACGACACCATCGCCATCAACGGACTCATCGGCGCACGTCAAGCCACCATCCTCAAGAAGAAAGGCTCGCTATATACCGTGAAGAAAGAGCCACTGCTCAACTCGCGGCGCTCCGACTTCTCGCCAGCCCTCGTGGGCGACGACTGGGAACAGCTCTACTGGACCACCACACGTCCGCAGGCCACCGGCGAAGAGCTCAGCGGCATCACGGGAACCAAGTGTGCCGACGTCTTCTGGACCAAGAAGGACGAGAAAGGCAAATGGATACAGCCCGCCATCGTAGAGGGTGAGCTCAACTCCGAATTGGAGGAGGGTGTCTGCTGCTTCTCGCCCGACGGCAAGACGATGTACATCACGCGCTGCACCACTGACCCCGACTACCCGCGCTACGCCCAGATCTTCACCTCGCAGCGTTCCGATGCCACATGGTCCAAACCGCAGGAGCTCAAGATCTCCAAGGACACCCTTTCCACCTTTGCCCATCCCGCCGTATCGCCCGATGGCGACTGGCTTTACTTCGTCAGCGATATGCCAGGCGGCCACGGCGGCAAGGATATCTGGCGCATCAGCGTTGAAGGCAAGGTGCTTGGCGGCGTTGAGAATCTGCCTGCCCCCATCAATACGCCCGGCGACGAGATGTTCCCCACGTTCCGCCCCAACGGCGACCTTTACTTCTCCTCCGACGGTCACTCGGGCATGGGCGGTCTGGACCTGTTCATGGCGCGTGAGGACAGCGTCACCCACACATGGAGCATCACCCACCTGCCCTACCCCATGAACTCTGCCGGCGACGACTTCGGCATGACATTCGAAGGTTTGCACAACCAGGGTTACTTCGCCACCAACCGCGGCGACGGTCGCGGCTGGGATCATCTCATGAGTTTCTTCTGCCCCGAGGTGGTACAGAGCGTCAAGGGATGGGTCTATGAGAAGGACGGCTACGAGTTGCCCGCCGGACTCGTTCACATGATCGGCTCTGACGGCACCAACCAGAAGCTCAGCGTCCGTGGCGACGGCTCGTTCGAAGTCGCTGTGCAACCGCACGTTGAATACCTGTTCCTCGGCACCTGCAAGGGTTTTCTCAACCACGTAGAGACCCTCACCGTAGATACCTCCAGCGTCAGCAAGGAGTACGTGCTGCAGTTCCCGCTGGCCTCTATCAGCGCACCTGTGCTCGTGCGCAACGTCTTCTATGAGTTCGACAGCGCAGCCCTGACCGACGACAGCACCGTGGCCCTCGACAGCCTCGTGGCACTGCTCAACGAGAACCCCAATGTGACCATTGAGCTCAGTGCCCACTGCGACTACCGCGGCAACGATCAGTACAACGAACGATTGTCTCAGCGTCGTGCCGAGAGCGTAGTCAACTACCTCATCGAACACGGGATAGCCGCCGACCGTCTGACCCCGAAGGGTTATGGCGAGAGCAAGCCCAAGGTCGTCAAGCGGCGCATCGCCGAGTCCCATCCCTTCCTCCACGAGGGCGACACCCTCACGGAAACCTTCATCCGTGCGCTGCCCGCAGACAGTCTGCAGGAAGCTTGCAACGCCCTCAACCGCCGCACCGAATTCCGCGTGTTGCGCACCACCTACGGTCTCTTCGACCGCACATCTTTGTCTGCACCGAACTTAGAGGCGACAAAGGAGCAAGAAGAGAAAGAGGAGCAAGCGGAGAAAGCGGAAGCGGAGGAAGAAAAGCGAGAAGATACCAAGCAGTAATTTCAACGCTTAGCGCTCAGCATCCGAGGTTTACCGAATTGATCGTTGCGGAGCTGAACGTCGTTGTAGCCGTCATCCACAAACAGTTGACGAGTGGATGCCGCAAGTGCAGCATTGAGTTCCACCATGATGCGACCACCGGGCACGAGCACCTCGCGACCGATGCGGGCTATGGCACGATAGAACAGCAGCGGGTCCTCGTCAGGAACGAAGAGTGCCAACGACGGCTCATGGTCTGTCACGGTAGCAGACATATCAACGGCCTCAGACTGACAGACATAGGGAGGATTGGAAACGATGCAGGAGATGAGAGGTGAGAGATGAGAGATTAAAACGTCATTTTGGACAAAGGTTACATTGGCGGCACCGAGGGCGGCGGCATTATGGCGTGCTACGTCGAGGGCAGCAGCGCTGATGTCAACGGCGGTGACACGGGCTGCGGGCAGCGCCAGAGCGAGAGATATGGCGATGCAACCGGAACCCGTGCAGAGATCTAGGATATGGCATGGCGAGGATGGAGAATTGGAGGCCAAGCATTCATCCATCGCCCAACGCGTTAACTCCTCAGTCTCAGGACGCGGGATGAGGACATCGGGGGTGACACAGAAGCGGTGACCGCAGAAGTCCGCGAAGCCAAGGACATATTGCACAGGTTCGCCCTGGATGAGGCGAGATGCAATTTTTTCGAATTCCGTGCGGTCGGTTGCAGATAATTGTGTATCTTTGCCGAGCAAAAGGTCAGTTTGGGAGAGGTGGAAACGCTCTTCCATCACCATCCTGACGATAGCCCGAGCCTCACCCGATCCATGGAGCGGGGTGAGTGCAGCGATGAGTTCACGATAATTCATGGCGCAAAGGTAGTAAAAAGTTGAAAGATGAAAGTTGAAAGCTGAAAGTTTTTGTGAAAAAGATGAAAAAAGATATCATGACAACGGACGAACGCTATATGAGCCGCTGCCTGCAGCTGGCACGCAACGGGGAGCTGACAACAGCGCCGAATCCGATGGTGGGGGCGGTGATCGTTCATGAGGGACGTATCATCGGCGAGGGCTGGCATCGCGAGTACGGCGGTCCCCATGCCGAGGTGAATGCCGTACGATCGGTGCGCCCAGAGGACGAGTGCCTGCTCCGCGAGGCAACCATCTACGTGAGCTTAGAGCCCTGTTCGCACTGGGGCAAAACGCCACCCTGTGCTGAGCTGCTGGTGGAGAAAGGTTTCCGCAGGGTGGTCGTAGGCACGGGCGACCCCAACGAAAAGGTTTGCGGCCGCGGGATTAAGCGTCTGCGCGAGGCGGGTGCCGAGGTGGTGGTCGGCGTGTTGGAAGAAGAATGCAAGTGGCTGAATCGCAAGTTCTTCATGCAACAGACGCAGCATCGCCCGTGGATTACGCTGAAATGGGCAGAAAGTGCCGACGGATTCATCGACCGCTGCCGCGAAAGTTTAGAGAAAGACGGACCCGCCATGAAGTTCTCAACGCCATGGACACAGATGCTCGTGCACCGACTGCGAGCCACGCACGAAGCGATACTCGTAGGCCGCCGCACATGGGAGCTGGATCAGCCCACCCTGACCACGAGGCTATGGCCGGGCAAGAGCCCGAAGCGATTCGTGCTGACGACAAAGACGAGCGACGATGCGGCGCAAGCCACTTTCATTTCACATCTCTCGGCGCTCAACGACCTACAGTCTCTTTTGGTCGAAGGCGGTGCCCAAACCCTGCAATCGTTCATCGATGCCGACCTGTGGGACGAGGCGTATATCGAACGCTCAGACATCGTTTTAGGCAGCGGCATTAAGGCCCCGGAAATCAAAACAGACCCTAAAGGACGGCCTATACACGTTAATTTTGCCTAATTAGAGGGTTAAAAAGGCTTTTTTAAGACGCTTATATTTTCTTCGCGCGATAAAAAGATGTACTTTTGCAGTCGCTTTTAACCCGAACGAGATAAAAATGAAGAGACTCTTCTATACTTTCGTGCTACTGACAGCCATGGCCGCAACCTTCGTGGCCTGCTCCAAAGGCGACAAAGTGGAGCTCACAAGTCACTGCTTCATCACCAACTTCAAGGTGACGGCGCTCAAACGTACTGTCCACACAAAAAGCTCGACTGGAGTGGACAGCACCTATTACACCATCACCAATGCCTCAGCAGTACGTTTCGCGATAGACCATCGTGCCGGCACCATCACCAACGTGGACATGTTGCCGACCGGATCGATACTTGATGCCGTGCTGGTGACAGTGTCCGCACAGGGTACTGCCGCATACGCCAGCATCTCGGACACGACCTCCTGGACCGTACACACCGAGAAGGACAGCATCAATTTCACCGAACCCGTAATTTTCCGCGTCATGGCCACCGACGGCAAGAGCTATCGCGACTACCGCGTCACGCTGAACGTCCGCGACAACAACGCCGATGGCTTCACGTGGACCAAGATCTGTCCCATTGACGGCTTTGCCGACAAGACCGCAGCCAAGTTGCTGATCCACGAGGCTCAAGGTCAAGACAGCGACCGTCCCACGCTGTTCAGTCAAACGGCAACGGGCGAGAACTACGTCAGCTTCCCCACCGGCCACCACGCAATCAGTCCCTTCCCCACAAGCTGGGAGACCGTGCCTTGTGAAGGGTTGACAGCCGGCAGGGTGGAATCAGCCGTAAGCTTCGACCATCAGCTGTGGATGAGCAACGATGCAGGCCAGGTCTATCGTTCGGAAGATGGCCGCAGGTGGACGCTTCAGCCTCAAAGCGACGACAAGCAGGTCGCCCTCTTCGCGGCCTCGGAGACGGCGCTCTATGCCGTAGTGTCAGCTGATGGTGCTACTACGACAGCCATGTCCCAAGACGGCACAAACTGGCAACCCACGCCAAACTCAGAGCTCCCTTTCAGACGCGTTTCCGCTGCCATAGCCTACGCACAGAACAATGGCAACCACCGCGTACTCGCGTTGTCCGATGCCTTCGACGATGCCAGCGACAAACCGCTGTTCGTATGGAGCCTGCTCGAAGGCCACAACGAGCCTTGGATTGCCTTCAACGATCAGACTGCGGAATATCCCCTGCCGCGCTGGCAACACCCCGTCGTCACAACCTACAACGGTTGGCTCATGGCGATGGGCGATGCAGACCGAGCCGGAAAGCATAAAGCCCTCGATGTGCTCTACATCAGCCACGACAACGGCCTCAACTGGAAGGAAAATGCCTATCTCTCCACGCCCGCTGAACTCGTGGGCAAAGCTGGAGCCATTACCGCTGTCGGCTCAGACCAATACGTATGGATCATTGCTGACAATCAGCTCTGGGCGCTGTCCTACAACAGCTACGGCGAATAAGATCAGAACGCTCCATGAAGCCGCGTACGTTAACAGCCCTGCTCATCATGTTCCTGGCCACTCAGGCCTCGGCACAGGACGGCGAACTGCTGGAATACCAGCAGGAAGTCGGCGGCGGCTTAGGCATCAGCAGCTACATCGGCGATGCGGGCGGCCACCTGTTCAAGAATCCGGGATTCTTAGGCACGCTGATCTGGCGTCGCAACTTCAACCCCCGTATGTCCGTGAAGGTGAACATCGGCTACGGCCACGTCAGCGGCGACACAAAAGGCCTCTTCATCCCGGAAGATGCTTGGAGCCAGACACCCGAAGGGGGCACTGAGGCCCGGACGATCCATTTCAGCCGACAGCTGGTGGACGCCGGCGCACAGTTTGAGTTCAACTTCCTCGGCTACGGCCTGGGGGCTGCCTACAAAGGCATGAAACGCTGGACACCCTATCTGGTGGGTGGCGTAGGCGTAGTCATCGCTACGGGTGGCGGAGCCCCCGCAGCAGCAGGAATGACCATTCCCCTCGGGATAGGCTTCCGCTACAAATTGCTGCCTCGCCTGAACATCGGTTTCGAATGGACTGCCAACTTCACCACGACCGATCGTCTCGACGACACCAGCGCCACAACCCAACTCAAGGATCCTTATGGAGTCGAAAGTGGGATGTTCAAAAACAAGGATTGCTACATGAAGACGTTTGTCTTCCTCACCTACGATATCTCTCCCAAGTACCGCAAATGCAACAACTGACACATATTCCCGAACACATCGCCATCATCATGGACGGCAACGGACGCTGGGCCAAGGCCAAAGGGCTGCCCCGCACGGCCGGTCACGTCCAAGGTGTCGAGACCGTGCGCAAGATCACGGAAGCCTGCGTGCGCCGCGGCGTGAAATACCTGACCCTCTACACCTTCTCCACGGAGAACTGGAACCGACCCGTCGAAGAGATCAAGGCGCTCATGGACTTGCTCTTCAAGAATCTCGAAGACGAGATTTTCATGAAGAACAACGTACGCTTCTGCGTCATCGGAGATATGACGCGCCTGCCTGTAGAAATAAGGGAAAAGATTCAGAAGATGATTGATCGGACGGCCGCCAACGACAAGATGACGATGGTGCTCGCCATCAGCTATTCTGCGCGATGGGAACTGGCCAACGCCGTGAAGGAAATCATCCGTGAAGGCGTGGACCCGAATGACATCAACGAGGACACGATCAGCCAGCACCTGCAGACACGCGCCATGCCCGATCCCGACCTGCTCATCCGAACGGGCGGCGAACTGCGCGTGAGCAACTACCTGTTGTGGCAAATCGCCTACTCCGAACTTTATTTTTGTGATACCTTCTGGCCCGACTTCGATGAAGCAGAGCTGGACAAAGCCATAGCCGACTATCAGGCTCGCGAGCGCCGCTACGGCAAAACGAGTGAACAAATAACAGTATCATAGATGAATAAGCACATCCTATATAGAATCCTGACGGTTGCTCTCCTCGGGTATATCCTCCCCGCGTCTTTCGGCTTGGGGATGAGACTGTATGCCCAAACCGAGCACATCGTCAACCCAACCATCGACTATTCGCGTACACCGCAGCAATACTACATCGGCGATATCACCGTTGAAGGCGTAAAGACCTACGAGGACTTCGTGCTCATCGGCCTTTCGGGACTCTCGAAAGGACAACGGATCACGGTGCCAGGCGAGGAAATCTCGCAGGCCATTCGCCGCTATTGGAAGAACGGACTTTTCAGCAATGTCGCCATCCTTGCCGACAGCATCGTAGGCGACAGCGTCTATCTGAAGATCAGACTCGCTACGCGTCCGCGCATCTCAAAAATCAACTACAACGGCGTGAAGAAGAGCGAGCGCGAGGATCTGGAGACCAAGATGGGACTCATCAAGGACATACAGCTCACACCCAACCTGCTGGACCGTGCACGCATTTGGGGTAAGAAATACTTCGAGGACAAAGGCTTCAAGAACGTGGAGATATCCTTCCAGCAGACCGACGACCTCAGCGAGGCCGGGAAAGTCATCCTCGATGTCAACATCGACAAGAAAGACAAGGTGAAGGTCAACAGCATCACCGTCGATGGCAACCACTCGCTGACGATGAAGCAGATCAAGGGTTCGCTCATCAAGAACGGAGCTTTCAAGAAAACCCACGAGAAAGGCCTCATGAGCAGCTGGTTCCGCAGCAAGAAATTCATCGAGAAGAACTGGAAGGACGACAAGGAACGCCTCATCGAGAAATACAACGAGCTGGGCTTCCGCGATGCACGCATCGTGTGCGACAGTGTCGTGCCTCACGACGAAAAGAGCGTCGATATATACATTCAAGTCGAAGAAGGCCAGAGATACTATGTCCGCAACATCGAATGGGTGGGCAATACGCTCTACACCACCGACTTCCTCAACGAGCTGCTGCGCATGAAGAAAGGCGATGTCTATAACCTCACACACATCAAGAAACGCACCAGTTCCGACGAGGATGCCATCGGTAACCTCTACTACGACAACGGTTACCTCTTCTACAACCTTGATGCCAAGGAGACCAACATCGTTGGCGACAGCGTAGATCTCGAGATGCGTATTGAGGAGAACCAGCAGGCCTACATCAACCGAGTCACCATCACCGGCAACGACCGCGTTTACGAGCACGTCATCCGCCGCGAGTTGCGCAACAAGCCCGGCGACCTCTTCTCGAAAGAAGCCCTCGAACGTTCCTACCGCGAGATAGCCTCCATGGGACACTTCGACGAGAACATTGATTATGACATCAAGCCCGATCCCGAAAACGGTACTGTGGACCTCAGCTGGGGCCTCAACTCCAAGTCCAACGACCAAGTAGAGTTCTCGTTGGGTTATGGCCAAACGGGTGTCATCGGTAAGATCGGTTTGAAGTTCAGCAACTTCGCCCTCGGCAATCTGTTCAAGAAAGGCGGCATGCGCCGTGGCATCATTCCTCAGGGCAATGGCGAGACCTTCAGCATCAACGGTCAGACCAACGGTCGCTACTACCAGTCCTACTCCATCAACTACCTCAACCCGTGGTTCGGCGGCAAGCGTCCTAACTCGCTCAACTTCTCGGCTTTCTTCTCGAAATCGACCGACGTGAGCGACCGCTACTACAATTCCGCTTACTACAACTCCTACTACAACTATCTCTACGGCTACGGCAACAGCTACGGCAACTACTACGAGAACTACTACGACCCCGACAAGTACATCATCGTCTATGGTGCCTCCCTCGGCTGGGGCAAACGCCTGTCGTGGCCCGATGACTATTTCCAACTCTCGGCAGATATCAGCTATACGCGCTACCAGCTCAAGGAATGGGAGTATCTACTGTTCACCAACGGCTCCTGCAACGACGTGAGCCTTAACATCACCCTCGCCCGTAGTTCCACCGACAATCCCATCTATCCCCGCAGCGGTTCCGAGTTCGTGTTCTCCCTTGGCATCACACCGCCCTACTCCTTATGGGACGGCCGCGACTATGCTAATCTGGCCAACAACTCCAGTTCCAGCACCTATATGAAAGAGATGCAGGAGAAATACCAATGGCTCGAGTATCATAAATGGAAATTCAAGAGCCGTACGTTCACCCCGTTGACCGGCCACAAAAAATGCCCTGTGCTCATGACACGCGTCGAGTTCGGCATCCTCGGACACTACAACAAGAACAAACGCTCGCCATTCTCCACCTATTACGTTGGCGGCGACGGCATGAGCGGCTATTCCTACAGCTACATGAACGAAACCATCGGCCTCCGCGGTTACGACAACGGATCGCTCACACCGCGTGGCTACAGCGGCTATGCCTACGACCGTTTCACCCTGGAGCTCCGCTATCCGTTCATCCTGAGCAACTCCACCAACATCTACGGCCTCGGCTTCCTCGAGGGCGGTAATGCGTGGAACAACATCAAGGACTTCAACCCCTTCGACATGAAACGTTCTGCCGGCGTCGGCGTACGTATCTTCCTGCCTATGGTAGGTTTGCTCGGCATCGACTGGGCTTATGGTTTCGACAAGGTCTTCGGCAGTAAGAGCTACGGCGGAAGCCAGTTCCATTTCGTGCTCGGACAGGAGTTCTAAAGAGTGAAATGTGAAAGAGTGAAAAGTGAAAAATATTAATGAGCAATAAACCCACCATCAGAAATTCCGTCAAAAGAATAAAACTCTTCAACTAAAACAATAATCTACGAATATGAAAAAGTTAATGATTATCTTGCTGGCCACGATAGCCTTAGGTTACAGCCAGCCCGCATCAGCCCAGAAGTTCGTGCTCGTCGATATGGAATATATCCTCAAGAATATCCCCGCCTACGAGCGTGCCAATGAACAGTTGAACCAGATCTCGCGCAAATGGCAGGCTGAGATCGAAGCCATCACCACGGAGGCACAAAACCTCTACAAGACCTATCAGAGCGAAGTCGTTTTCCTCAGCGCCGAAGTGAAGAAGGAGCGCGAGGCTGCCATCGTGGCCAAGGAAAAGGAAGCGGCAGACCTCAAGAAGAAGTATTTCGGACCCGAAGGCGAGCTCTTCAAGAAGCGCGAAAGCCTGATGACACCCATCCAGGACGAAATCTACACCGCCGTCAAGGAGATCTGCGAAGCCAAAGGCTATAGCCTCGTTCTCGACCGCGCTTCCGATGCCGGCATCATCTTTGCCTCCCCAAAGATTGACATCTCCGGCGAAGTCCTCCAGAAAATGGGCTACGGCAATTGACGAGTTGACAAGTTGACGAGTTGACGAGTTGACAAGTTGACAAGTTGACAAGTTGACAAGTTGACGAGTTGACAAATCAACTTCTCCTTGCCACAGTGCCTTCGCCGTCAGGCGAGGTTCCCGCCGCCCCACAAGCAAAACCAATTAAACAATTCATAAAACCAACAATCAGACAAATGAAGAAAATTCTTTTCGCAGCTATTATGCTGCTCGCTCCGCTGACCATGTCAGCACAGAAATTCGGTCACTTCAACTCCGCAGAAGTCGTTCAACTCATGCCGGAATACAACGCTGCTCAGACCGAGCTGCAGAATCTCGCCAAGCAGTACGAAGATGACTTCAAACGTATGCAGGATGAATTCCAGAAGAAGAGCGAGGAGTTCGAGAAAGAACAAGCCAACCTCCTCGACAACGTACGCCAGCGCCGTCAGACCGAGCTGCAGGATCTCTACCAGCGTCTTGAGCAGACCTATCGGGATAACCAGCAAGCCCTGCAGAAGGCACAGACTGAAAAGCTGCAGGCCATCTCCGAGAAGGTCACTGAAGCCGTCAAGAAGATCGGCGATGAAGGAGGATATGTATATATCATGGATATCACATCCGGTATTCCTTACATCAGCACCAAGCTGAGCACCGATATCACTCCGGAATTGAAGAAAGCCCTCGGCATCTAAAAAGACACGTTGACTCATGAAACGATTGTTCCTTTCACTGAGCATCGCCCTCATGTCGCTCTCTCTCGCGGCACAAGAGACGGCCGCCTCCCCTGCAACTAACGCAGGGGAGACGCAGCCGCAGACGGCAGTAACCGTGCCCCAATACGGCTACCTCAGCTACAATGCCGTCTTCACTGTCATGCCCGAATACCAGAAAGCCAAGGAGGACTTCGCAGCACTCAAAGCGCAGTACGACGCTGAGGCAGCGCGCGCCGAGGAGGAGTTCCAGCGTAAGTTCGCGGAGTTCCTGCAAGGACAGAAGGACTTCCCCAAGAGCATACTCCAAAAGCGCCAGGTGGAGCTGCAGGAACTCATGGACAAGAGCGTCAGCTTCCGCAGCGAAGCACAACGGCTCCTGGCCGAAGCCGAAACGAAGCTTCAGGCCTCCGTCAGCGAACGCCTCAACGCCGCCATCCGCAACGTTGCTGCCAAACGGGGGCTCATGTTCGTGCTCAACACCGACAACAATGCCGTGCCCTTCGTGCATCCACAAGTCGGCGTTGACATCACCGAAGCCGTGCTCACTCATCTCGGCATCACCCCTGGCGGGTCTGCAAATTGAAACACTGAACGTAATACTCACTTGTCTCCCATCGGCATCTTCGATAGTGGCTACGGCGGTCTCACGGTGCTTCGTGAAATCCGCCAGCTGATGCCCGAGTACGATTACCTGTATTTGGGCGACAATGCCCGTGCCCCTTATGGTCCGCGCAGCTTCGAGCTCGTATATGAATTTACGCTCGAAGCTGTGCGGCGTCTTTTTGACATGGGCTGTCCCCTCATCATCCTCGCCTGCAACACTGCTTCAGCCAAGGCGCTGCGAACCATTCAACAGCGCGACCTTCCCCATCTCTTTCCCCCTCTCTCCTCAGCCAGTGCCAACAGCCCGGCACTCCCGTCGCGTCGTGTTCTCGGCGTTATCCGTCCCACCGTTGAAGCCGTAGGCACTCTCACCCTCACGCGACACATCGGCATCGTTGCCACACAAGGCACCATAGCCAGCCGCACCTACGAACTCGAGATGGCTAAGCTGCACCCCGACATCGTTGTCACCGGGCAAGCCTGCCCAATGTGGGTTCCATTAGTCGAGAACCACGAGTTTGATCAACCTGGTGCCGACTACTTTATCCGTCGTGACATAGAAACACTGCTCCGACGCGATCCGCAGATCGATGCCATCATTCTCGGTTGTACCCATTTCCCCCTTCTTTATAATAAGATTCGCGCGCATACACCAGCAGCCGTGCGCCTCATCTCACAAGGCGAATACGTAGCCTGCAGCCTCCGTGACTATCTACACCGCCACGCGGATCTTGAAGCCCATATCACCTGCGGTGGTACGGCGCGTTTCCTCACCACTGATGCCCCGGCACCCTTCTCCGCTGCTGCCACCATCTTCCTCGGACAGGAAGTGACAGCAGAGCATATCAGCGTATGAAGGCTATGCGGGTGACGATGGCATTATCGCCATCGGAAGTGGTAGCAATAACATTGTAAATTCCTGAAGCTACGCGACGACCGTGCCTATTGCAGCCGTTCCACGAGAACGTGCCACCGTTGCTTGTACCCTGCCAGATGAGCTGTCCCGTAGATGAAGTGATTTTGACTTCCGCATTATTGGTCAGACCACGGACAACAATGGGTCCATGGTAGTCGGGATCAACGGGGTTCGGGAAGGCATAGACAGCCTTTTCCTCGAGGACAGGCTCAGGGTCTGTGGCATCGGAAAGATAACTGCAGAGGCCTTTGTCGGTAGCAACGAAAACGCGACCCGTACGACCATCGACGGCGATGTCGTAGATATTGTTTGATGGCAACGGCGAGTTGTCGGTCGTGAAATGATAAAGCTCTTCCTGACAGTCAGCGCTGATGAGATAGAGACCGTTGCCAGCCGTTCCGAACCACAATCGCTGTCCGCCGTCGATGGCGATGCTGAGAATAGGAATGCCCGAAAGGAGATAGTCGGCGAGTCCGCTGCCATCGGTGCGCGATACCTTGACTTGCTCGAAGCGGAAGTCCTTGTCGCGGAAATCGGCTGGGTTGTTGATGCGGAAGGGACCGAGGTTTGTACCTATCCAGATCTGACCATCGGCATCCTCCGCGAAGCTGTAGAACTCATCAGGGGAATAGGAAGTGCCGTCCTGATTGACAATGGTGCCGCGATGCTGACGGCGGTCATCAGAAGTGCGGTCGATAGAACCATTGGTGTCGAGCATGAAGATACCACGCGCATTCATACGGCGGCTGTTGATCCATGCCCGTCCGTCCGTATCGAAGAAGATGCGGTCGAGCGTGCTGGCTTCCTTGATCTCGGAGCAGGGGATGCCGAGCCACGAACCATTGGGGCGCATCACGCGAATCGTGGTGTCACGTGCTCCTTCAGTGCAATTCAGCGTCCAAAGATTGCCGTCGGGATCATAGGTAAGGCCATCAGCCACGACAAACCACTGCGGGTGAGGATTCTCGGGAAGGATGGAGTGGAAAGGCGCATTTTCCATTCCTATGTGTCCAACGCATTTATAGTCGCGGTACTCATAGATACCACTGCGAGCCGTGCCGAGGTAGTAGTGGCTGGCATCATTAGGGTCCTGAGCAATATTAGTGACGTCGAGGAAGCGACTTTTGGGGTCTATGGCAACGCCTGATGCGTAGTCAAAGACGGTCCAAGAGCCATCAGGTTCGAGGATATAAGCTGTTCCCGGACGGCTGGTTGGCGAATAGTTCTGATGACCACCGCTGATCATCAGACGGTCGCCTGCCCAACGCATGTGAAGGCTGTAGTCGTGCGGAGGACCGTCAGCGTGAACGGCAGGAGTAGCGAGACTGAAAGTGCCGTCAGCGTTGAGCGTATAGGCCTGCAGACCTGCATAGCCATCGCTGGCCCAATAGTCTTTATTGCCATAAGCGATGTTGTTCCACGTGAACGAACCAGTGAGATGTTGCTGGCTGTCAGTGCTGTCGAACACGTAAACGTGGCTGGCGTTGCCGATGATCAGCTTGCCATTGGACTTTGTCATGTATGTAGGACGACCTATATTGTTGAACGTCGTGACGAAACCGCTGTGTGATTCGTCAGTACGTCCTACCCATGTTCCTACAGCGAGCCACACGTGTCCGTCGAAGTATTCCATCAACGATGTCTTATACTTGACGTCCACCAGCTGCCAGAGGCTTTTATCCTGCAGGTTATCGGTTACGGCTCCTGACCATAGACCCGAATCGGTGCTGGCGTAGAGTGTTGTCTCGGAGGCTGCACAAGCCGTCACATTCATCTCCAGCTGATAAGTCTCGCGGATGATTCCCTCTTTCATATCGACCACCACAATGCCGAAGCCTGTGCAGATATAAGCCAGCGTGCCTTGAACTTGAACGTTGTTGACTTGTTTGTTCTGCAGCGTGCTGTTCTTGAGCTGTGCGAGGTTGATGACGTCATAGTCGTCCGCCGTGGAGAGGAGATCAATGTTGCCGTTGTCGTAAACAATGATGACGCGTTTGGCTTCATCGCTGAAGTGGATGAAGTCGATGGTGACATCGTTGAGCTGGCGCATCCAATCGAAAGTGGTGACGCTTTGGTCATCGGTGTCGTAAGCCATCAGCTTGCTCTCCATCAAGGCATAAACGCGATGCCCGACAGGGATATTACGCGTGCAGACGGAATAGGCGGGATAGACTTGCCACGACCCAATCTGCTGGGCTTGCGCTGAAATAATAAATGATAAATAATAAATGATAAATAATAAATGATAAATGACAGGACGAGCAACAGTCCTGAATGAAGGCATAAGCTTTTGTAATGCAGACTCTTTCATCGTTATTATTTATCATTTATCATTTATCATTTCTTTGTCCTGAGGAACTCCGCCAGCTTCTGCGTGGCGCGTCCTCGGTGACTGATTGCGTTCTTCTCGGCGGCAGTCATCTCGGCGAAGCAGCGGTCGTAGCCATCGGGCTGGAAGATGGGATCGTAGCCGAAGCCCTCATGGCCGTGGCGCTCGCGGAGAATGGTACCGGGGCAGATGCCTTCGAAGAGATATTCCTGCCCCTGATATAATAACGCAATGACCGTGCGAAATCTTGCGCTGCGGTCTGTTATTTTTTCTAAATTATGCAGCAAGAGGTTCATGTTGGCATCGCTGTCATGGGAAAAGCCGTTGCCGAAAAGCTCGGCATAGCGAGCCGTGTGAACGCCAGGAACGCCGTTGAGGGCAGTCACTTCGAGCCCTGTGTCGTCGGCAAAGCAGTCGAGGCCGTAGTGTTCCTTGACATAACGTGCCTTTTGCAGGGCATTGCCTTCGAGCGTGTCCGCCGTCTCAGGGATATCCTCGTCACAGCCGATGTCCTTGAGGCCCACGACCTCAAAACGCTCGCCCAAGATCTGACGAACCTCGGAGAGCTTGTGCTGATTGTTAGTGGCAAAAACTATCTTCATTTGACAATTTGACAATTTACAATTGAACAATTGATACAAGGTGACAGGACAACCGTCAAATCGTAAATTGACCAATTGTCCAATTTCGTCATGTCTTGATATGGTCGAAGCCCTCGCCATAGACGCCTACGACTTTGGTCATCGTGACGAAGGCTTTGTTATCGATATGCTTGATGAGTCGGAAAATCTGCTGACTCTCGCGGCGACGGGCCATGACGATGAGCACGCGGCGCTCCTGCTTGCTGTACCAGCCTTCGCCATACAACTCCGTAACACCACGATGGATCTCTTCGCCAATCTTCTTGGCGATTTCCTCGTGCTTGTCGGAGATGATGGTGAACTGCACGCTCTGCGCAGCTGACGTCATCGTGTAGTCGAGCAGGATCATCGAGATGATGAGGATGACGTAACCGGTCACCACTTTGTTCCAGTCGTGGAAGACGAAGAAGCTGCACGAAACGATGATAAAGTCCAACCACATCAGGATACGTCCCATCGAGAAGTTCTTGTACTTGTTCACAATGGCAGCGATGATATCCGTGCCGCCCGTAGAGCCGTTGTTGATGAACACAACAGCCAAAGCTGCGCCCTCGATGCAAGCACCGATAACGGCAGCCATGAAAGGCTGATCGCCAACGACTTTAGGCAACGTGCCGTCGGGGAGGGCTATCACCTGCTGCACCAAAGCGAGGAACAACGTGATGCAGGCGGTGGCATAGATTGTCTTGGTGAAAAACTTGAAGCCTAAGATCTTCAGACCGATGGCCAGAAGAACAGCATTGATGATAAAGTAGCTGTACTGGGTGGGGAAGCCAGTGGCGTAAAAGATGATGGCGGAGACGCCCGTCATGCCGCCCGGCGTGAATTCGTAGGGCAGCATGAAGGTGCAGAAGCCGATGCAGTAGCCAAGACATCCGAGGGCTATAAAGAAGTAATCCTTGACTTCATCGACGATGTTAGTGATACTCATCTTTTTCATTTCATCACAATGTTAATCATGCGTTTTGGCACAATAATGACCTTCACAATCTGTTTGTCTTCAAGGTACTTGGGCGTGAGCTCGTGATTGCGAGCAGCAGCTTCGATGGTGGCATTGTCGGCATCGGCGGGAAAATCGATGCCGAAGCGTGTCTTACCGTTGAAGGCGACCATCATCTTCACCGTATCTTCGACGAGGAATTTCTCGTTGAACTCAGGCCATTGGGCATCGCAGACGCTGGTGGTGTGGCCGAGTGCTTCCCACAGTTCCTCAGCGATGTGAGGTGCAAAGGGAGCGATGAGCACCACGATAGGCTCGAGCACGGCACGCTTGGTGCACTTGAGGCTTGAGAGTTCGTTGGTGGCGATCATGAAGGCTGGGATGCTGGTGTTGTAAGAGAAGGCTTCGATGTCCTCTGTCACCTTCTTGATGAGCTTATGCAATGCCTTCAGCTCGGCAGCTGAGGGCTCTTCATCGGTGACAGCAAAATCCTCTTTGTTCCAGAACATATTCCAGAACTTCTTCAGGAAGCGGAAGCAACCGTCGATGCCGGCGACATCCCAAGGCTTCGACTGCTCGATGGGGCCAAGGAACATCTCGTAGAGACGCAGTGTGTCTGCGCCGTAGTTCTCGCAGATGTCATCGGGATTGACCACGTTGTACTTCGACTTGGACATCTTTTCGATAGCTTGGCTGACGATGTACTGCCCGTTCTTGTTCAGGATGAACTCTGCATCGCGGAACTCGGCTGTCCACTGACGGATTTTCTCCACATCCAGCACATTGCCGCTGACCATGCTGATGTCGGCATATACGGGATCGGCCTCAGTGCCCTCGTAGAAGTAGAGGTTCTTCTTCTTGGCATCATCATACTGCTCCTCCAGGAGGTCGAAGCTCACGAACTTGTTGGTGCCACGCAGGCGATAGACGAAGCTGGACCAACCCTGAATCATACCTTGGTTGATGAGCTTCTGGAAGGGCTCTTCCTTCTTGCTGATGCCCAGGTCAAAGAGGAACTTATTCCAGAAACGGCTGTAGATCAAGTGGCCCGTTGCATGCTCGCTACCTCCTACGTAGAGATCTACGTTCTGCCAGTAGCTGGCAGCTTTCTCGCTTACCAATGCCTCATCGTTGAGGGGATCCATATAACGGAGGTAGTAGGCTGAAGAGCCTGCGAAACCAGGCATGGTATAGAGCTCAATGGGGAAGACATTCTCGTCATCGATGAGGCTGTTCTCCACAATCTTCTTGTTCTTCTCATCCCAAGCCCATTTGGTGGCATTGCCCAAGGGAGGTTCGCCGGTCTCGGTGGGCAGGAACTTATCCACCTGAGGCAACTCAATAGGCAGGCATTCTTCGGGTATCATCTGGGGAATCCCATGCTTGTAATAGACAGGGAAGGGTTCGCCCCAGTAGCGCTGACGGCTGAAGATGGCATCGCGCAGACGGTAGTTCACCTTCACGCGACCTAGGTGATGAGCCTTCACGAAGCGCTTTGTCTCGGCGATGGCCTCTTTGATGGTCTTGCCGTTCAAGACTAGACATTCGCCATCATACATCACACTCTTGTCAGGACTTATGGGTGAGTTCATCACAATACCCTCCTTGGCATCGTAGCTCTCCTCACTCACGTCGGCTCCTTCCACCAATGGAATAATGGGAAGGTCGAAGTGCTTGGCGAAGGCGTAGTCGCGGCTGTCATGAGCCGGAACGGCCATGATGGCACCTGTGCCGTAGCCAGCCAACACATATTCTGCCACGTAGATGGGGCATTTGTCGCCGGTGATCGGGTTGATGCCGTAGGCGCCGGAGAACACACCTGTCACAGTGTGGTCGATCATGCGTTCACGCTCGGTGCGGCCTTTCACATATTTGATGTAAGCATCTACCGCCTCGCGTTGGTCTGGTGTGGTCACCTTGTCCACCAATTCGCTCTCAGGAGCCAGCACGAAGAAGGTCACGCCGAACATCGTGTCGGCACGTGTGGTGAAGATGGTGAAATCCACATCGCTGTCGGCTACCTTGATCAGCACTTCGGCACCTTCACTGCGACCAATCCAGTTCTTCTGGGTCTCCTTGATGCTCTCGCTCCAGTCAATGGTCTCCAGACCATCCAACAGACGCTGACTGTAGGCGCTGACGCGCAGACACCACTGGCGCATCTTCTTCTGCTCCACCGGGTAGCCGCCGCGCTCGCTGACGCCATTGACCACCTCGTCGTTGGCCAACACCGTACCCAATGCAGGGCACCAGTTCACCATCGTCTCACCGAGGTAGGCAATGCGATGCTGCATGAGCAGTTCGCTCTGCTCCTTTTCATCGGCAGGCCATTTGCCTTCAGCCTTGAACTTCTCGATGAGTTTCTCCATGGGTTGTGCCTTCTGGAGCTGTTCGTCGAAGTATGAGTTATACATCTTCTGGAACGCCCATTGTGTCCACTTATAGTAGTTTGGTGTGCAGGTTCGAACCTCGCGGCTCCAGTCAAACGAGAAACCGATCTTGTCCAGCTGCTCGCGGTAGCGGTCGATGTTGGCGAAGGTAGTCTTCTCAGGATGCTGACCTGTCTTGATGGCATATTGTTCTGCGGGAAGACCGTAGGCATCGTAGCCCATCGGGTTCAGCACGTTAAAGCCCTGCAGACGCTTGTAGCGGGCATAGATGTCCGAAGCGATGTAGCCGAGGGGATGCCCCACGTGCAGACCTGCGCCACTGGGATAGGGAAACATATTGAGGACGTAGAACTTCTTGCGTGTCTCGTCCTCCGTCACCTTGTACGTCTGTTGGTCAACCCAACGCTGACGCCACTTCTTTTCAATCTCTCTGAAATTGTATTCCATTGCAATTATATTTGTTGTTATTCGTTTTTCGGCTGCAAAGGTCGCAATTTTCTGCGACATAACGAAATTTTATGTAAAAAAAGAAGGAAGCGCACGCGTGCGTTTCCTTCTTTTCTGGCTTTTGCTGGTTGGGATACCCGGATTCGAACCAGGAAAAACAGAACCAAAACCTGTTGTGTTACCATTACACCATATCCCAATCCTAAGGCTTTTATCGCTAAAAGCGCGGCAAAGGTACGTTTTTTTAGTTGAAAGATGAAAGTTGGAAGTTGAAAATTACAGGAATAGGCGTTGCTTTTAACGTTCTTTGACAGTTAACGGTCGTTTTCTACTTCCCGTTCACCGCTTTCAACGCTTCGTTTGCAAAGCGTTCGACCTGGTCGCTCCACCCTTGGAGCGCTCGACCTCTGGTCGCTTCGATACTTCGAAGAACTTTCACCTTTCAACTCACTCAGCGATGAGCAGATAGTAATTCTTCTTGCCTTTCTGCACGAGCAGGTAACGCCCGTCGATGAGATCGGCGGTGGTCACGGCCTGGTCGAACTGCGTGAGCTTCTCCTTATTGAGGCTCACACCGCCACCCTGCACCATCTTTCGCATCTCGCCCTTCGAGGGGAAACACTCGGTCTCGGTGGCCATGAGTTCTACGGCCTTGATGCCCTCGCCCTCGAGCAGGCTCTTGGCGATGGTGAAATGAGGCACGCCGTCGAAAACGTCCAGGAGCGTCTGCTCGTCCAGGCTGACAAGCGCCTCCTTCGTCGATTTGCCGAAGAGCATCTGCGAAGCCTCCTGAGCCATGCGCAGGTCTTCCTCGCTGTGAACCATCTTCGTGACCTCCTCGGCCAGACGGCGCTGTAGCTCGCGACGACCCGGATCTTCGCGGTGACGGGCGATGAGCTCGTCGATCTCGTCCTTAGGCAATGAGGTGAAGATCTTGATGTAGCGCTCAGCATCTTCGTCGGCTACGTTGATCCAGAACTGGTAGAAGCGGTAAGGACTCGTGTAGCGGCGGTCGAGCCATATATTGCCCTGCTCCGTCTTGCCGAACTTGCGGCCGTCGCTCTTCGTGATGAGGGGACATGTCAGCGCATAAGCTTCGCCGCCACCCATGCGACGGATGAGCTCAGTACCTGTTGTAATATTGCCCCATTGGTCGGAGCCGCCCATCTGCAGCTTGCAGCCCTTGTGCGTATTGAGGTAGTAGAAGTCGTAGCCCTGCAGCAGCTGATAGGTGAACTCGGTGAACGAGAGGCCATCACGTGCCTCGCCATTGAGGCGCTTCTGAACGCTGTCCTTCGCCATCATGTAGTTCACGGTGATGTGTTTACCTACGTCGCGGGCAAAAGCCAGGAACGTGAAGTCCTTCATCCAGTCGTAGTTGTTCACCAGTTCAGCACGGTTGGGCGCATCGCTCTCGAAGTCGAGGAAGTGAGACAGCTGTGCCTTGATGCACGCCACGTTATGTGCCAGCGTCTCCTCGTCAAGGAGGTTACGCTCCTGGCTCTTGCCGCTCGGATCACCGATCATGCCGGTGGCACCGCCGATGAGGGCAAGGGGTTTGTGGCCGCAACGCTGCAGGTGGCGCAGCATCATCACGCCGCAGAGGTGACCGATGTGGAGACTGTCGGCCGTGGGATCGATGCCCACGTAGGCCGTCACTTGTTCTTTCTGGAGCAGCTCTTCGGTGCCAGGCATCATCTGGTGCACCATTCCGCGCCATTTCAGTTCTTCAACGAAATTCATGATTATAATGTTGTTTTTGGGATTAACTATTAGCTATTCTTCGTCTTAGCGGCTGCAAAGGTAGGCAATTTTAGCGAATAATGAGTAAGGAATAATGAAAAATGAAGCCTCAACGATGAAAAATGAAGGAGAAAAGAAGAAATATCAAAAGAAAAGCGCTTTTCCCACTTAATTTTGTGCCGCCAAAAGTAATAAACGGCCGTGTCGTTATCAAGTTAAAATCCTTTAAATATCGCGTATTATGGCTGCAAACACTTACCTTTGCAGCCATAATGATATCACCATGCGACTACTTCTATCTTTCGCTTTCCTCTTTTCGTTTCTCGTTCCCTGCTTAGCCGGCACCCATTGGCTCATCGAAGCGGAATCGGCACAAACGCGGATCGTCCTGCGCGACGATACGCTGGACATCACCTCGCCTCAAGGGCTATCGCTTTGGTGGAATCAACCCTTGAAGGCTCCCTGCACCGTCGAATATCGGGCTTGTGTGGTCATGGAAGGGGGCAGCTGCGACCGCCTGTCGGACTTGAACTGCTTCTGGATGGCGAGCGAACCTTTTACGGGCATGACGAAGCGTGGCGGACGTTTCGCTGAAAGCTATCGCCTCCAATGCTACTACCTCGGCTATGGCGGCAACCACAACATGACAACGCGCTTCCGCCGCTACGACGGCGACACGCTTGCCGTGGCGGACGCGACGCGCCGGCCGCCGATTCTCAAGGAATACACCGATGCCACACACCTGCTGAAACCCAACCATTGGTATGCCGTTCGCATCGAGATGCATGCCGATGGCCGCACACGCTACTTCATCGACAATGAACTCCTCGTCGATTACCTCGACCCCTCCCCTCTGCTACACGGCTGGTTTGCCTTCCGCACCACTTGGAGCCACACGCGCCTCACCGCGTTCAAGATTACACCCCTTCAATAGAAAGTGAAAAGTGAAAGAGTGAACTTTCTGAGCAGCGAGAGCAATCAAGCTCGCTTGAATTGCCGAGTCGTGACGAAAGTCAGCAAAGTTAATGAGTGCCACTACGTGACAGAAATCGTACAAATCTATCCAAATCCTACAAAACATTTCTTCTTTTTAAACAACGAATTATACGAATTAAACGAATTATTCATGTCCTATGTAATAGCTCATCCATCCTTATTTACTGTCCTATGGCGTAAATTCGTTTAATTCGTAAAATTCGTTGTCTTATAAAAAACGTTTTCGTCTTCATTTTCGTTGCATAAATTGTGAATTATGAATTGTCAATTGTGAATTATTTTAGTTTTCAGATCGTGGGCGAAGCGCTGCGAGAAGATTCGTGAGCCTTTCTCCCAAAGGTGGGCATTGTCATAGAAGTATTCCGGATGATCCGTGTAGAGTCCCGGCGTGTCGTAATCGAGCAGGGGGACGTGTTCCTCCGCAGCTACGGCCTTCAGCTCGTCGTAGTAGTGCTCGTCGAGGATGGAGTAGCTGGGCGAAATGGACAGCACCAGCTGCACGTTGCGACTGCGACACAGCGCAATGAAGCGACGGAAGGTGTTCAGCATCTGCGGAGCACTCGGCAAAGGCTTTTGCGGTTCGCCTAGCGTGGACGGGAACGACGGCGGGCAGGCGATGGGCGTGTAGCCGTTGTCGTTCGGCTCATTGGGCTTGAACAGCCGCGCAATGGCAGCATTCGAGAGGGAATGGTAACGATAGAGGTGCGAGAATTGGTAGCGCCCCATCAGCCCTAACCAGCGGAACACCGAGTCAGCCTCGGCACAAAGCCCAATATGCGGAGCGTAGAAGCTGAGCATGTTCAGGTGGCCTTCGTTCTCGACGTACTCCGATTCGCCTGTGTCGAGAACCACGACCTTGGGCGTGTGGTGGTTGAGGACATGAGCGAGCGTCACATATTGGAAGTAGATGCTCCCCGAGGCGGAAATGCCGGCATTGAAGACGCTCATGCCCGTGGAATCCTGGATGATGGACGGCACGTAGTGGTTCTCGCATCTCGATGTGCCTAAGAGGAGGATATCAGCATCCACTTCGCCGACAATCTTGCATATCTTCTGCGAGAAATGCTCATGCGTGTGCCATGTCACCCAATGCATGGCGGCCCCTCCGGCGCGGTCGAAGGCCAGCCAGAGCACGAAGATGACCAGTATGGAGCAGAGCATTTTCTTCATCGTAGCTTAAGGATCAGAATTGGAAGTAGATGAACTGGCTGCTGTCTAAAACGCCGAACAGCGTGATGACGGCAATCATGAGGGCGAGACCCACGTGAAGGAGCACCGTCCTGACCGGACCCGTCACGGGGAGCGGGCGCTGCCGTTCACGGCGGAGGCCGTCCACCAGCAGCACCACGAGGCTCACGCCGATAATCATGAAATCGCTGACACGGATAAAGGGCACGCCGGGCCGCGTAACTATACCTTTAAATATAGTACACACATCCGCGAGCGTATCGGCGCGGAAGAAGACCCAGGCCAGGCTGACCAGCACGAACGTCAGCAGCCACCGCCCCAGCCTGCTCACCTGTCCCCACGGCCACCATGCCCGTCGCATCAGCGTCGGGAGCTTCACCGCCTTCTCGATGCACAGCAGCATCCCATGAAGCGCACCCCAGCAGAGGAACGTCCAGTTGGCACCGTGCCACAGGCCGCTCACGACGAACGTCACCATGAGGTTCCAGTACTGGCGCGGGCGGCTGACGCGGTTGCCGCCCAAAGGGATATACACATAATCCTTGAACCACGTCGAGAGCGAGATGTGCCAGCGATGCCAGAACTCCCCCACAGAGCACGAGAGATACGGCCGTCGGAAGTTCTCCATCAGGCGGAAACCCAGGATGCGGGCCGCGCCGATGGCGATGAGCGAGTAGCCCGCGAAGTCGCCGTAGATCTGGAACGGAAACAGCAGCGCAGCCACGGCATAGCTGCCTCCGTTGTGCATGTCCAGGTGGTTGAACACCGCATTCACGTAGTCGCCGCAGCGGTCAGCCACGACGAGCTTCAGGAAATAACCCCAGACCATCATCCTTAGACCCGTCATGCCGTCGTCGTAGTCGAGACGATGCACCTGCTTGAACTGAGGCAACAGGTTGTTCGAACGCTCGATAGGACCCGCCACCAGCTGGGGGAAGAACGACACGAAGAGGGCATACGTCCAGAAATCACGCTCAACGGCCGTCGTGCCGCGATACACGTCGATCGTGTAGCCCAACGCCTGGAACGTGTAGAACGAGATGCCAACGGGCAGCAACAGCTTCGACACGGGGATCTCCATGCTCACCCCGCAACAGTCCATCAGCGCCACGAGGTTCGAAGAGAGAAAATTGTAGTATTTGAAAACCACCAGCAACGACAGGTTCACCACCAGGCTCGCCACCAGCCATGCCTTGCGCTTCCCGCGGTCACGTGCTGAGCTTGTCGAATGTACGGTACAACCCGCGATGCCCAACGCCGAGGCGTAGGTCACCACCGTGCTCGTCAGCAACAGCAGCGCGTAGGCCGGCTCCCAGTTCATGTAGAAATAATAGCTCGCCGCCAGAAGGAACAGGTTGCGCAGGCGCAGCCACGACCCGGGGATGCAGTAGTACACGACGCACACCACGGGGAAAAACAACAGGAACGGCAGGGAGTTGAACAGCATTTGCGAACACTTAAGGCGCCTCGGACGCTCATTTGGGGCGCAAAGATAATGAAAAATGGATGATTGATGATTGATGATTGATGTTTTCTTGCTTTTTTGTCCTATATTCTTCACTTTTTCAATCATCAGTCATCAATCATCAATATAAAATGTCTATTTTTGTGCCCGAATAACGCTATCTCAGCTACAACAACCATCACCTATGAAAGAGATCTATCTCGCCGGAGGGTGCTTCTGGGGCACAGA
>JAEEHP010000135.1 GCA_016280855.1 Bacteroidaceae bacterium
TAGGTGCCGTCAGGACTCTCCAGAGCGAGGATGCGCAACTGTCCCGGTTGCTGCTTCTCCACAGCCACGCCCAAACGCAGCACCTCGGCAGGCAACTGTGCCTGTGCCTGCACCACGCGGTTTTGCACGTTCACCGCTGCCATGTCGGCATTGGTGCCCTGCTTGAAATAGATGCTGATGGAGGCCGAGCCGTTCGAAGCCGACGAGGTCATATACATCATGTTATCCACGCCGTTGATGGCCTGTTCCAACGGTGCCACCACACTCTTTTGCACCGTCTCAGCACTCGCACCTGGATAGCTCGCCCACAGATAGACCGTTGGCGGCGCAATATCGGGAAATTTTTCAATCGGCAGTCGCGTCAGTGCGATGATACCCACCGCCACCACCATCACATTGATGACGATCGACAGCAACGGCCGGTCAATGAATCTCTTGATGTTCATATCATTATCTTATTTTGTTTTTCTACGATAGTTGAACGATATTGTCGGCTGGAAGAAGGAGGCAACGGGCGGTGCGGAAGGTGGGGCCTGCAGTCGGACGCGGCGGACGATGAAGACGGCAGTGACAGCACTGAACACGCCGGCTACGACGTGGTGAATCCATACGCCATCGAGTCCCCAGAGGGGTACGAGTACCGCTAAGAACAGCAGGGGATAGACGCAGGTGCCGAGCAGCGAGATGGCGAGCGAGTGCCAAGGGCGCTCGACGGCGGTCATGAACCCCGCCAGCGTACCGTCGATCCACGATACAAGATAGCTGAAGGCATAGAGTTGCATGGCACGGATGCTGAGGGCATAGAGGGCCGCGTCGCCGTCCTTGATGAAGAATGGCAAAAGCAGGCGTCCGCCAAACAGCAGGAAGAGCATCGACAGGAGCGACAATACGGCTGCGGCGCTCATCACCACCCGCTGGATGCGCCTCATGCGCTGCAGCAGTCCTGCACCGAAACAATAGCTGATGGCGGGCTGTAGGGTATCGGTCATACTGTGGATGACCATACCTGTGAGACTAGCCACATATTCCACAATGGCAGCGGCAGCCACAGCGGTTGAGCCTCCGAGACGCAGCAGCACGACGTTGACGACGACGGCAAACAACGAACCGGCGATGCTGACGAAGAACTCCGACGAGCCGTTGGCCACGATGGCCAGCATCTGGCGCATGCCTATCCAGCCCTTCGAGAATACGAGCGGCAGTTTTCTGCGCACAAATGGCACCAGTGACCACACGGCTCCTATAGACATCGACATGCACGAGGCAACGGCAGCCGCCCAGAGTCCCTGCTCTAGAACTACAATCAGCAGCACGTCGAGCACGATGTTGAGCAACGAGCAGACGATATTGATGGTCATGCTCAGATTTACCCGTCCACAGACGCGAAGATAGTTGTCGGTGGAGTAATAGATGCAGCAGAGCGGCATGAACAAGGCGAACATACGCAGGTATTCTGCGGCATAGTCGGCCGTCAGTCCCTCGGCTCCCATCAGACCGATTACCGGTCGAGCGAATAACCATCCTAACAGTCCGAAAAACGTGGCAATGGCGGCTATCAGTCCTAAGCAGACGGTGAAGACACGATGAGCCTCCATATTATCACCTCGTCCTAATAAGATGGAAATACGCACGGAGGAACCCGTCGCCACCATATCGGCCAGCGCCGTGATGATCATGATGATGGGCATGACGAGATTGACCGCCGCCAAGGCCTCCTGACCAATAAAGTGGCCAACGAAAATGCCATCGGTGATGGAATAGATGGCCGAGAAGCCCATACCGACCATCGCCGGAACGGTGCAGCGCACAAAAAGCCTTCCTATCGGAGCCGAACCAAACTCTTGTTCGTTCATACTTATTTAGCTGAAATAATCTGCTGCCCTTCCTTCACATAGCTAGCACCCTTAGCCACGATGACATCGCCCACGGCGAGGCCGCCGGTCACGACGTAGTGGGTACCGTCAGAAGTAGGCAGCACCGAAATCATCTTCGACTCTGCTTTTCCGTGTACTAAGCGCCAGGCGTAGGTCTTGTCCTGTATCTCGTAGGTGGCCGACTGCGGGATAACGATGACTTGCTTCAGCTCGTTGGGAATGACGATGCTGCCCGTGCTGCCGCTGAGCAGATGGTTATCAGTATTGGGGAATACGGCACGTGCCGACACAGAACCCGTACTGCTGTCAACCACACCACTGATGCTTTCCACACGCCCCTTCACAGCGCAGGTGTCGCCATTGGCTGTCAGCAAGAGAATAGGCGGGAAGGCTGCGACAGCCTTTTCGAGCGAACCGTACCAGGCGATGCGACTCATCGCGTCGCGCTCGGTCAACGAAAAATAGACGTACATCTCATGGGCATCTGCCACCGTCGTCAAACCGCCCTGTGTTGAAGGTCCAACGAAATCGCCCACGCGGAACGGCAGACTACCCACCACGCCGTCGGAAGGACTGCGGAGCACAGTATATGACAGTTTGGTGCGTGCCGACTGCAACTGTGCCTGCGCTTGTTGCGACTGCGCCTTCGCCATCGAGAGGTTGGCAGTTGCCGCGCGCAGGTCGTAATCAGATACAACATTCTTCTGGTAGAGTGTCTTCCTACTGTCGTAGTTCAGCTGTGCCGTCTCCACGCCAGCCTTCGCCACCGCCACATTCGCCTCGGCAGCCTTCACCTCAGCCTGATACGATGCCTGGTCGATAACGAACAACACCTGACCTTTCTTCACGCGCTGTCCCTCCTTGACGCATATCTGGCGCAGATAACCCTCCACTCTTGGGATAATCTTAATACTCTGCCGTCCCTCTATCTGAGCGGGATATGACTGTTCCAGCGTAATGTCCTGCTTCGAAACCGTCATCGTCTCGAAATCCGTTGCAGGTGCTTCCTCTTCAGCTCCCTGCTGTCGACAACCCTGCATTACCAGCACAGTTGCCAATATGAAAATCATTTTATTCATCTTTTCGTCAATTTTTGGTTGCAAAGATATAATAATTCCGTGCAAAATAATAGAAGAAAGTATGCGAAACGGGAAAAACCGGTATTGAAGTAAAGATAATCTGCTCCCAATACAACCCGAAAAGTATGGAGATCTTGAGTCACATCAACGGAACACCTTGGGTAGATGGAGGAACAACAGTTTCCTTTGCTTTTGCTTTTATGAGGACATTCGACGATTTATCGGCAAAAACATCGCATAATGTGCGTTATTTTGCGTATTTATTTGGTGGTTTGACATTATTTTCGTATTTTTGCCGCAGAATTTGCGACGTTAAATGCAATATTATGTCGCATAAAGGGTCAAAAGCGTTATGTATATACACGAAAGAGACAATTGGACAAACTTCCGTTGGGACACTTCGCAGGTGTCACTTCTTCAGGAGATAGTATTCCGTAAGCAGGGTTTGCTTTACGGGAGGCTGAGTTCGTTGGGCTTTGACAGCAAATTACGTGCGATGGCGGAGAACCTGACCTACGACGTAGTGTATTCTTCGGA
>JAEEHP010000136.1 GCA_016280855.1 Bacteroidaceae bacterium
CCGCTCAGTGTTCTGCTGAAAGTCAGATTCAAACTTCTATAAACCATTATGTGCAAACGTATCATCACCATCATTCTCGCCCTCGCCGCCGTGTGCGGTTGTCAGAAAACGGAGAAGACCATCTACAAGGTGCCGCTGAGTGAGCACGCAATGGAGTTGAAGAGACAAGAGAGAGCCTACAATGACTCGCTCGAAAAGTACAGTGCGCTGCTCGACACTGCACAGGTTCGGTATTATTTCGACCTCCACAAAGCAGTCTTAGACACCCTGGGCGTTGTCATGCGGCAAGAAGTGGATGCCTTCATGGCAGCGAAGGACAGGGAAGCCGCCAACGAGGAAAACAGTAGCATGACTACAGAACTCATCCTCCTCGGGGTAGCCATCATCCTGCTCATCGCCACAATTATCTATGTCAGCATCACCACCCTCTTCTGGACCCGCATCGGCTGGTTCTTCGAGGATGCATGGCACTGGCTGAAGCGTCGCCGCATCATCCGCAGTCTGTTCACCCCGAACTATTTAACGCTCGCTAATGACTCCTGCTTTGGCGAAGAAGACCTCACCGACGAGGACATCCACGAAATCATGAACCTCATCCACAAGGGTAATCCCCCGAAGTATGAAATAAAAAGGAAAGAAGAAAGTAACTAAAAACTCAGTAATATGAACACCTCTGAATATGACAAAAGTATAGGGATGCCCGATATTGATAAAGAATGGGCTAAGTTTGAGAATGAAGTCATTAACTCTAATTCGGTACAGCATAAAATGCCGATCCCACCAATAATAGAGATAGAAGATGACCGAACATAGACTTCCTAATATTAAAGCAGTAAAGTTCTTGGACGAGCCAAGCGGCAAAGCCGAACAAGCCCGCCACCGTCTATGTCGTCGATGGCGCAGATCTTGAACAGCACTACCGCCAGAGTCAGGAAGCGGAGCGAATGGGCCGCGACTACATGGCTTACCGCTTAGAGCAAGTCAAATCACGCATCATAGCACGTTACCAGCAGAAAGGAGGGATAGAGGTAACGGATATTTAACATTTTTTATGGGTAAACTTTCGGGGTGTTTTGTGTTATATAGGCAGAACGACCAAAAGTGAAGACTTATGAACAAGGATCATACAAATGAGCTTGAGTTTGCTCAGATCGAGAAACGGCTGCGTCCACGGCTGATGCTGATGGGCCGCGAATTCTTCGGTTCGGACACCGAGGCCGAGGAGGTCGTGCAGGAGACGTGGCTCCGGGCATGGGGCGTACGCGACCGGGTGGAACTCACCGATGCCTACGTCCTCCGCATCGCACGCAACGTCTGCGTATCGCTCTGGCGTGGGCAGCGCTTGCAGATGAATATGGCAGCCGATGTCCTCGCCGACAGCGCCACCGCCGACACCGTTACACCTCAAGAGGAGCTGGAGGAACGCGAGAACTCCGAGTGGCTCCAGTCGCGCCTGCTGCGTCTGCCCAAAGCCGAGCGCGAGGTGTGGCAGCTCTTCTACGACGAAGGGCTGACCGTAGAGGAGATTGCCAAGGCGCGAGGCACCTCCGTGGGCGCCGTGCGCAAGACCATCTCCAACGTGCGTAGCACCTTGCGCAAGGACGTGCGCCGCCATTTCATCAACCTGCGTCACATGCTTATCTTCATCCTCATCGCTCTGGCCACGGGTATCGGTGTGGCTGCCATCATCACCCCGTCCGGACAAGTGCGCGGCATCATCCGGAAAGTGCTCCGCTTGCCCGAGGACACCACCATCTACGACAATGTGGAGGTGATGCCAACTTACCACAAGGACATCGATGCCCTCTACCGCCACATCGCGGCAGAGATCCACTATCCCGAAGGAGCCATGGCTGACAGCGTGCAGGGACGTGTCATCGTCCGCTTCGTGGTAGAAAAGGACGGACGCCTCACGAACTTCGAGGTTCTGCGCACTCCCGACGAACGCCTCAGCAACGAAGCCATCCGTGTGCTGAAACTCACAGAGCCGTGGGTTCCGGCCAAGAACAAAGGCCAGGACGTCCGCTGCCACTTCGTCATGCCCGTCATGTTCCGACTCAATTAGGTTACTTGATTTCAATAAAGCAGTTAGTAAAGTAAACGCTAAGTCCTATAGGCACATCAGTCCCGCTTCGTCGTGATGACGAGACGGGACTTTCCTTGTTTTAACATCTTTTATGGGTAAAGATTCATGCTCTTAAGCGTTATAAGGGCAGAAAACAAAACCATAAACAAATGTATAGGAGACTAACAACACTCATCATCGCATGTGTCGGCTTTTGCAGCGGAGCGAGCGCACAGACTATTATCGAAGGAAACGTGACGGATTCGCTCGGTCGAGCTGTGGACGCTTACGTCACCGTAGGCCCAAAGGGAACAGGCAATATCCTCGGTTTTGCCGACACCGACGCAAAGGGACACTACAAATTAGAATTCACCGCACATGCCGACTCCGTCACCGTCACTGCCTCGGGCCTTGCCATCGGCAACCAAGTGAGAATCGTGCCGAACCGCTCACAACGACTCGACTTCCGCGTGAAGGAGCAGTCTGTGCAACTGAAGGAGGTCAGCGTCCGCGCACAAAAGATACGGCAGAACGGCGACACGCTCAATTACCTCGTCGGAGCCTACCAGCAGCAGGGGGACCGCGTCATCGGCGACGTGCTGAAGCGTATGCCCGGCATCGAGGTGGCTGACAACGGCGGCATCAAGTACAACGGCAAGAGCATCAAGAAATTCTACGTCGAAGAAATGGACTTGCTGCAAGGCCGTTACGGACTCGCCACCAACAACATCAACGCCTCCGACGTGGCCACCGTGCAGGTCTTGGAGAACCACCAGCCCGTGAAGATGCTTCAAGGCAAGGAACTCACAGACGACGTGGCCATCAACCTGAAGCTGAAGGACTCGGCCAAGGGAACGGTCGCCGTCAACACCATGCTGGGCGGTGGCATCCAGTGGGTTGGCGGCTGGCACATCGGTAGCCGACCGTTGGACGACGGCCAGACCGTTATCGGCCAAAACCCGCTTTGGACTGCCGAGGTCGTGGGCATGTACTTTGCCAAGCGTCGCCAGAACATGACGCTGTATAAAGGCAACAACACGGGCGACGACGTGTCGAAGGAACTCACCCAGCACTACTCCAGCATCAACAGCGTCAGCCTCTATCCCTTCTGCCCCACGGGCACCGTCATGCCCAGCG
>JAEEHP010000137.1 GCA_016280855.1 Bacteroidaceae bacterium
AGCGGCTCAGGATTTTGACATGTCAGATTTTTCACTTACCTTAGAGCTGCAATTCAAGACACAAAAAATCGTCAATGACGTGGCAAAGGTACAAATAAAATCTTAGAAAATAACTGAATTTGGAGGAATATTTCATGTGAGAGAGCTTTTTTCCCGTTTTGTGGCTCCGATTATAGACAAAGTGCTGGGTCTTCGATGTAGCAGTATTCGAGACTACCCCAAATAACTATACCAAAGAATGCTCAGAGCGTCTTGACCTCATTTATTTCAACGCGGAGACGCGGAGGCGCGAAGATTTTTGAGGTTTTGGAGTATAATTGAGTGCATAGCAGTTGACGCTTCCGCGTGAGTTCGCGGATAATCACAGCGCTACGCGAGGCTGTGATTATGGAGGACGCAGAGAAAGTTACCTACAGCCCGTTGACAACACGTTTTAGTCCATCGCGCAAATGCACTGTGTTGAAATTAATAAGCAACCCCAGTTTCTTGCCTGTCAGTCGCAAATACGACAGCAGCTGTGCAGAATGAATGTCAAGCAGCTCTTGAACTGTCTTCAGCTCGACAATTACGCAACCTTCCACCAAGATATCGATAATCAAAGGATTCCCGACTTCCCTGCCTTTGTAGATGATAGGGGTATGGACTTGTCTTTCCACTCGGAGACCACGCAATTGCAGTTCTTCCACAAAACACTCTTCGTAAACAGCCTCCAGCAGCCCGGGGCCAAGAATCTTATGCACTTCTAGTGCAGCACCGATGATAGAGTGAGTTAACTCGTTATATTCTTCAATAGTTCTTGCTTCCATTATAGATGTAATGCAGTTTCGAGGGGCAAAGATAGTTCATGTAGTTAAAATAGCGATACAAATGACGAAAAAATTATCGATTCTATTGTATTTAGTGTAAAATAACTATACCAAAGAATGCTCAGAGCGTCTTGAACTCATTTATTTCAACGCAGAAGCGCAGAGGCGCGAAGATTTTTGAGGTTTTGGAGGAAAGGAGTGCATTGCAGCTGACACTGTCGTGTGAGTTCGCGGATAATCACAGCGCTACGCGGGTCTGTGATTATGGAGGACGCAGAGGCGGAGCTAGCGGGGGCAATGAAGAATGAAGAGTGAAGAATGAAGAATTCATCAATCATCAATTGTCAATCATCAATTATCCATTATACATTATCCATTGTCCATTATCCATTATACATTCTTGCTTTTGGCCTCTGCGTAATCCGGAGAGCACGAAGCACGGCCTTGTGCCCTTCGTGCGCCTCTCGCGACCTCACCGAAGGTCAGCTGCTATGCCTTTGTGTCCTCTCCTTTTCTCCGGATTCTCTGCGAATCAGCGCCTCTGCGTTAAAAAATAAACCAGCTGCGTTGAAGAATAATCACGCTGCGTTGACAAAAATCGGCTACGTTGAGAATAAAGCAAACACGTTAATTCACACTAAAGCCAAAGAATGCTCAGAGCGTCTTGACCTCATTTATTTCAACGCGGAGACGCGGAGGCGCGAAGATTTTGAGGTCTTGGAGTATAATTAAGTGCATAGCAGTTGACGCTTCCGCGTGAGTTCGCGGATAATCACAGCGCTACGCGGGGCTGTGATTATGGAGGACGCAGAGCCTTCCGGTGGGGAAATGTAAAATGTATAATGGATAATGGCGGAGCATTTCAGAGAACTGAGTGTTCTCGGAAAGCGCACGGGTGCAGCCATCGGCTTGTGCAAGTCACGGCGCGAAGTGACGGGACGCCGCAGAAGACGGAAATGGCAAAGGGGGGATAATGGACAATGGAGAATTCCTCAATCTTCAATCCTCCTCTCCCTTTGGGAGAGGCCGGGAGTGGGCCCATCCTCATTGACCTTCGGTCGAGCCTGCTCACGTTGATTTTATCGACCTCGAACGCGACTCGGCCATCAGAGAACAAGTTCTCATGGCTCTCGCTGCTTACTCGGTTCGGGAAAGTTCAAGCGAGCTTGACTCTCCTCTCGCTTAATCGCAGCCTTCTTCATTCTTAACTCTTCATTCCTCAATTGTTGAGCCTCAACGCTTATAGACGATAACGACTATAGCGCCAATGATACCACGCTTCGTGGCCATTCATGAAACCTTTAAGGAGAATTCATGATGACGATTATAAAAAAGGATAGGAATGCAAACGAATATACGTGATGTTCTATAAATACGCATCAAGCGTATCACGCGCGCGTAGGCATGATTCACGGCAAGCCGTTCATGGCCATGTGAGTGAGCGATCCCTCCTATGAGCGCAGGAATTTTCACCTTGGTGTTTCGCTTGGAACACCAAGGTTTTCTGCTTGGCAGATCTTGGTGCTCCAGTTGTTTTTAGTTTGAGCAAAGGTACTCTTTTTTATTGTCGCCGTAGCCCGCTACAGGATCTGATGGTAGAGGTCGATGATATCCTGCTTGGTGACGGTGCGCGGATTGCCGGGCGTGCAGACATCGTTGATGGCCTGTTCCGCGAGTGCCTCGATGTCCTTCTCGGTGATGCCGAGATCGGTCAGACGTTTTTTGGTGCCGACGCGTGCGCTCAGTTCCTCAATGGCCTTGCATGCCGCTTCAGCCGCCTCGTCGGTGGTCATCGAGGGTTGCCAGACGCCGCAGGCCTTGGCAATCTCCACATATTTCTCCTTGGCAGCTGGCATATTGAAGCGCATCACGGTGGGCAGCAGCATAGCGCAAGCCACGCCATGAGGCACATCGAAGAGGGCACTCAGGGGATGGGCCATGCCGTGGTCAACGCCCAGTCCCACATTGGAGAAAGCCATGCCGGCAACGTACTGCGCTACGGCCATGCCGTCGCGACCGACGGGATTCTTGGGCTCATCGACGGCCATCGGCAGATACTTGTAGATCATCTCGATAGCCTTCACCTCGAACATATCGCTCAGTTCCCAGGCGGCCTTGGTGATGAGTCCCTCGATGGCGTGCGTCATGGCGTCCATGCCCGTAGCGGCCGTGAGGCTCTTGGGCAGCGAATACATCAGCTCGGCATCGATGATGGCCACACATGGGATGTCGTTGGGATCGACGCACACCATCTTGGCCTGACGCGTCTCGTCGATGATGACATAGTTGATGGTTGTCTCGGCTGCCGTACCCGCCGTTGTAGGCAAGGCGATGATGGGCAGCGACTTCTTCTTCGTGTCGGCCACGCCCTCTAAGGATACGATGTCCGAGAACTCGGGGTTGTTCACCACGATGCCGATGCCCTTGGCGGTGTCCATAGATGACCCACCTCCGATGGCGACGATGAAGTCAGCTCCGGCCTTCTTGCAAGCCTCGATGCCATTCTTCACGTTCGTTACGGTGGGGTTGGGCTTCACATCGTCGAAGATCTCGTAGGCGATGCCGGCCTGGTCCATGACGTCGAGGACCATCTTGGCAACGCCAAACTGCATGAGTCCCTTGTCCGTAACGACAAGAGCCTTCTTGAAACCGAGTCGATTCACTACGCCGGGCAGCTCCTTGCGAGCGCCGGGACCGAAGTAAGATACTTCGTTGAGGATAAACCTGTTAACCATAATGCTGTTGAGTAGAAAAGTAAGTTAGAAGTCCAATAGTTCAATTCCTTTTGTGCAAAAATAGGAAAAGTTATTGGAGCAGCCAAACAGAAGCCCGAAAAAAAGTTTTTGTTCTACTGGATTTCGTCACCTCGTCACACCTTCGTCACACCTTTCGTCACAGCATCAACATCTGATAATCAACTTAATCATCTGCACGTGTGACGATGTGACGACATTTTGCAACGCTTCACGCGCGCGTAGGCATGCTTCACGGCAAGCCAGCACAGCGCGGCGTGTACATCAAGGACGGCGACACCCGCTCGAGGGTGTAGCGTCCCACGGGATGATCTTTCATGCCCTCGACGCGGCTGGGGAGGATACACGAGTCGGGGACATCGGGGGCGATGGTGAAGTCCACGAAGGCGATGCTGTCGATGCAGCAGCCGGGGGCGCGGTTGTACTTCTCGGACTGGAAGATGCGGAGGTCGAAGGGTCGGCAGCGGCGCAACCCCTCAGCACGGATGCGCTCGAAGCGTATGTCGCGGATGTGGTTGTTGTCGCCGCAGTTGATGGCGAGGAGTCCGAGGCTGTCGGCATCGTCGCCCAATATGTCGCAGTCGTGGATGCGAACATGGCGGAGTGTCTCGCCCTCGGGGTTACGGTCGTCGCCATGGGAGCCGATATTGACGGGGTGCGCCACGTCGGGCCATAGGATGCAGCGGCTCACCTCGATGTCTTCGCTGCCGCCCCAGTACCACCAGCGGTGGTTGTAGAGGGCGATGCAGTCGTCGCTGGTGCGCAGGAAACAGTTGTCGATACGGACGCGGCGGCAGCACATGAGGTCGATGCCGTCGCTCCATGAACGTGCGGAGAAGCTCTTGATATTGCGTATGGTGATGTCGCTGCTCTCGCCGCCGTAGATGGTGTAATGAGCGGGATTGAGGACGGTGATGCCATCGACGAGGACATTCTTGGAGAAGGTAATCTCTACGCCACGCAACGGATGGTCGATGATGCCTCGTCCGATGATCTTCACATTTTCTGCGTGATCCACGATGAGTCGCGCCTTGACGATGGCTCCGGGTGCGAGATAGACGGTGCAGTTGGAGGGTATCTTGATCTCTTCGCCGGGCAGGTCCTTGGGGCGGTGCACGCCGGGGCCGAAGTAGATGAGGGAAGGGTTGCGGACGAAGACGTCCTGCGACGCTACACCTTGCCAGGTGATGGCGTCGGGGGCATCGGGCGAAGGTTCGTCTGCCACTACAGGCAGAGATGCATTGGCAAAGATGTGAATATTGTGGAATCGGTCGCCATCGAATTCCACGCTGAGGTATTCGGGACGTTGGAGGATTAGCTCAATGGTGCTGTCGTTGATGACGATGGGTGAGATGCCCCGCTGCGAGGGACGTACACGTACATCGTGGAAAGGAGCGTTGCGACGGACGACCTGCACCTGTACGGGCTCGCCCATATCGAACTCCGCAAAGGCAGCCTGCTGACGGCGGCGTGTGTTGACGTCGCATCGCAGCACAGGCACCGCCAGCCAGTCGCCGCCGGAGTACGGACGCACGCGTACGTTGTAGAGGTCGGACGTTTGCGGCCCGTCTTTCTCGGGCAAGGGAGAGATATGAACTTGCGCCCGCACGGCCTGCAGGCAGGTCAGCGCGAGCGTAAGTATGATGTAACGAAGGACGTGACGGTTCATTGCACAACGATTTTCTTTCCACCTATGATATATATCCCCTTACGGAGGGTGTTGTTGATGATAGACGATTGCGGGATGCGTCGTCCGCTGAGATCAAACCATTCATTATTTGGCGATTTACAATTTACCATTTGCTGGCTGATGCCGTCGGTCGTGATGCTGTTGCAGATGAGCCGGAAGTTGTCCCATACGAGCCAAGTGGTGCCGGTGGAGGGTTCTTTGATGCCAAGTGTGAGCTGTCCATCCTCGCCGACAGTGGCCTCCACGGAGAGCAAGCCGTAGTTGGCGTTGGCAGCCATGCGGTTGCGCTGGGTGTCGAAATCAGACCCAGCACAGCTCTGCTTGACGACAGCCTGCGTGGTCGCGCCATTAGCGGTGACAAAGAGATAGCCGGTGTTGCTGCCCTCGCCGTTTACCATCTGGCAGGTGACGGTGTAGGAGCCGGCAGGAAGGCCGGAGATGGTCTGCTGCATCGAGAAACCGGTGCTGTGCCACACCTCGGCGGCTCCGTTGAAGCGCTGGTTGCCCCAAGTGCCGGCGACGGTCCAGCCGGGCCAGCCATTACCGGCGAAGTCGGGTGAGGCGAGCAATGGGGTGGCGTCTAATGGCAGTTGAAAATTGGAAGCTGAAAGTTGAGCGTTGAGATAGTCGGCATGGAAGCGGTTGCGAGGGATGGCGAAGAGCTGATAGTGGGCTATCTCGATGCCCGTCTTGTTGCAGGCCAGTTCCTCGCCGTCGGCATAGCCGTTGGCGGGCGTCCATAGGCCGAGCCAGTTGCCGGGATAAGTACCGTTCTCGATGGTCCAGGCGCTGCCGGTGGAAGCGAAGAGGAAGCGTGCCCAGATGATGCCATAGGGCTGGTCGTGTGTGCGGAAGTTCCAGGCGGCATTGGCCTCGGTCTGCAGGAGCAGGCCATCGTAGTCGATATTGCGCAGACAGTAGCCGCCGTCGAAGGCTTCGAGGGTGAAGACGGCGGAAAGGTCGGTCAAGGGATTGACGGAAGTCTCGTAGAAGATGGCTTTGTTGCCGTTCTCCTTGCCTTGGGACAAATGAAGCATGAGGTCAGCCTCGTCGGCACAGAGGACGAAGTAGCTGTTTTCGACGGCTGCTTCGAGCTGTTCGACGGTGGTGATGTGCGTGTAGCCGTTCTCGGGAGTGAGCAGCTCTGTGTAGTAGGAGAACTGGGCATCCTTGAGGGTGAGGGTATAGGTGTAGGTCTCACCAAGGTAGGTGGCGGTGAAGACGAGGGGGGATCCGTCGGAGCCGCCGACGGGCACAGTGAGGGTGCGTCCGTGGCTGCCGTCGCTCCAGGTGATAGCATTGGGGTCTGTGCCACCGGGTACTTCGAGTTCGAGGACGACGGAGGAACCGGGGAAGACCTCAGCCTCAGCGGCCATCATCTCGCCGCCATCGACGGTGATGTACTGACGTGCAGGCACCACATTGAGGTAGAAACGAGCCTCGCTGACGGCACCGCTTTGGTTAGCGTACTGGCAGGTGTAGGTGCGGCTCTGGGTGACGCTGTTGAGGGTGACAATAGTGCCCTTGGCGCCGTTGTCCCAGAGGTAGTCGTCGGTCCATCCCGTGGCGGCCTCAGCATAGAGAATGACACCTGTACCGCTGAGGATCGTTTTCTCGGTGGTCTGCTCGATCTCGCCATTAACCGTGATTTCCTGGCGCATAGGATCAGCCTGGGCATCACCACAGACGGCGATGGCGAAGGCTGCCGTGCTCTGGGCGCCGTTGGCAGCCGTGTAGGTGACGCGATAGATGAAGCTGTGGTCAGCGTGGACGGTGATCTGACGGGTGGTCTCGCCCGTGTTCCACTGCCAAAGGCCTGTATCGGTAGTGCCTTCGGGCAGCTGGGGAATGAGGGTGATGTCGGCGCCGTCGGCAGGGATGGCGTTGGACGGCCCGCGGTGATACTTGTATTTCAATCCTCCGAGGTTGGTCTGGTTCTTCAGCGTCTCGCCTTTATAGACGATGTCGCCGCTGAGGGGCGTGATGGCATCTGCCTTGTCGATGAGCGGGCGGTAGTTGACCAGCGACGAGAAACCGAGGTGGTCGAAGCCACCGGAATTGACATTGTAGTTGCCGCCACCACCATCGGGGCAGAGCAGTGCGGCAGCCTTGTCGGCATACTGCAACTTGACGCCGCGCAGGCCCTCGTAGTAGCCGCGGATGCGGTCCCAGTTGGGTCGTCGCTCACCCTTGCCGCCTTCGTTGGGACCGAACATCTGCCAGCTGGCACCACGCGTTCCACGGCAGTCGGCATATTCGTATGGATACCAAGGCAGGTCGGCACCCGGGATGTCGGCATAGTTGAGCGCGCAGACATATTCGCAACCTGCTGCGATGCGGTCGTTCATGTAGGCATAGAGGTCGTCGCCTTGGTTGAAGCCAATCTGGCAGATGTCCAGTGCGCAGCAGAGCGCCATGACGGTGTGGCCCTGGTCGCGTCCGCTCTCCTGCATTTGTCCAAGATAACCGAAGGGACCGCGCTCGTCAGGCATCATGATGGGCACGAGGTTGCCGATGAACTCGTTGCAGCCGTCGTTGAAGATCATAGGCGTCTTGGTGCGGTCCTCGACGAAGGTGCCCTGGTGGTCGTACTTGTAGAACGAGACGCCCTGGTTGTACATGTGAACATCATCGCAGAGGATGCCAATAGACATGACGCAGAGGACGTTGCAGACTCCCCAATTACTCCAGTAGTGTCCCGGGCGCTCACCACATTGAGGATAGCGGAAGTTCATCCACGTGTCGTGGCGGCGACGCAGGAAGTCGATGGAGGGGTTGTACCACACGCGCACCATCCACTCCTTGAAGCGCTCGAAGTCGGCACGGCTCCAGCCGTCGTAGTCGCGCATCAGCTCGGCAGCGTTGGCAAAACCATAGCCATAGAGTCCGGCGGCGAGGGAGACGTTGGTGTTGCCGGTGACGGCTTCGGTGATGTTGCACCAGTTCATGAGCGTCTCCACGGCATGGTCGGCAAAGGCACGATCGCCGCTGATCTTCCAGCGGAGGGCGTTCTGGTAGGCAACGGCAGCACCGCGTGCGGCGTTCATGTAATTGTCGCCGGTGAGGCCGCGCTGAACAACGGGCGTAGGCCAAGAGCCCGAATTGGCCTGTGCATATTGGTTGGCGCAAAGGATCTCCCAAGCCCGCACCATATAAGGATTCCGCTCTTCGAAGATGAGTTTCTTGGCACGGTCGATGTCGGCCTGCGTGACAAGTGCGCCAGGATGTACGAAGCCCTGTTGCCCGGGCGTGTAGCTCATGGGCTGCTTGGCAGCGTAGCCGCTTGTGGCCTTGACGTTGTTCAACAGCGTGCGCAGCGAAGCGACGAACTGATCGATGACCACCTGCGAGGCGCGACCTGCATCGAGTTCGGCCTGTGCAGCCGCCATCTCTTCCTGGAGTTCGGCGACCGCGTTGGGAGCATAGCCGTCGCCGGCACTGCCCATGAATGCTTCACAGGTCTGGAGCATCGATGCCAACGACGAGAAGTCGCCCACGGAGCCGTAGCGATAGGCTTCGTCGAGCGCGGCGGTGCCTGCGGCCAGAGAGCGGACGAAGGCGTCGCTCACAGCGGTGTCGTAGAGACGGAAATCGGCCACCAGCGTCTGCTGCAGATAGCTGTCGCCATCGAACGGAGCACGGCCGATCCAGCAGTAGGAGGGATTGGCGGTGAAGGTCGAGGCGAACACGGGCATATCGGTGCGTTGTTGCACGCGACGTCCATCGATGAACAGCTCGCCCTTAGTGCCAGACTGACGGTAGAGCATGTGCACCCATCGTCCCTTGGCCGACTCGGTGCCCACTTCCATGCCCACCTCAGTGCTCCACCCGGAGGTCGCCGTGGCCATGCGCTGTGCATTGAGGCGATAGGCGGCGTAGGGGCCGAAGGTCTCGGTGTTGGCCTGCGACTGGGAGAACGCCCAGAGGAAATAGCCGTTACCGGAAAGCGAAGCATCGCGTGACACGCAATAATATACGGAAATGGTGAAATCCTCCAATTGGCGCACCAGACGTCCGGCACCTACCGTCATATTCAGGTAACCTGAGGCTTTACCCAAGTCGAGGACGTGATAGTCGCCCATCTCCACGACCTTGGCCGACCCCATGGTCTTTGCCGTGATGCCCGAGATTTCGTCCTTGACACTTGTTCCAGATACATTCTCGAAGTCGAACCGCATCTTCAGGTTCTCTTCCTGTGCTCCTGCTGTCGCCGACACGAGGAGCGCCATAAGCCACATTTTTACTTTCATAGATTTAGCTTTTAAATAGTAATCGTGGTGCAAATATAGCAGATATTTTCCAAAAAAACTTGTTTGGTACGTCTGAAATCGCCTGCTTAGATTGTCTTTCACCCATGAAAAGACGTTTCAAACACATTATTTAGACAAAACAAGCAGTCGATTCCATCCTTTTTTAATATCTTTGCAGCCAAAACCTACTAATGGTTACTGATGATGAGAAAACCGACTGCCATACTCGTGGCCATATTATTCCTGACAGTAATGGTGCACGGTCAAGAGCATTGGTCTGCAACCGACGGCCTGCCGACGGGCGAGGTGCGCCAGATTGTGGAACTGCCCAACGGGCAGATGCTCGTGAACTGTGAGGGTGTGTTCTGTCTCTCTAACGGGCGGTCGTTCGACGTGGTGCCTTTCGACCAGAGCCGCACCTATCCCCTCACGCCTTTTGCCGACAACTATGGTCAGCTGTGGCAGGGCGACACGCTCCTGTGGCTGCGCGATTTCTACCGCATCTTCCTCTTCGATGCCCATCGTCGCGCGTTCCTGCCCGATGTCGGACAGCACCTCACCGACGCCTTGCTCCAGCGCATCACCTCCGATGCAGCGACCACGCCCCTTCCTACTCCCTCACAATTCAAAATCATCGATTCCATCCATGTTCGCGACGTGACCATAGCCACGACCGACCGTCAGGGTGGCCTGTGGATAGGCACGCGCACCAATGGCATCGTCTATCAGCGCCCCCGATGCGCGATGCCGGAGCTGCACCTCGACAGCGATACCCTGATCGGTCTGGCACGAGGTGCTACACGACGCGTCGGACAAACCACGTTCGTCGTGCCCCTCCCCGACGGGCGCATCCTGCGATGCGACTCGTTGTGCCACCTCAGCTACTTCCTGCCCGACAGGCAAAAGCTGCAGCCGCTGACGCCTCAGCTGCCCGTACTGCTCAACTACCGCATCCTGGTCGGAGCGTGCCCCATCGACAGCCAATGGACTGCCGTTTACTCCCAAAACGGAGCCTTCATGCTCGACACACAGGCCGACACGCTGGCTCCTTTCCCTTGTGCACAAGAGATTGAACGCTACAGCAATAAATATAATTGCATGCTCAAGGACGACGACGGGCAGTTGTGGATAGGGACACAGAACGGGCTTTTCAACCTCAAGGGTGAGGGGAGCAGATACCTTTGCCAACACCTCGAGGGATTGGCGAACAACTGCATACGCAGTTTCGTCAAAGATCGTGAAGGACACTTATGGGCAGGCACCTCATACGGCGTCTCGCGCATCACCCCTTCCATCGTTAACCTTGGCATCGACGACGGCTTCCCCACCACGGCGATGATGGACCGTGCCGCCCTCCTGCTCGATGACGGGCGACTGGTGTTTGCCGCCGGTGGAGACCTGGCCGTGTCCTTCCGTCCCGACGAGATAATTGGCGACGAGAAATCCATGCCCGTGGTCATTACCGATATAACCATCAACGGTGAATCCATGCTCCACGATCCGCGCTTCACCCTTCAGACCCCTCACTTCGCACTCGACGCCCTTCCGCATACACATAACTACCTCACTTTCCACTTCTCAACGCTCAACTACGCCTCTCCTTCTCACGACCGCTACCGCTACCGCCTACAAGGATTGGAAACCGAGTGGAACACCTGCAACGACGGCTCCGGACTGTGTGCAGCAACCTACAAGGCGCTGCCACCTGGCAGCTACACCTTCGAGGTGCAGGCTGCCACCGCCACCGACGATTGGGGCCCCACTACCGAGATGTCCTTCACCATACGTCCGCCCTGGTGGCTAACATGGTGGATGAAAATCGTGTACTCGCTGGCCGTACTCGTAGCCCTCTTAGGCATCATCAACCTCTACTTGAAGAGAAAACGCGAGAAAATGGAGCGCGAGAACGACGACCGCGTGAACCGGCTCTTTGAGTTGCGCGAGGAAGCACGCCACCAATTTGCAGAATCGGCAAACATAGCACCTGACAAGATTTCCGTCAATGCCGAGGAGGAGGAGCTGGTTGCGCTGATGCTCAAAGCCATTGAAGCACACATCGACGACGAACAGTACAACGCCGACCTGTTGGCTCGCGACGTCGCCATGAGCCGTGCCTCATTGTACAAGAAACTACAAACCATGCTTGGCATCACACCTACAGACTTCATCCGCAACGTACGCCTGAAGCGCGCCGCACAGCTTCTGGCCGAGACACAGCTATCCATCGGCGAGATAGCCGACCGCGTAGGCTTCGTCACAGCCCGCAACTTCTCGGCATCGTTCAAGAAGATGTTCGGCGTCCTGCCGTCGGACTATCGCGCACCGAAAGAGAATCAGTAGAGGAAGCCGAAGAGCCAGAGGGGGATGAGATTGTCGTGACCACGGGTGATGTTGGCCAAGGCGTAGATGACATCCGAGGAGGCACGGCGCGGCTCGGAGGCTGAGATGCGGAAGCGATGGCCGTCAACAAGGAAGGAACCGGCACGGTCGCCCAGTCGCACGTCGTGGTAAGCCCACAGCGCATTCTGGAAAAACGTTTCATAGACGTCGATCTCCTCCATGCGGTTGGGGTAGATGGCGTACATGAGGTTGGAGTTGTGCATCATGAGGCGCGCGGGTTTCTTCGGGAACTCCTCGCCAGGGCGGTAGATGAGATTGATCAGACGGGCATCGGAGAGGTATTTGATGTAGTTCATCACGGTGGCCCTTGAGGTCTCGATCTCGGCGGCGAGCTGGCTGACATTGGGCACGGAGGGTCGTTCCACGGCGAGAAGATAGAGCAGTTTCTTGAGCTTGGTGAGGTATTTCAGCTCAATCTGCTTGATGAGCAGGATGTCCACCTCGATCATCATGTTCATGGTCTTGAGGAGGTTTTCGGAGAAATTGCGCTTCTCGAGGAAGAAGGGATAGAAGCCGTGGTGAAGGTAACTCTGGAAGAAGTTCAGGGGATTGACATGGGACAGGATCTGCGGCACGATCTGCTCGTGGCGCTGCAGGATGTCCTGTAGCGTGAACGTCGGCAACGTGTTAGCCGTCTTGAGGTTAAGAAACTCGCGGAAGGAGAAGCCGCGCAGGTTGTAGCTCCTGACGAGTCCGTTGAGCTCGGGGTTCTCTTCCTTCAGCCGCATGACGCTGGAGCCCGTAAAGATGATTCGCAAACCCGGGTTCTCGTCGTGGCAGCGCCGCAGTTCCTTGGACCACTCGGGCTGCTTGAACACCTGGTCGATGAGCAGCACTTCACCGCCGAGGATGCGGAACTCGCGAGCGAAATCGGCGAGTCCACGGCCCTGGAAGTAGAAGTTGTTCATGTTGATATACAAGCACTTTCGCGAACGAACATCGAAGTTCTCCTTGGCATATTGCAGGAGAAAGGAGGTCTTGCCGACACCGCGGGTTCCTTTGATGCCGATGAGCGGGTCGTGCCAGTCGATTTCGTCCATGAGCGCCCTGCGAACAGGCAGGTCGAGATGCTCGACGAGATAAGCGTGGGTTCTGAAAAATGCTTCCATGACGATCTTTTTGACGGCGCAAAGGTAGGTATTTTCCCCGAATCTGCAAAGTTAGAGTTTGCAAAATTAGTACTTTTCGTCAAAAAAAGGAGAAATATGCAGGGCTAACCATCCCATGGTCAACCGAAAATTGATTTCAACACACGGATGGAGCACGTCGCCCACTGCCCCACCCTCGCCGGAATGAGGATGCCGACAGGTCATCATGTCAACGCCAATTGGTCCGACATAGAAGGTCGGAGGCAGCGCCGTGAGTTCGTCCTCGAGCATCGCGGTGAGCACGTCGATGAGCTGGAGGTCAGCCCAATGGGCGAGGCGCCGTCGCTTGCCCTCCTCGGAATCGATGATGTTGCCGGCATAGACGCCTCCGGCGGTGGTCATGAACAGCGACAGGCCCTCGAAGGTAACGCTGCCGTCGGCGTGGCGCCAGAACTCGAGGGCGAAGTCGTGGCGTCGCTCATAGAGCGGCTCAGCCATGAGATAGCCCTGCAGCCGTAAGGTGCGCGCAATCCACGCCTCGTTCTTCGAGGTCAGCTCGCCGTTGTGAGCCGGCAGAAGGCCGCGTCCGCTGCCGCTCCAAGGTTGCTTGAACATAGTATCGCCCCACCGGCCGTGCCACTGCCGCGCTTCCTCCATGGTGTGACACACATGGGCTTCGCCGACGACGCTGGCGGCATAACCACCTGAAGCCAGACGCTCGTGCAGCCGACAGAGAACATCGGCGGCTGTGGCACGGCCTGACAGGGTGCGGAATGCCTGCATCTCGTCGTCCGTAGGTAACAGCGAAGGAGGAACGCCGGCACGTAGGAAGTCGTTGACGGTCAACGGGCTCCACCCCCATGGGAGGCAGAGGAGAGCGTCATGAGAGTTGAAAGTTGAAAGTTGACGAGTTGACGAGTTGACGAGTTGACAAGTTGAAAGTTGACGAGTTGACAAGTTGACGAGTTGACAAGTTGACGAGTTGAGAGCTTTTCTGTCGACGACTGTGCCATGAACATCCATGAACGAACCGTCGCGCAGGAGGATGAGGTCATCGGGCTGCGCCCATCGCAGGGGCAGGCGCTGCAGGTCGGTAGCCATCTGCAACGCCGAGGCTGGCGGCGTATAGTGGGCATCGTTGGCAGCCAGCGCGAGGTCGTTCTCAGGATTGAAATAGAGGAGGCGAGGCATTACATCGCAAAGGCATTGAAGCCGCCATCGACGACGGCGACGGTGCCGGTGACGAAGCGCGAGGCATCGGAGATGAGATAGTGGATGGTGCCGCAGAGCTCCTCGGGTTCGCCCATGCGACCAAAAGGCGTCTGGCGGATGACGTCCTGACCGCGCTGGGTGTAGGAGCCGTCGGGGTTGGTGAGCAGCGAGCGGTTCTGCTCGGTGATGAAGAAGCCGGGGGCAATGGCGTTGACGCGGATGCCCTCGCCGAACTTCTTGGCGCACTCGGTGGCCATATAGGCGGTGAAGTTGGATATGCCGGCCTTGGCAGCAGCATAACCGCAGACGCGCGTCATGGGACGGAAGGCTGCCATGGACGAGAAGTTGACGATGGCACCCTTGCCTTGCTGCACCATAGGCTTGAGGAACACCTGTGTGGGGATGACTGTGCCAGTGAGGTTAAGGTCGAGGACAGTCTGGAACTGGGCAGGGTCGAGGTCGAAGAAGGTCTTGTCGGGCGGAATGGTGGCACCGGGCATATTGCCTCCGGCAGCGTTCAAGAGCGCGTCGATACGGCCATAGCGGGCGAGGATATCATCGCAGTTCTGCTGCACCGTGTCGCGGGCGAGGACGTCGGTGACCATGAAGCAGGCTTCGCCGCCTGCGGCGAGGATGTCGGCCACGATGGCTTCGCCCACTTCCTGCTTACGACCGAGGATGACGACCTTGGCGCCTTCGGCTGCCAGGTATTTGGCGATGGCGCGACCGAGCACGCCAGTGCCGCCGGTGATGACGACGACGTGGTCTTGGATATTAAAGAGAGCAGACCCACCCCCCGCCCTCCCTGTAAGGGAGGGAGCAGTTTGTGATTGGCTATTGGTGTTTTTTTCCATAAAAATATGCTTTTTTTATAAATAAAAATTCTATTCTTGAAGGTGACTACTCTCCCCCTTGAGGGGGAGCGGGGAGGGGGTCCTCATGTTCCAAAGTTGCCAACACGCCTTGCATCTGAGCCATGGCGAACATGCGGCCGAGGAAGCTGTAGCCGGCGTTGTAGCCACGGGTTTCATCGCCCAGCATCGTGCGACCGTGGTCGACGCGGAAGGGCAATCCCTCCCCCTTGGGGGAGGTTAGGAGGGGGCCAAAGATCTTACACAACTCTATCAAATCGGCCCTTCCACCCAAATGGCTGGCTTCGGTGAAGTCGCCATTGGGGAAGATGTGACAGGAGCGCAGGTGTACGAAATGTGTGCGGGGTGCGAACTCACGTGCCATGGCCACCACGTCGTTGTAGGCTCCAGCGGAAAGGCTGCCAGCGCAGAAGGTGAGGCCGTTGTGGGGATTGGGCACGGCATTGAGGAACCAACGGATATCCTCGGCGGTTCTTACGATGCGTGGCAGGCCGAGAATCTCGATGGGCGGGTCGTCGGGGTGCACACACATATTGATGTTGCACTCGTCGCACACGGGCATGATGGCTTCGAGGAAATATTTCATGTTGCCACGCAGCTGCGCCTTGTCGATGCCGCGGTAGAGTTGGAGGAACTGGCGGAACTTCTCCAATGGTGCTTCGTCGTCCTCGCGGAAATTGCCGCTGACGAAGCCCTGTGTCTTGATGACGATGTTCTCGACCAGCTCGTGCTCGCGCTCGGGCGTCATGGTGGCGCGCAAGGCATCCACCTCGGCCAGGATGTCGCGTGCGGCCCCCCCTACGGCCCCCGAGGGGGCTTCTGTTGTTTTGCTGATAGAGGACTGTGCATCCGTGTCCCCCTCGGGGGACGACAGGGGGGCCATGTTTTTCCATTCCTCGCGCGCGCCTGACCTCTTTAATATATAGATGTCGAAGTAGGCAAACTCGGCATAGGAGAAATAGAGGTTCGAGGAGCCGTCGGCATTGGGGTGGAGGAGGTCTGTGCGCGCCCAGTCGAGCACAGGCATGAAGTTGTAGCAAACGGTGCGGATGCCCTCGGCGGCGAGATTGCGCAGGCTCTGCTGGTAGATGTCGATTTGCTCGTCGCGGTCGGTGCCGCCGTATTTGATGGCCTCGGTCACGGGCAGGCCCTCCACGCCGCTCCATCTGAGTCCTGCCGCCTC
>JAEEHP010000138.1 GCA_016280855.1 Bacteroidaceae bacterium
TGCCATCTGGAGAATCACCAAGAGCGGTGAGTTCTACGATGTCCTCAGCGTGATGTCCAACGGACGCTTTGCCACCGTCGCCACCAGCGCCGCTGCCACGCTCTCGGCCGAGAGCACCAACCTCTTGGCTATTGAGGCCGCAGGAACGGACGGCACCGATGTCTTTGTCAACGTACGCCTGTCAACAGCTGCCTCCGGTGGCGCCTTCTACATCCACCAGAATGGTCATGGCGGCGGAAACAATTCCTCGGGCAACATCGTAGGTTGGTACAGCACCTTCTCCAACGGCAATCCCGCCGCTTCGGAATGGGTGCTCGAACCCGTCGATGAAAGCGAAGTACAGCAGCTGAAGTCTGATTACCAGACGTGGAAGGTGCATCAGGAGCTCGTCGCTCAGTACAACCCGCTCTTCACCACCGCAACCGCCGAGTTGGCCAAGGCTCAGGACGGCGTAGAGGGCGCAGCGCTCATCACCGACGCAGAGCAATTCTACTCCGAGTGGTCTGACTCCGACGAAGGTCAGGATTTCGGTGCCCTTATCGACGACGATCCCACCACCTACTGGCACTCCGACTGGCATCCAGGCAGCGTGCCCAACCACACCCATTGGCTGCAGGTTGACCTGAGCCAAGCCGAGTACAGCCTTGTGCGCATGACCATCACTCGTCGTGCTGTTGTCAACGACCACATCACCCGTTGGAGCGTCTTCGGCAGCGACGATCCCGAGGCTGACGAAGCATCGTGGACGGAAGTGGCCACGCTCTTCACGCCCTACGGCAATAACAAGGAAACCCTTTCCGGCCTCGTCTTCGACGGCAAGGGCTTCAAGCACCTCCGCTTCTACATCGACGGCACCACCACGAATCGCGGCTATGGCCACGTGAGCGAGTTCCAGCTCTACAAGGTCGAGAGCCTCAACGGTTCCGCCTTTGCCGCCGCCGGCGCTGCTGCCACGACGCTCGAAAGCACGATCCTCGCTCAGAAGGACATCACTTCTGCCGACCTCACACAGGCCAACTACAACACGCTGAAGTCCGCTTACGATGCTTTCCACGCCAAGTTCAGCGATCCTACCGAGATGCGTAACCTCATCAAGCAGGCTGAAGAGTTTGCTGCAGGCATCGTCACAGGCGACAACCCCGGTCAGTGGAGCGACGATTCGTCGGTCAATGCACTTAACGGCACGATTGTTGCAGCCAAGTTATACGACGAGACAGGCAACTACGATCCCGCCAAGACTGCCGACTTCGTCAGCACGCTCACCGCACAGATGGAGACGATCAAGGCTGCCGCCAATCCCGTCAAGCCCGACACTTGGTATCGTTTCCGCTTCGGCACTCAGGAAGAGTTCATCGAGGGCGGATGGGATCTCGTAGCCGGTGACGGCACGGATACCGACGCAGAACTCTGGGGCAAGTATGTCGCTGTAGGCCAGTATGACGGCAGCGCTGTCGAGCCCATCGATCTCATGGATGTCCGCATGGGCACCCGCCTCTTCTTCCTCGACTCCTCCGACATCTCGGACGAGGATATGTCGCTCTTCCGCTTCGTGGAATGTGGCAATAAGGGCTACATGCTGCAGAACAAGGCTACGGGTCTGTTCCTGAAGGCTGCCGGCACCAGCGGTTCTGTCACCCTCAGCATCGTCCCCTCCTTCTTCAGCACTTCTGCTCTCGGCTACGGCCAGAACCTCATCGCCGCCAAGGATATGGCAGGCAACGCTCAGAGCTATCTCCACGCTCAGGTGTCGCAGAACACGCTCGTCACGTGGAACGCCACCAACGTAGGTAGCCGCAGCGGCTTGTATATCGAGGAGGTTGGCAGCGCTTCCGGCTTCGACGGTTCGGAGTTTGCCATGGACATCATGCCAGGTCGCTTCTACAGCTTCTGCTATCCCGTGGATCTCTCTACCACCGAAGGCAAGATGCTGACCGTGTCTTCTGCCGAAGGTACGACCGTCAACCTCACCACGGTTAACCAGGCAGCTGCAGGCGAACCCTTCATCTACCTCTTTGGCGAGCTCAGCGACTACAGCGCCGACAACAGTCCTGAAGTCGTCGTCTTCAAGCATGGCATGGACATCGCCGATGAGCCCAAGACTGATGGTGCCATCAAGGGTACTTACGTAGCCAAGAAAGTGGGCGCCGGCTTCATCCTGGTCGATGCGAACAATCCCACCATCATGTCCGTCACTCGCGATCTGCTCGGCGATGCCGTTGATGCCTATAGCGCATATATCCAGTCCACAGAGAGCCTGCCCTATTCGGCAGATATCACTGTTGTCATCGATGGCGAGACGGTCATCGACGGCGTCCATGACCTCAGCGCTACGCTCAATAGCGTCTATCGCAAGGGCGAAATCTTCACCCTCGACGGCCGCCGCGTCAGCAGCAACGGAAACATTGACGATGCACGCCGTCTCGGGCGTGGTATCTACATTATCAATGGTGTGAAGGTTGCCGTGAAGTAACCTTTTTCACCCTTGGATTTCCATTCAGCAGGAGGGCTTAAGGTCCTCCTGCTTTCGTTTTCGCCATCTATGAACGAAACTTAAAAATTCATAAAACCCTTTGTCATTCAGCATATTTTGCGTACCTTTGCCGCCGATTTCATCGAAGTCGCCCTGTGACAGGGCTGCTCTTTACCGAAAAGATATGATCAAAAAAGTTGTTACCTTACTGCTTCTTCTCAGCACTGTAAGCTTTGCGAACACCCCCAATCGTCATCGCGTTCAAGCCTTGACGCCAGATGCTGTGGCCACTCCGTCGGGCATTCAGCCGCGCATGACGGCCATTGACGATACAGCTCTCCCCCAGCTCGATATGACACCTGCCATGGAAGCCATGGTTGATGAGGTGGAAACGATACGTGAAGCGGCGGACAAACGTCTGACCATCGCCGATCTCCTCAGCGCCGCCAAACAGCACCTCGGTGCCCGCTACCGCCTCGGCAGCAGCGGACCGTCGGCA
>JAEEHP010000013.1 GCA_016280855.1 Bacteroidaceae bacterium
AACCAACCTGTGTCAGCGCCGCGGTCCAAACCCTGACGGATAATCGCGCCGGCACGTGGAGGGCCCATCGCGAGTACGCCCACCGTGGCGCCGGGGTTCTGTTCCTTCAGACGCAGTGCCTGTTCGAGGGCGTTGAGGTCTTCGGGATTAAAAATTGCGGGCAACGCAGAGCGGTTGACAGTGCCTTCGGCGGTCATCGCATCCTTGCCCACATTACGGGTGTCTGGCACTTGCTTGGCCAGCACAACGATTTTCAAAGCCATAAATATATTTACGATTTACAAATTGACAATTTGCGTTATGCGGGTGCAAAGATACGTATTTTCTTTTGATTGACCAAAAAAGAGCGCTAAAAACCCTCATATCAATAAAAATGCCGACTCACCTTGACAGGCGAAGAACATCAAAGCCTTCTCATCATCTATATACTCACCAGCGAGCGGACTCGCTGGTGAGTTTGTTCCTAAACCGTAAAGTCACACAGACATAGGTGTGTTTTTTACATCACCGCTATTTACGGCGCGTCAGGATGACCGTAGGGCAGATCGCCGCCTTGTTCGGGTCGGCGCAGGAAGACATCGACCTCGACGGGGTAAGTCGAATAGTAGTCATGATGAACGCCGGTTTTATTTCCATATTGATCCAATTCGATATGCCATTTGTCGAAATAACCAACGAAGCCAGAGTTGGTGCCATCGACGACCGAGTGCCCCCATTGACCGACGGGCGGCAGGCAGCGGCAAGCATCACCTAACCAGTGCACATCGCCGCGATAGGCGCCACCGTGCTTCAAGGGACCAGACTGTCCGACGGGCGCTCCGTTGATGCTCACTTCCAAGCCCTCATCGCCGTAATAGTTTTGCCACTTGAAGCTGCCGTACATCAGGCCGTTCACGGTGTAGAAATGAGCTTCCCATATTCCCACAGCAGGATCGTTGCCCTTAGAGGTGATTGAAGAGCCACCTACGCCTGAGGGACCAGTGCCATAAACGCCCCTGTCTAAGGGCCAAGTCTGGTGACTGGCTCCCTCGTCATAGATCTCACTATAGGCATCGCCCCTCCAACGAAGCGTGACTGCTATGCCATCGTATGTGACGATATCCTGATAGGGATCCTGCGTGACGGTGATTTCCTCATAGTCCTCGTATTCGCTGTTGACGACGGTGAGCGTGACGGTGGCACTCCGCTTGCGACCAGTCGTGTTACGGTTGGCTTCGAACTTACACTTCTCTGCCTCCGCGTCGTATGTAACGCCGAGCCAGTAGCCGTCTTCGCTTTGAATGTCAATACCCACATCAGCCATATTCGTTTGCACCTCAACAGCCTGTTCACCGCCTGCAGCAGGTATGGTGACGCTGCGGTTAGAGACGCGTATGTAGGGCCATTCCGACTCGGGGGCGGCTTCCTGCTTGACGATAAGGGTCCTCGAGACCGACTTGGAGCCGTCGGTAGCGGTGATGACGATGGGAGCCTCACGCGCTGTGCGGTAGTTCTTCTTCGCTTGCACCCAGAATGTGGTGTTGTTGAGGGCTGAGGCTCCAAGCCAGCTGGCCTCTTTCGTGACGGTGAGCTGCGGCAGGGCATTGGTGACCGTCATCGTGTAAACGCCTCCGTCAGCCTTGAAGGAGATCGTGTCCGAAGGAACGACCAGCAGCGATTTCTGCGTCACTTTCAGGCAGGTAGCTACGATTCCGTCGCCCGTTTTGTTGAAAGCCGACAGCACGACCGTTGCCGAGCGTTCGGATGAGGTGTTGGCAGTCGCCGTGATGGTGAGCGCCTCGCCGCCGAGCGACACGTTGAGCCAGTCGGTATGCGGGTCGGTATTGTCGCGAACCGTACATTGTACGCCGTCGAGGAGCGTCATCACGCGGACGATTTCCGTGCCGCCGTCATCGTTGAACTCCAGCTCCTCCTTCTCGAGGGAGATACCGGAATACTGTTTCACGACGAGTGTATCGGTGAGTTCTTCCACGTCACTAATGCGCTCGTAGACAATGACCTTGCCCTCGCGGTAGCGGAACGTGCCGTTAGGGTCAACGTTGACATTGATGCTCGTCAGTCGTGACTGGGGATCGAGATGAATCCAGCCCTGCTCACAATAGTAGGTCAGCTCGCCACCGAGGCCGCCGTCGACATCTACGCTAAAACTGCCGCCCTCCTCGTCGACCTTGAGCACAGAGGGATTCAGCTTCAGCAGCGGGACGTTGATCTCGAACTTCTTCTCCTCGGAATAGATTGGCACATCCATACCAAGCACACGGGTGAAGGGTCGCACGATATAAGCGCCGTTGGCGAGGTTCTTGAAATCAGCCTCCACCTTATTGAAGGTGTTGATAAGGTACCGCTCGTCGCGGATCTTCTGCTGCAACATCTTGCCCTTGCGGTCGTAAAGGGCAAAGCCAAGGTACTGAGGCAGAAAGACTTCTCCGTTGACTTCCATGGAAGCATGGAGGTCACGTTCCTGCTCGCCCTTGAGCTCATATTTGACGTTGTCAAACTGCGGGAAAGCGCCCAGCTCAAAAGCTCCCATGGGCAGCGAACGGGCGTAAGTACGTTTCACAGTCTTGCCGAAAAGCCCTTTCATCTTGAAAGTCAATTCGTTGTCAAAGCTGTACATGTAGGCATTGAGCTTCGTGTCCTTGAATGCTTCATAAACACCGCTGCCGCTAACTGCCTTGATAACGTCGAGGGAAATTGCCCCCGTGAGCTTGGGTCCTGTATAGAGCTTATTGCCTATGTTCCATTTAAAGATCTTATCCAGAAAGTCCTCGTTGGCAAGGACAAAAGGATACTTCACACCTGCCTGCACCATACCATTGAGTTCTGCCGTGAGGGAGAGCGAAGGTTTCAACCATTCAGAACGATTGGGCGAGATAAGGTGGAAATCGAAATAGGGAGGCTCGCTCGAAATGAGGAACGATTGCTGGAAGATGCGTGATGAGACGCCCAAATTAAGGCCAATATTGAAGTGAGCCTCACCTCGGACGAATGGCTTGGGAGTTACGTCAATATACAACAAAGGGAACTGAGCAGGGAAATGCAGACGGGACATCGCCAAAAGCACTTTAGCGACAGCTCCTTGTTCCAAGACGTTGTCATACGCACAAATCTGGCCGTCGATGGTGGTTTTGAAGCCTAATTCAGCACGCTCCTCAAGCAACATCTTGAGGTAAAACTTCGTCCACGAGATATTATACACTACCTGTGCCTTCATCGCAAAGCCGGCGTGGAGGTTGAAATTTACGGTCCATGCATCACTGAGGGCGTAACTGTCCGTCAAATCGACGTTCATCTGGAACAGTTCACCATTCCAGTTGCCCTCGGCACGCCGAGGCCCTATACCTGCTATGCGCCGTCGCGCGTGCTGAAGATTGTCGCTACTGACCACTTCCTCGACGGTGATAAATTGTTCGAAGATGTCCTTCAGCTCGGTGACCTTATCGCAGGCGATGCAGAGCTGGTCATCGAACGCGTAGGTAGTGACGACTTTTCCCACAAAAGGACCATCCTGACCGGGCACATGAACGCAGGCTATCACATCGCCGGGCTTGGGCTGCAGGCTCACAGGCGTACTGCCTTTGAGTACCAGTATCATCCCTTCGGCTCTGAGGACGTAAGGCGCTGTGCCGTCGTTGTCGAGCATACGCATTTTGGGGTTGAAGCGTATCTCGGGCTGCACGAAGCTCACCGAGTCGATGGCCGAGAGCATAATGCGATAGGTGGAGTCTTCGGTGACGATTTCCTGCGAAACGAAGTCGTCCCATTCCACGCCTGCCGTGTCCAGGCGCGAATACGAGATCTTCTGAACCTGGTCGTAGAAGAAGCCGTCAAAATGGCCGTCGTTCTGATAGATATAGAAAGCATCGGTGTCTGACTGTGCCAGCGCCGAAGAGGCGATGAACGCCGCGGCGAGGAGTGCGAACCACTTTTGGATGCCGCTCATTGTCAATGTCTTCATGGCTTCATCAGTTTAATGGTTTCGTTGTCTGACTTCACGATATAAACGCCGCCAGGGCGGTTCTGGACGGAGATGGTCAGCGGGCTCAGGCTCTCGGCCTTGCGTTGCTCGAGAAGCTGGCCGCGAAGGTCATAAAGGGTCACTACAGAGCCGGGCTTCAGGTTACGGAAGACGACCTCATCGCCACGCTCGTTGATCTTGATGGAACGGTCGGCAGGCTGCAACTCTACCCCCGTCTCCTTCACGTTCTCATAGGTGTAGCGCAGGATGTTGGAAAGTTGGTAAGCCACCGTGGCCGTTGTCGTCTTGATGGTCAGCACGCCGCCGCCGAACGTAGTCTCAGGTAGCTTGTCGAGGTCGAAGACAACCTTATCCCCATTCTTCTGCCATACCACCAACTTGGGCGAATCGCTTTGTGCCATCGAGGGTAAACTCACGGCACAAAGGATGAGCGCGACCAACGCGCGCGTCACCCGTCTTAACTGTTTCATATTCATATTATTCATAGGCTTAATCATTATCGTTTCTCAAGCCCTTATAATCCGCTACAGATTAAACAGATTAATCGGATTTATCTGTCTCTGGGCTATAATCTGTTAAATCTGTGTAATCTGTGGCGAAAAAAAGACTATTCCAGATCGGCCTGGCCATGATCGCTTCCGGTCTGGGGAAGGAGGAGCGGAGCGGGACGGCGGGGAGCGGAGGAGGCGCGACTAGTGTATCGGAAATATATATTAATAGAGATATAGTCTTCGGGATCGGGGATCAGTGTGTGTGTAATGTCATCCACGTAGTCATCCTTAATGACGTAAGAGAAAGAGGAAACGTTCTGAGCATCGCAACTTATAAAGGCATAACCTGAGACAGAAGACATGGGATTAAAACGTTCAATCGGGAAATCATCTATAGTGAAGGTGAGTTCTATTTGCTTATGCGTAAGCGACCATGAATCAGTGTATTTGAAATTTGTCACTTTGAGATTACTTAGATCACCCTTCAAATTGATGATGTCAAAAGAAATAGTGAATACTGCACCCATCGAATTGTACGGGTCGTCATTTACGGCTGTTACATGGAGCTTGTCGCCTGATTGTTCGAAAGACGATTTGCTTGCATCAAAGATGACTCTTTCAACATAGTTAAACGAATGGTCTTCAGTTGACTTTTGCATACAGAGTCGCGTTGCGAACCATGCTGACCAATCATACGAATTACCTAATCCCGTTACGATGATTTCCGCTTCTTCCTCGCCTGCTTCCTGCGTCACCTTGATAGGTGGAAGAAAGGTCTTTTGTTCCTCGGTGGGGTTCTGCTCATTGGTGAGATAGATCTTGACGTAGCCCGTGCGCACCGAGCTGGAGGTATTGGGTTGAGCCGTCACCTCTACGATACCGCCCGGCGAGGTCTTTCCCGATAGCCACGACGAGTACTCGGAGTTGATCTGAAAGCCGAAACGAGTAAAGCCAGAAGCCGTGACCTTCAGTTTTTGTGTACCGCCCTCGGCAGGGAAGGAGAGTTCCTTAGGCGTGACCGTGCCGGAGCCGTCCCTCAGCTCGAAGGTAGCGTGATAGGGGTTGATGGTCGTGCTGTGAATGGCGTTGGAGGTATTGGTAGTGAGGAGATAGAAATTGAAAAAGAAAGAACCTTCATCGCGACGGAAGGCTTCAAGTTCCGCGCCAGAGATGACAATGGAATCTCCCTTAACAGTAGCCAACGGCTTGCCGTCTTTCATGACACAATGGTATTTATCATTGTTGATACCGTCCCACCATATCAGATAGGTCTGGACACCACTGTTCATCTGCTTGATGACGATTTCCTTATCTGTTATAGGCTTGTTGTTGAAACCATGCAAGATAACCTTCTGAGCTCCGCAGCCATAGGGATAACACATTCCTGTGAAATCGAACTTCTTCTTGGTGGACGTGTGATTGACGACATTATCGTTTTCTGCGAAAGAATTCAAATTACCAATCTCGAAGCCTTTCACCAACTCGCCCTTAAACAGCTTTAGGTAATAGTTGTCTATGTCAGTGAAGTCAAGCAAATAAACATCGTGCTGCTTCTTCACCCATTCGTAGAAGATGTAATATGAATTATAGGTCTTAGACTTCCATTTCTCACGCCAAAGCAGATGGAGATTGAGAATGTCTTTTTTGAGAAAGATATCTCCCCATTCGGTCGTTAGATAATACAGGTAGGGTCCCATAATGTAACCTTGCTTCTGGTTGCTATCATGTTTGCCCAACCCCCATCGCTGCTCCTCAAGCCCGAAGCCTAAGTGGTCGCCCTTGAAAACATCGTCGAATTCCTGCTTGACGAATGACGCGTCCAGCTGGCCGTTGCGCATCCACTGCTCCATCCACACGGCGCCCATCTCATAGAGGATATTTTCGTTATCGACGCCAGTGCCAGCAAAGCCGCCCTTCTTCGTATAGGCGCCGCGCGGGTCATAGTCCGACTGAAAATAGTGGAAGGTCTCATGGATCAAAGTACTTCTCGGGGCTGTGCTTTCATTGGGTTGGCCAATAAGATGCTCTATTGAAATACCTATCCAACTGTCCTTGTCGCTTAAATACCCCTGACTGAAATAGCCCCATTTGGTATTGTCAGAGACATAATAGTAAGGGATTACACGATTCTTGTCGCGGAGCTCAAAACCAAGATTCATAATCTTCGTGATAGCTTCCTTGATATAACCGTTCACCTTGGCGATTTCATCCGTGGTCAGCACTTTCCAGCTATTCGTAACCTTCTTGGCTTTCGGGTCAATATAGACTTTCCATTTAACATCCTTGACCTGGCCCTCAGCCACAGCCGTCTCACTACTGCGCGTCGTCGCGCCTGCCCGGGTCTCGTCAAGCTTGACGGGATGAGCCAGACCAATCGTGAATTCTGCCCGTTCCGTCTCTTCTCCATTGTCGTAGATAGGCAGCGTAACCTTGTACTCGCCATCGACGTAGGTTGCCTCAAGGACATTGCCGATTTCCACCGTCTTACCTGCCGACCGAGCCCAACTCTCGACACGGCGTATGAACACCACGTCGTCATCGAGCTTTTCGCTCTTGATGCGAATAGTGGAACTCTTGTTGGTTGTCACGGGCATTTTGACCTTGTAGAACTTCGATACTTCGAGGTCGCCATAGACATCGCCCGCCGTAACGTTCGTCACCGTCACCTGGACATCCTTCGTGAACGTGCCGCTGGGGAAGTTGATGCTGAAGTCGCCGCGCGTGACTTTGGAGCCATTGGGCGTCACGGTGACCGTGTTCTTGTCCGTCGGCGTTTCAGGGTTCGACGGCGTTACGGGCGTCTCTTCATCGTCATCATCGAGTACGTCGATGAGGTCGAGAGGGTCGCAGGAGGAGAAGCTGAGCGCGAAAGCCAATAGGGCTGAAAAGGATAGGATGCGATAGAAAGGTTTCATAGTCTTAGGTATATAATGTTAAGCTTTTCAACAAATTAGTTCATCTATTCGGTTGCAAATATGAGCCGGCGGTAGGAAGGTCCATCAGGTTGACTACTCTCACAAATCATCCATCTCGGAAGGACTCCAAGCCTGCGCAGGCTGTTCGTTGCGACGAGCAGGTGCTGATGAGGCCCGTGTCTTGGTTATCTTCAGGTTGACTTCCACCTCAATTTGGTTGGAAGCATCAGAGAGACAGCGGTAGATATGTTCGACGCCATAACTGTCTGTACCTGACTTGGAGAAAGAGGTGACGAGGTTACTGCCCGAGCCGCGATAGACGAAGCGTGCAGAAGTCGAGCCCACAGACTTGCTGACCAATGAAAGGTCGGCAAACGAGACTGAGGCGTCGCCGTAAGAATTGCCGTTACTGGCCTGGTAAGTACGACCATAGCTGGCTCCAGTAGCTTTCGTGGAGGAGCAGTCGCCAGTGATGCCTGTGATGGTGCAGGAGAAGCTTTGACGGTCGGTATTGGTGCTCTGCGAGCCTGAGATGCTGACGCTAGTTCCCGACTGCTGGAGGAAGTCAAGGCTGTTGCAGGTTATGGAGCGCTCAATGTTAATAGAACCTCCGTTATTGTCCATCTGCTCCTGGAGCTTGAGCGTCATTTTCAAGGAGCCGCCCGAAACGGTGATATCGTTGCCGTTGCCCGGCTCCTGAGTAACACGGATAGGGGAGCCCCACTCTTTGTCAGCATCAGTAGGCGTATCGGACTTGGAGACCCACCATTTGACATAACCTATTCGCTTGCTCGCATCGATGTTAGGTTTAGCCGTAACGGCTATGTTTCCGCCTGAGGACGTCTTGGCCGAAAGCCAGTCACTATAGCTGTCATCCACGCTGATGCCAAACTTCTTGTAGCCTGTGGCGGTGACCTTGGCGTTCTGAGTTCCGCCGTCGGCATCGAAGGTCATCTCGGAAGGGGATACACTGGCTCCGTCGTCGGGTACGAAGACGCAGTAGCCTGCGGGGCCGTAGCCATCGGATACGTAGAGCTCTGTGTCGCCGCCACGAACGCCGCGCAGGAACTCCTCGTAGTAATTCGTGGTGGGATCGAATTCGTCGAAGTAGATGACATCGTAGAGGCCGGCATCGGTGGTGACGTCAGGAGCATACCACACGTCGAGGCTGTTGAAGTCGAGGTACGCGTTCTGAGGGTCGTGATAGCTGGCCTTGTATTTGTGGATGTCCATCTTGATGGGGCTGCCAGTATAGGTTCCAGGTTTCTGCACCCATTTGCCCTGGAAGCGGTCGGGGATGCTTTTTTTCTCGACCTCGGTGAGGTCGGTGGCTATGGCCTGAAGGATGAGAGATGTCTCAGAGACGATAGCCCCTGTGGCGAAGTCGATGGCATCGACCATGAGGTGCTGGACACGCTCCTTCGTGCCAAGACGCCAGAAGGTCTCGCCCTCGAGGTCCACGGTGAACACCTGCTCGTCCAAAGGCTCGCCACCACTGCCGTCATCGACGCTGAAGCGCAGATAGTAGGACGAGGCCGGATAGGTGATGCCGTCGGTGTTGACACGAATGCGGATAGGATCTTCGAGATATTCACCGGAATGGCCTTGCTGATTGTTGCCAGAGACAACCTCCAGCTTGACGTATTCGCAGGTGCTGAGCGGGAAAGCGACCTTAAAGCAGATCGGGAAGTCCACTGTTTCTGGCATTGAGAGACGGAAGTGAGTTCGTAAGAGTGTATTACCTGATCCACGAATGATACAATACACCGTGGTGATCGGCGATAGCTTTTTGACGACTGCCAGTCCCGCACTTCCTGCGGCAATGCCACAAAGCTCCACGAACTCTTTCGACGAGAAGAAGTCCAGTATGGCGGCATAAAAAGCCTCTGCCAGTTCCATCTTTGTCCACTTGCCGCTCATGATGAGCTGTGTCAGAGCAGCGCCTCGCTGCACGATATACTTCTGCACAGCACGCTTCAACGTTGCAGTACCTATTGAGCCGACCCCAGCTCCAATGATGTCAAGCATATTACAGAAGAGGTTTACCACAAAATCTGTTTGTGCACGGCTCGTCATCCTGGAGAAATGGAACAGGAACTCTCCCTCGCCCGCGCTTTCGGGCAGTGTGTCGAAATCGAAGGTTGCAGCCTCAGCCCACGTAAACTGTCCCCAACGGAGGGCGAGATCAGTCACGCCATAGTCGTTGCCAGCAGGGATATCCAACGTCGCCACAGGCTCATTCATTTCGAGAGTGTGGAAGAGCTTGCCCTCGTACATCGGCGTGAGTGAATAGCTGAAGAACTTCACTTTGTGACCCGAGATTTCCATCTTGAAAGGTCGCTCGGCATCTCCTCCATAGACCTGCGGCTGGTCGGCACGTGTCAATGGATAGACAGACCTCGGCACACAGATTTCGTCAAAGAGCGCATCGAGGGCGTTGATCATTGAGGTGTTATTGGCGCTCCAAATGGGTTTATTGGCGCGCACAAGCTTCGTCACCTCGCTCTCGAAAGCAGTCCACTTCGAGGCCTTAGTGAACATCGCGGTCATGGTCTTAAACTCATCAGCGCCCTTGACCGGTGCGAAGAGCGGGAACATAGTAGCCAGAGCCAGCGCTGTGGTGTGAGCGTTGATCTCAGGATGGTCGCCACTGGCGTAAGGCGCACGTGACATCATCACCACATCACCCTTAGAATTGCATACCAATAGCGGCTGAGGTAACGAACGACTGTCGAAGGCATTGGCAGTGAAGCTGCTGCTGGCAGAGACGGGCTGCTCGTCGAGCATGGTCATCACGGTGCAGGTGCTGGCGTCAACGCTTCCGCCGAAATCTACTGTTCCCGTGAGCTTTGTCGTGGCGAGTTCTCCCGATTCGGCCGGCTGAACCAGCGTCACTTTCTCCTCAGCAACGTACTTGCCGTCCTCCTCTTCTTGGGCATAGAAGGTGACAACGACAGAGCGTTCCTGCCCTGTGCCATTAGCTTCGGCGGTGAAAACAATACTGTTGTAGCTCTTGCTTTTGTCGAACGTGGCGGTCAACCAATTGGCATCGAACCTCCGCCCGTAGCGTTTGCCATTGGTCGTGACACGGAACTCCACAGAGCCTCCCTCAGCAGGGAAGGAAACCGTTCCATTAGGACTGACGGAAATGGTGTATTCCGTCTTTTCCTCGTCGTCGAGTAAAACATCAAGGAGATCGCCAGGAGTGCAGGCCACGAAGGCGACGGCGATGATGGCTGAGAACAAGCGCGTCAGCCAGCGATGGGAAAAGATACTACGAGAAGACATGATGAAGAATGGGGGATTAAGGATGAAGTATGAGAGATGGCTAACGGCGCGGGGCATAAGCCGGTCGGTCGGTGGTGCCGTTATGAATATCATTGATCTTGTTGGAGATTCCTTCCTGGCTGACCGTCAGATTGACACGGTTCTTGTTCGTGTCGGTGATGGTGACGGTGGCAGAGCGGGACGACGCGAGGGAATTGGCCGTCACGGTGATGATGACCGACGGAGACCCCGAGCTGTAGGACTGGGGCGTGACAGTGATCCAGCTGCTGCTTTCCTCGACTTGATCTATGGCGGCCTTAAGATCCGTGAGCTTCACGTTCTTCGTCTGCTGATCGGCACTGAACGAGACGCTTTGCGAAGTCGTGGTGAAGTTGTTGGTCAGGTCCAGATCATCCAACAGCAGCCCCTCAAGTCCGGTGCAGGAGCATAGTAGCGATAAGGCCGCTACAATGAGAAAGATATGATGTCTGCGTAGCTTCATTTTACAAGAACTTTTTTACCGTTGATGATATTAACGCCTCTTCGTGGCTTGCTCAGTCGCTGCCCGCCAAGGTTGTAGATCTCGGCATCCTCCATCATCCACTGGCCATTGTCCAAATCCTCGATGCCTGTCGCCCCGTCGGAGCCGTCGAGCGAGAAGAAGTCGGCGCGTGTCGTGCTCTCCTTCAAGGCGAGCCACGCTTTATGTCCCGGGATGGTGAAGGCGCCACCGTTGGCTGCACCCCAATACCAACCGAAGACATCGCTATAGGCTGAGCCTGAGTGACCGTACGAAAGCTTATAGAAGAGGTAGCCTGAGCCCGAGGCTGAGGTCGTCGTCGAAACATCGCTGCCGCGAAGGAGATTGGCGCCAGTGTAGGAAGCGGAGGCGTTGGTGCTCTGGAGCTTATAGGTCGTGGAGCCGGTGCCCTTGAGCATCACAGCTACGCCCTTGGGAATAACACCCGATTGCGAACCGCTGGCGATGGAAGTGTAGGTGAGCGAACCGCCGGAAGCGGCCGAGACGACGTAGGCCGTGAGGCCTGAAGGCAGCAAGTACGATGTCGAGGAATCGTAGAAAGTGGCATAACCTGCGGCTGAAGTCGCCACGCTCATCTCCGTTGAGGAGCCGGAACCGTTGGCGACCGTGAAAGGAACGAGGAATGTTTTGTTGTAGATCCACGTCTGCTCGTCGGTCCACGAGCGATAGTACTGAATGGTGGCGTAGTAGTCGCCGTCGGCCATTTCCGGCAGCGTACAGGTCATGTCAACGGAAGTTTGGGTGCCGCCTCCCTTGAACTCATGCGACACGCCTGCCGTGTAGGAAATACCCTGAAGGCCAGCATTGAAGATGCGAACGCGCGTATCGGTGGTGACTGTACTGCCGGCGTTCTTGAACACGACGTTGAGATAGATGCGATCGCCGGCCTTCATCTTAGAGAGATTAGAGTTGGAACTGGTCTGCGAGACGAAGGAGATATTCGGTCCTTCGTTGGGCAGTGATGGCACAGCGCCCTGACCAAGATAGATCTTGCCATTCTTGACACGTGCTACATAGTAGTCGGACTGGCCGCCTCGCGTATGAATGTTATACCAAGTGCTTGCTTGGGCATTGAGCACAGCCGGATAGAGATAATAGCTCTCGCCTTCCTTGAAACGTGCCGCATCAAAAGTGACCTTCCGCTTGAAGCTATTGGGTCCCCAGCCGTTCCTAAACAATCGGTAGTCTTCGTCGATGAGATCATTGAGCAGAGTCAGCTTGCCGTCAAGGTTGTTGGCATTCTTCATGCCAAACGTCAGATAGCAGGGAATAGGCGTGTGGAACGTATTGGAATAGGCATCGTAACAATGCGCAGGGCAAGAGAATACGGCCACGTCGCCGACGTTGAAGCCCTGTTGCCAACCTTCGATGTCGAACTCTTCGGCGTAGAACACCATTTCGTGCGAACCCATCTTCTGGGTGCTGATTCCGATGACCATCTCCTGATTGTAGGTGTAGTTGTGGGAGCCAGGTTTTAAAGATGTCAGGGAAAAATAGATGTACGACGAGCCCGAGGTCTGATAGTTGCCGCTCCATCCCCAATTGAAATGGCAGCGCCCACTGCCGTCAATGCCGTCGAGGATGAAAGCATGTCCAGCACGCTTGCCCTCGTTGTCCTCCGGACCGAATCCTCCATAGAGAATGGGCCGACCGGCTGACAGTTCCTTTTGGATGAGTTCCATCCAGGTCGCATCGGGGTAGTAGTTCTTCTTGAGATACTTCAAGTTGGGGTTGTAGCCGAAGAAATTGATGAGCGCATAGGCCTCGTCACTGCAGAACGACGATGATTCTTTGCTGCCGTAACTCATGTGAACCGACAGACCGGCAGCGTACATCAATGAGGCTACGGCATTACCCTGAGACGTTGTGTAGTTGCCGCTTTCGTAAACAGGGATCATTTCCGACCACTTCAGGGCCAGGGACGACAGGCGTTTAGTGATGCCTATCTTCTGCTCATTCTGTTGAGAGACATAGTTCACCACGCTATCGGCAGGGCTCGACGGATAACGATAGTGGTACATCACCTGCGCCATCGCCGTAGCGACACAACCTGTGACACAACGCTTGTTCGTGGCGGGGTCCATGGGGCAGTAGTTGTTGAAAGGTTCGTTCTGCCCCCACTTGGCCTTGATGATCGGCGTCACGGGAGTTGTCTGTATGCGACGAGGAGCATGGAGCGAAGCCACCTGCGACTGAACACTCTGAAACTCATGGTTATACTGTTCGAGCAACAATGCCATGCCGCAGGGGATATCATCGGCATCGAAAGAACCCTCAAGGGCATAGGCCAGAATATCTTCCTGACGGGCGTCGGCCCCAACGATGACAAAGCCATGACCCGCCTCTTCGTTGAAGACATAGAAGCCCGGCTGCAACGCAAAACCTTCGAGAGGACGCTCTATGGTGCGGCGAATCTGCTGGCTGACGCGCTGACGCGCTACTAAACGCATCTGCGGACAAGCTGTGCCGCCCTTCTGCACTTGCAGGAACTGAGCCGCCAGCGCCGCGGCGGCAGTCTCGCTGCGGGGTTGCGCCATAGTCGCTAAGCCACTGACAAAGAAGAGCAACAGGGCGAAAGTGTATCTTGAACGTATCAGCGCATTAAAGGGTGAAACGAAGGTTTTCATATACAAAAGTGGCAAATAATCATTGATTTTGCCGCAAATATAATGAAATAATTCGAACCCCTTGTAACAAAACACGAAAAAGTTACTAAAAAATCACGGAATTGTTAGTAAAACGGCGTTTGACAAACGACGACTACAGGTTTCCGAAGGTCTTCCGGCGTTTCAGGTAGTAGGCGACGAGCAAGCAGCCCGGTCGCTGTTCGGGGATGGGATCGAGCGTCGTGGCAGCGAGATTGGCAGCGCGGTCGGATTTGAAGTCCGGTTTCATTTGTCGGAAAGCACGGCGCCCCTGCCACACGGCACAGAAGCTGGCACCTTCGCCCTTCATGAGGAAGACGAGGGAGGCCAGGGCATCGAGCCAGAAACGGATGAAGAGGACACGGCGCAGACGGCGCGCTGGAAGGTTCTTGTACAACAGCAGCAGGTTGTTGCGGAAATTCAAGAACGTCTTGCGCGGATTCTCCTTCGGCAGCGTACCGCCACCGACATGATAGACAACGCTTTGCGGAACGCAAACGATGCGATGGCCGCGGGCTCTGAGGCGCCAGCAGAGATCGATTTCTTCCTGATGGGCAAAGAAGCGGCCGTCCAAGCCGCCGACCGCCCAATAGACCGCGGAGCGAATCAACAGCGCAGCCCCTGTAGCCCAGAAGACATCGGCCACCGTGTCGTACTGCCCCTCGTCCTTTTCCACGGTGTCGAAAATGCGACCCCGACAATAAGGATAGCCCAGCATGTCGATGAAACCGCCTGCCGCTCCGGCATACTCGAAATGAGTCGGCGTGTGCTCGGCACGAAGCTTGGGCTGACAGGCTGCGACTTCGGGATGAGCTGTCATGTAATCGACCATCGGCTGTAGCCAGCCTTCGGGCGTCTCGACGTCGGAGTTTAGGAGAAGATAACAGTCATAGCCCTCCCCTACCCGACTGAGCGCCTGATTGTAGCCTTCGGCAAAGCCGTAGTTGCGGTCGAGACGGATCACCTCAACGGCAGGGAAATCGGTGGCAAGCATAGCCAGCGAGTCGTCGGACGAACCATTGTCGGCGACGATGACGTCAGCCAACGCTGCAGGCGTGTTGGCAAGTACAGAGGGAAGGAAACGACGGAGCATCGAGGCGCCGTTCCAGTTGAGGATGACGATGGCAGTTTTCATTCGGCAATGAGTGCTGTTTGGTTTTCATTCCAACCTGCAAGGCGAAGCGGAACGATCGTGTTGTCGGAACCGTGGCCCCGATATTCTACTTTGATGTAATTGTCGGTAAAGCCGTTGAAGAGGCCTTTCGTGCGGGAGTGTTCGAGGAGGACAGGACGGGTCTGACCGACGAACTGCTTGTAGAAGGCATGGAGCTTACGGTCGCTGATGGCCAGCAGACGCTGGCTGCGCTCGTGCTTCTCCTCGGGTCGCACGACATGAGGAATGCGCAGCGCCGCCGTGCCGGGACGCTCGCTGTAGCTGAAGACATGGAGCTGGGAGATCGGCAGCGACTCGATGAATCGCTCGGCCTCGTCGAACAGCGCCGCCGTCTCGCCGCGAGTACCCACGATGACATCAACGCCAATGAAGGCGTCGGGCATCAACTCGCGCACGCGCGCGACCTTATTATTAAATAAGGCGGTATCATAACGACGATGCATCAGCCGCAGCACTTCGTCGGAGCCCGACTGCAAGGGGATATGGAAATGAGGCATGAAGGCTCGGCTCTGCACACAGAACTGCAGGACCTCATCGGTGAGCAGGTTGGGTTCGATGCTGGAGATACGGTAGCGCTCGATTCCCTCGACCTCGTCCAAAGCGCGCAACAGATCAAGGAAACTCTCGCCCGTCGTGCGTCCGAAGTCGCCGATATTTACGCCCGTGATGACGATTTCCTTGCCACCCTCGGCAGCGGCCTGCTGCGCCTGAGCCACCAACGACGCTATCGAGCCGTTGCGACTGCGGCCGCGGGCAAAAGGTATCGTGCAATAGGTGCAGAAATAGTTGCAGCCGTCCTGCACCTTGAGGAAGTAGCGCGTACGGTCGCCGCAGGAACAGGAGGGGACAAAAGGGAGTGAAGAGTGAAAAATGTCGGCTTCGCCGCCAAATGAAGAATCTGGATGACCATCAGGATTGGTTAAGTTCACCGAAGAGTCAGGTAAAATAAATTTTTCACTTTTAACTTCTTCATTTGTCACTTCTTCTTTAATCTTTTCCACCACCGTTCCCTTCTCGTTCTGTCCGAGCACAAAAGAGACGCCGGGGATGGCAGCGACCTCAGCGGGCTTGAGCTGCGCATAGCAGCCCATGACGACAACCAGGGCACCTGGATTTTGACGGACGAGCTTATGAATAGCCTGACGGCACTTGTGATCGGCCACTTCCGTGACGCTACAAGTATTGACGATGCAGATATCCGCCACCTCGCCTTTGCGCGCTTTCCGCACCCCGGCTTCTTCGAGCTGGCGCTGGATGGTAGCCGTTTCGGCAAAGTTGAGCTTGCACCCCAACGTGAAATAAGCCGCACATTTCCCCTGAAGGGTAGAATCCTGTTTCATGTGTTAATTTCGCTTTTCGGGTACAAAGGTAGTGTTTTTCCTTCGAAAAGGCGAGAGAGTGCAGATTTTTAACATTTCGACATACGTTTGATTATTAAACGTTTAACGCAAAACCCTAAAAAAAGTTGAAAAAAAGTTGAAAAAAAGTTGGCAAAAAAAGAACAACGTATTCAAAAAGTCCGTACCTTTGCACCGTTTTAAGAAGCATATGATTGTTTTACAGAATTAAAAAAGCAAAAAAGAAAATGAAAAAGGTTGCATTTATGTTCGTAGCCGCTATGGCTATCTCTTTCGCCGCTTGCACCGGTCAGACCAAGACTACTGAAGAAGCTTGTGACAGCGCTGCTTGCTGCGCAGACACCGCAGTTGTAGAAGAAGTTGTTGACAGCGTTCTCGAAGTTGTTGACAGCGCTGCTGCTGCTGTTGAAGAGGTTGCTGCTGAGGTCGTTGCTGAATAAGCATCACCCGTTCGCACAACGGACATTAACAGGAAACAAGGAGAGGTCTCACGGGAGTGAGACCTCTTTTTTTATGCCAGCTTTAGAGACTGAAGCTATAGTAACTATAGAAACTATAGAAGCTATAGATACTATTGAAGCTATAGAACAAAGAAAAGAGGCTGCAACCCTGATGAGTTGCAACCTCCAACGTTATATACTCTTTTGTATTACAGAACGTTCTCTTATGCCTCGGCAGGAGCGTCCATAGCCTCGAGCACTTCCTGCTCGTCGGCCAGTTCCTGAGCCTGAGCCTCATCGACGGGAGCCTCAACGGGCTTCTCTTCGACCACGGGAGCCTCAATGGGAGCATCGGGAACGACGGTGACGGGAATTTCAACGCTCACTTCCTTGTGCAGACGCACGGTAGCCTTGTGCTCGCCGACAGTCTTCACGTCCTTGATGGTGATGAGCTTACGGTCGATATCGAAGCCGAGCTTCTGGAGCTCGTCGGCGATCATCACGGCGTTTACGCTGCCGTAGATCGTACCCTGAGCGCTCACCTTAGCAGCGATGGTCAGAGCCACGCCAGCGAGCTTGTCAGCGACGGACTGAGCGTCGTTCTTGATCTTCTCGAGCTTCTTGGCCTTCTGCTTGAGCTCTTCTGCGAGAGCCTTCTTTGCGCTCTCGGACGCGATAACGCCTTTACCAGAAGGAATAAGATAGTTGCGGCCGTAGCCGGACTTCACATTTACGATGTCGTGCTTGTAACCCAAGCCGATCACATCTTCTTTCAGAATGATTTCCATAGTGCTTATTCCTCTTTTAAATTATTTCATCATGTCAGTTACGAAGGGGAGCAGAGCGAGGTGGCGAGCACGCTTGACAGCCTGAGCCACGCGGCGCTGGAACTTCAAGGACGTTCCGGTGATGCGGCGGGGAAGAATCTTACCCTGCTCGTTGAGGAACTTCTTGAGGAACTCGGGATCCTTGTAATCGATATACTTAATGCCACTCTTCTTGAAACGGCAATACTTCTTCTTCTTGACGTCAACGGTAGGCGGTGTGAGATAACGGATTTCAGATTGTGCCATGATTTAGTCCTCCTTTTTAACTTGTTTGTTACGTCTCTTCTCTGCATATTCTGCAGCGTACTTCTCGTTCTTGATCGTGAGGTAGCGGAGAACTCTCTCGTCGCGACGATAGTTGACCTCGAGTTTACTGATAAGCGTGGGGTCGGCCTTGAACTCGACCAGGACATAGAAGCCCGTGGACTTCTTGTCGATGGGATAAGCCAGCTTCTTCAAGCCCCACAGTTCTTCGTTCAGGAGCTCTGCACCGCCGTCGGTGAGAATCTTCTTGAACTTTTCGACCGCTTCCTTCATCTGATCGTCAGACAAAACGGGAGTTAAAATGAAAACGGTTTCGTACTGATTCATAATAGCTTAAGTGATTAAAAATGGTTATTTTTGCGAAAATGCTCGGCAAAGGTAGTGCTTTTTTCTGAAATGACAATGCTTTAGGGGTGTTTTTCTTTCACTTTTTATAAAAAAGAGCCTCAAATAGCACTTTTATGCAAAAATGTTTCGGCGATTCAAGAATTTTGCGTTATTTTGTGCTGCCAATAGAATGTTTTGGCACCAAAGGCGATTAAAATCCAATAAAAAACTATAAGCACTATGAAACTTTATTCCGGTATTATCACGGCCATTGTTGGCGCCGTCATCCTCATCCTCAGTTATTTCCTCGGCGGTGTTGATTACAATTGGATTCAATTCCTTGCCGCACTGATCATCGTCGCAGGCATCGGTGTTCACATCTACGTGAACTACAAGAAGCCCAAGTACGAGGACGCCTAAGCCAACGACGCCTTGCCGTGCAACGCGTAGGAGAATGAACTGTTTGACCTCCGTCGAACACTTCATTCTCCTTTGCGTTTATCATTCTTGACATTGTGCTTCCATCCTTTCTGAACCTTCGATGAAGAGACTGCTTTTACTCCTTTTGGCGATAGTCGCCACTTCAGCCAGCGTCCTCATCCATGCCCAAGCCAACGATGCTTTCGTCAGCACGCTGGACTATCGGCGCTTCACGACGCACGACGGCTTGCCGCAGATGCAGACCGAACGCCTCTGGCAGGACGCGCGCGGGTATATATATATAGGTACGCTCTCGGGCTTCGTGCGCTATGACGGGCGCTCGATCACTCCCCTGCTCCGCGGGCGGCGCGAGAACATCGTCGATTTTGCAGATGTTGACGGTCAGGTGCGCGCTTTAGGTTTCCGCCGTCAATGGCTCGTGGACGGCGACGACGTGCAAGTGCGCCCCATTGATGCCGACGGCAAATGGCTGCTCAACAACTTCAATGCCATGGACTTACCCGCCGACATCGTGCTGCTCGAGGACGAGCGCGAGGAGAACCGACGACTCTGCCGCGTCCTGCCGTCAGGATTCGAGACCATCACCGCCGACAGCGCCATGAACCTGATGATGCCCGACCGCAAGCTCAGCATCTTCGACGACCAGCTCTATATCCCCACTTCTCAGGGGCTCTACCGCTGTGGCCTCCAGCCGCAGGCACAGCCTTCCGAGCGGCTGACGGCCAAGGCCGACATCTTCTCGCTGTGCGCCGTAGAGGAGCAGCTCCTTGTCTTCGCCGAGGACTCGCTTTACGTCCTCGACGACAATCGGTTGCACCCCTTGGCTCCGATGCCTTCGACATTGGCTCCCGACTACGGCGTTGCCGTTCGTCCCACCCACGACGGTTCTTTCGTCATGGCCGACGGCCATAACGTCTATGCCTTCGACGGGCAATCATTCACGCTGCTCGCCAGCGGCTTGAACCTCATCCGAGACGTGCTCATCGACCGCTGGGATCGCCTGTGGGTCGCCACCTATCAGGGCTTGTACTGCTACTACCACCGCCGTTTCGTCAACCATCGTCTGAGCGATGCCAACGATCTCGTCCGGGCCATTGGCGTCACGGCCGGCGATCATCTTGTCTGCGGCTCGCTCAACGGCAAGCTGCTGTTCGACGGCCGCGTCCTCAGCGACCAGCCCGACAACTTCTTCGTGCCCAGCAGCGGCGCGGTCGATGGCAGTGTCTATCTGGTCAGCCGCACTGACATGGCGCGCATCGACAGCTGCGGCAGCATCACCTGGCTCCCCCTCCCCAACGAGCGTTATCGCTTCGTCACCTCCGACGGCCGGCGCGTGCTCCTCGGCACCTTTCAGATGGTACTGGCCTTCGACCCCGCGTCGGGCAGCATAGATACACTCAGCACCTACATACGCCAGCCGTGGTGCGCAGCTGCCGACGGCAGCGGACGCGTTTACGTCGGCAGCAGTCTTGGCGTCCACTGCATCGCCAAGGCATCTGACGGCCAATACACTACGACGCGCATCGACGACAAGCCGCAGTTCTTCGTCACCACGATGACCGCCGACGCCAAGGGAGATATTTTCCTTGCTGCAGCCGATTCCCTGTATCTCATTCACGACGGCCAGTTCTCGCACCTGCCCATGGAGGGACTCAGCAGCCACGAAGTACGGTCGCTGTTTGCCACTCGCGACGGCTGCCTCGTCGTAGCGACTATCGACAAGCTGTTCGTAGCGCGCATCGGCGACGACCGGCAACTGAAGGATATATCCACCTTCGACCATCTCAGCGGTTTCACAATGATCGAGCCCCAGCAGGCGCTGATGGCCGAGAGCGCCGACGGCACCGTTTGGATGGCGGGCCTCGAGGAGATGATGAGCTTCAAGCCTTCGGCGCTGCTGGCCGACAGCCGCGAGAACACCTTCGTGGCGCCGCCCGTGCCCTGGTGGCAGCGCTGGTGGGTCATCGCGCTCATGGCGCTCGCTGCCGTCTGTCTCGTCGCACTCGTCGTTTACCTGTTCATCCGTCGCCGCCTGCATCGCCTCGAGCGCGACCGCCGTCAGAAGGAGTTGCAGATCAGCGCTATACGCCTGAAAGCCATCCCGCATTTCCACTCCAACGTGCTCGCCGGGATCGAGTATTTCCTCATGAACGGCTCCACCGAAGACGCCACGCACTACCTGAAGCTCTACAGCGATTTCACCAATCTCACGCTTACAGACATCGACCGCCCGTCGCGCAGCGTGAGCGAGGAAATCGAATATGCACGTATCTACCTGCAGCTCGAGCAGTTGCGCTACGGCGAGCGTCTCACGTATGACATCGATCTGCTGGGCGACCTGCCCGTCGATGTGCAGCTCCCCACGATGGTCATCTACACCTACGCCCAAAACGCTGTCAAGCACGGCATAGCGACCAAGCCCGAAGGCGGGCACATCGACATCCGCGTCCGACGTCAGGATCAAGACGTGGTGATAGAGGTTGAGGACAACGGAATCGGCCGCGAGGCGGCAGCCCAGCTGAGCCGACACTCAACCAAGCAGGGCCTGCGCATTCTCATGGATCAGGTGGCGCTCTACAACCAGCGCAACCGCCATCATATCATTCAATCCATTGCCGACCTCCGCTCCCCCGATGGCCAGCCCCTCGGCACGCGTTTCACCATGCAAGTACCCCTCGACTTCCGCTACGCGGTGTGACGAGTTGACGAGTTGACAAGTTGACGAGTTGACAAGTTGACGAGTTGACGAGTTGACGAGTTGAGCCCATTATACATTATCCATTATACATTGTCCATTATCCATTCCCCCATGCCCCTAACCGCCATAGTTGTTGAAGATGAGCGTCTGCCGCGCCTCGCCCTGTTGCAGAAGCTCGAAGAACATAAGCAGGATATCGAAGTCATAGCCGACTGCGAGAGCTACGACAGCGCCCTGCAAAGCATCCTGCACCACCGCCCCGACGTGCTCTTCCTCGACATACAATTGCACGGGCGCGATTCCATCGCCCTGCTCGAAGAACTGCGTCAGACCATCACCCTACCCCACGTCATCTTCACGACGGCCTATGCCGACCGCCGCTACCTGATGAGCGCCATCAAGCTGGACGCCGTGGACTATCTCCTGAAACCTATCGACAAGAACGAGCTGGCGCTGGCCATCGCCAAGATCATCCATCACGAGCAGCAGCGGCAGCCCGCCACCGCCGACGAGCAGCGCCTGAGCTTCCGCACCGCCAACGGCAAGACGATCGTCCACCCCGACGACATCGCCTATTTCCAGGCCGACGGCAACTACGCGCGCCTCATCACCTTCTACGACACCGAAGACATCTTCGAGAGTCTGGCTGTCCTCTCCCGCCGTCTCGACCCCGCCGTCTTCGTGCGCACCGACCGCAGCACCATCGTCAACGTGCAGCGCATCATGAAGCTCAACACCCACCGCCGCGTCTGCATCCTGCGCTCGCCGGAGGGCACCATCGTTCAGCTCGAGCTGTCGAAGAGCAGCATCGATTGTCTTCTCAACCTACTGCCGTAGCCGCCGTGCGCCGCCCGAAGGCTAATCCCATTCGAAGTCGAAGGAGCCGCCTTTGATTTCGGCGTCTTCCTGATTGCCTTCTGTGCCTGGATCGACGGGAATTGTCGTAGGGCTACCTTGAAGCACTAAGCTCTGTATGGCCAGCGACACCACTTGTGTCACTGGCCTGATATATTCCTTGCGTATCAATGTACTAAAACCTTTTTACCGTTGTTGATATAAGCCCCTCTCCGGCTCTCCCCGTGGGGGCGAGGGGTGATTTTTCGTCCACCGAGATCATACCAAACGGAGGCCTCATTCCTCTTTAACGAGAGGGGTTCAGGGGTGGGTCTTTCGATGCCGTCTACCGTGCCGTCCCAGTCGATGGTGATGGCCTTGGCACTGGAAGACAGCGCAGCGGTGGGAATCTGCAGATAAGCCTTGTTGGCCGCCATCTTAGACGTGGCATCCGAAGCGGCAATCTTGATGAACTGGCCACTTTTGAGCATGAAGTTCGTCTTGTCGCCGTCAGTAGGCTCAATGTGCGTGGCCGTTGTCACGGCCACGAGGACGTTGTCTGTGATAGCCGGAGCTGCGGAGGTGTTAGCGCCGAGCGTGTATTGTTCTCCAGCCGTACCGCGTAGCAGGACACCCGTGTTAGCCGGAATCACCGAACCCGTGAGCGCCACGATGTTGATGACACCGGAAGCGCTGTCGTAGGTGGTGCAGTAGTAGGCCGTCAATCCTGCCGGGATAGTGACATTCTCGCTAACGCTGAACGTGGCCACGCCCGACGAAGGCATCGTCACCATCCACTGCGAAGCTTCGCCATCGACCACCCAGCCCTCGGGAATACCGCTTGGGCCTCTCGTCCAAGAAGTCATTTCGGGAGCCTTTTCAAATGTTCCCGTGGCAGCCACGCCGTCCAGCCAGTCTGTCGTGCAGTTTTCTGCCGAGATATCAGTAGCCAAACACTTCACGGCATTCAAGCCCGCACAGCCCTTGAACATCTGTTGATAGCAACCGGCTGTCAACGTCGTGGCAGGTAGCAGCAGTTGCTTGTTAGGCTTGCTCTTGATCTTGTCGTTGCCCTTGAACAGATAAGCGAAAGTGTTATTTGCTGTCAGTGTGGTCAGCGTAGCGTAGTCAGTCCTGTTGACAAGGCTCATCACGTTGCCATAGACATAACATTCTTTATCGCACGATATGATGGTACTGTTGGCTTCCGTGCCGTCGGAGTAGGCAGCGTTATTGCCCATGAGCCTCAGCTTTGTTCCAGCAGCCAGACTGCTGATGACAAGCGGATTGGCGTTGGTCGATGAATAGCCGTTGCCCGTGGTAGTGTAGTAAATGCGGAGCCGCTGTGGGTTGGCAATGGTGACAGTAGTGCCGTCGGCCAAAGGTTCCATAATCAGGTAACTGCCCTGGGCGTCGAAGCCCGTCGGGGTGAACTGGAGGTCTTTTGTCGTCCAGCCCGTCGGGATGCCGTGAGGGCTGTCGATGGCCCACGCAGTGGCCGCTGTCTGTTTGACGAAAGTGCCAGTGGCCGCCACGCCGCTGAGCCAGTTGGTGGTGGCGTCGGTGGCCTCGATGTCCGTGGCCAGACAGATGATGTTGTCGATGGCGGCGCAGCCGCTGAACATCTCGTAGTAGCAGCCGTCGGTCAGCGTCGAAGCCGCGAGTACGATGGGCTTCTCGGGGTGGCTCTTGACGTGGGCATTGTCCTTGAAGAGCCGTCGGAAGGTGTTGTCGCTCGGCAGTTCCGACAGGGTCATATAGTCGTCGCCGTTAATCACGCTCATCACGTTGCCATAGACATAGAAGTCGCCCGTGCTGGTGATGCTGACGCCTTCCAAGCTACTGTTAGTACCCTTGAAAACATACTTCTGTCCGGCCGACAGGTTAAGCGTCGATTTGTTCGTGCTCTGTTCAGCCCCCCAGTTTAAAGATGTCATCCACGGGTTGACATACATCGTAGCGAGCTTCAAAGTCTTGCTGCCGCCATCGATGACGATGGTGCAGTCGTCGATGGCTTCGAAGCACAGCGGCGTAGCGTAAATGTCGCCATCGAACATCGTACCGCTATTCACCGTCCAGCCCTCGGGGATGCCGCTAATGCCTGTGGTCATGTTGGCCAAGGAGGCTTTGATGAAAGTGCCGGTAGCCGCCACGCCATCCATCCACTCGAACATGCAGTAGTCAGCCGAGACGTCAGTGGCCATACACTTCACGCTGTTGAGACTCGAACAGCCGTTGAACATCATATTATAGCAGCCCTCCGTCAGTGTGGTGGCGGGCAGCAGGGGCGCGGTGGCGAGGCCGGTGCAGCCCATGAACATCTCGCTGTAGCAGCCGTTGGCCAGCGTGGTGGCGGGCAGCAGGTTTTCATATACGTTCGTGAGGCCGGTGCAGTTCATGAACATCCCGTCGTAGCACATATCGGCCAGCGTGGTGGCGGGCAGGCTGCCGTAGATGTCAGTGATGCCTGTGCAGCCTTCGAACATAAAGGTGTAGCAGCCCTCGGTCAGCGTGGTGGCCGGCAATGTGGGCTTTTCCTTCAGCCCCGTGCAGCCGCTGAACATATCGTTGTAGCAATAGGCGGCCAGTGTGGTGGCAGGCAGTGCCGACGTGCGTGTCAGCCCCCGGCAGCCGTAGAACATGCTGTTGTAGCAGTAGTCGGTGAGCGTGGTGGCGGGCAGCACGATGTCGAGGTCGGGATGGTTCTTGATGGTGGTGTTCTCCCCCCAATCGCCGGCCACGAACAGGTTGCTGAAGTTGTAGCTGCCGGTGAGTGTGGTGGTGGCGGCATAGTCCTCGGGCTGCGGCGTGACGAGGCTCATCACGTTGCCATAGACATAGCAGTCCTTGTCGCAGGAGAACTGCGTGGCGTTCATGCCCTCGTCGCAGTACTTCGCGTTGCTGCCGCGGAAACGCGCCTTGTCACCGGCGTTGAGGCTGATGGCAATAGGATTGGCGTTGCTCTCCGTCCACGCGCCGTCGTTCACCTTATATTCTATGGTATAACCGCCGGGGTTTGTGATGCTTACCTGCGTGCCGTCGTTCAGTGCCTCGAAGGTCATCGGGGCATAACCCATATCGCTGTCTGAGATGCCGCCGTCGGCCACCGTCCACCCAGCAGGAATGCCGTCTTCGCCCGTAGGCCAATCATCCATGCCCGTAGCCTTGTAGAAGGTACCCGTGGCAGGAACACCCTTCATCCATTCGAGCGTAGCGGTGTTGCCGATGGGGAACTCACGCGCCAGACACTTCACGCTGGTGAGGCTGGTGCAGTCCTCAAACATACCCCAGTAGCAGTCGCTCACTAACGACCATGAGTTCAGGTCGGGCGCCGTCGTAAGGCTGGTGCATCCGGCAAACATGTGATTGTAGCACATACTGTACATCTTCGTGGCGGGCAGCACAGGCGGCGTCACCAAGTTCGTGCAGTCGGCAAACATGAAAGCATACAAGTCACTCGTCATCTCCATGGCAGGCAGCGCAGGTGCCGCAGTCAAGCCCGTGCAACCCGCGAACATACCCAGATAATTGTTGTGTCCACAGACGGTGGCAGGCAGCTCGGGAGCCTCGGTCAGACCCGTACAGCAGATGAACATCATGGCATAGACACCATCGGTGTAAGTGCCGTCGGCCAGCCGCAGGTTGGTGGCGGGCAGCTTCGGTGCCCGTGTCAGTCCCGTGCAGCCGGCAAACATCCTGTCGTAGCAGAACGGGGTGAGCTGGATGGCGGGCAGCACGATGTCCTTCGTCGGGTGGTTCCTGATGGTGGTGTTGATGGTGGGATAGCCGTCCATAAAGTGCGGAATCGGGGAATTGCCGTCGTTCCCGTTCCATCCGGCGCAGAAGAGGCCGGAGAAGTTACTGTCGCCGGTCAGCGTCCTGGCTGTGGCGTAATTGGTAGCGTCGATCAGGCTCATCACATTGCCATAGACATACACGTCGTTAGTGCTGGTGATGCTGACGCCGTAGTAGGAGGGGTTGTTGCCAAAGAATTGCACCACGTCGCCCGCTGCCACGGCGATGCTGACGGGATAGGTGTTGGTGGTGGTCACGCCGCCGCCGTTCTTGATGTACTGAATGGTCTGCCCGATCGGCGAAATCGGCGAACCATTCACGATGTTGATCGTTCCCGCCTCCACCGCTTCGAGCGTCAGTGACGTGGCGGTCATTTCGTCGGCACGGACGCCCGTGAAGAGGCAGAGGAGCGTCAGGGTGAGAAATATTTTTAATGGATTCATTGCCGTATAGCTATTTCAATGTTAATGTCTATTTGACGATGATTTTCTTGGCGTTGCGGATATCGTCGGCAGTGCGAATGATATAGATGCCTCGCTGCAGTCCCGTGAGTGAGTCGCCGAGATAGCGGCCATCGACGGTGAAGACCTTTGTGGAGCCGGATGTGATTCCGGCATCGTTACGCGGGGCGTTGATGGCTGTGGCGACATCGATGGGTTGTGGCACGATGCTTTCGGTGTTGCCCACGGCATCGATAGTCAAGACGTAGAAGCTGTAGTTGGCTTCGGTATCGACAGGATATTCGATGGCGCTGGAATAGTACTGCCCAACGTAGGTGTAGTCGTCGCCGTTCTTCGAAGCGAAGAGCAGGTAGGAAGCGATGCCCGAGGCTTGGTCGATGGACTGGCAGTTGATCTTAGCGGTCTGCGACTCGGCGCTGTACTCAACCAGGGACATCGTGGTGGTAGGCGGGGTGAGGTCGAGCGTGTTGACGAACTCGTTGGTCTCGATGGGGTAGTTCTTGTCGAAGATAATCGTCGCCTTGTTCTTGATTTCCGTGCCGTCGGCCAGTCCGGGCTTGAGGTTGACTGAGAAGCTCACGAAGCCTTCGCCCTCGGGAGCGTTCACGTTGGGCGGCAATTCGATGCCCTGGATATCCCACGACAGCTTGTTGCCCTCGCGCGTCAACTTCCAATTGTATCCCACGCCATCGTGGCTGGTCTCGCCAAAGCGTACGGAGGAGACATCGAAAATGTTGGGGTCGAGCTCATCGCTGATGCGCACACGGTAGGCGGCATCACCTGCCTCGGCCTTGTTCTCAAAAAGAATACGGTAGCTCAGGCTCTGTGTCTGACCAATATAATGCTGTTCGCCGACGCCGGCAGGGCCGCACATCTCATTGGGATCCCATGAGGCGACGACATCCGTGATGGCGGCCTTGCCGTCGATGATGTCTATGGTGTCGTCGGTGTCGTACGGTTCATCCTGATAGACCCACCACCAGATACGCTGGCGCAGCAAGGTGGCGATGGGACAGGTGGCATCAACGAGGTTCATGCCGCAGAGCTCGGAGGCGCGTTTGAGGAGGGAGAAGACGCTGTATGTGGCTATGCCTGTCTGTTCTTTCTCGCTCTGGAGCTGGTCGAGGAGCTGTGACATCTTGAGTCGCTGTTCGCCAGTGAAGTCATAGAGATCGCCGAGGCGGTGTACGAGGTAGTCGTTGACGAAGGTGTGCTTGTCGGCTCCTTCGACGTTGCCCATGACGGCAACGATGGTGAAGGTGTTGCTGTTGACGGTGATCTTCTTGGGGCCGTTGTGGAATTCCTGATAGGACGGCGCGTAGGCGATGTCGCCTTTACCCTCGCTGATCATGGTGAAGGTGTAGCTCTCCCATGGGTCGAGACTGGGCACGACGAAGACGACAGTGTGCTCACAGGTGGCTCCGTCGAGTACGGTGGCTTCTTCGATAGGCACGTACTCCAATCCGTTCTTTCCGGGCATACGGAAGCCAATGATGTTGATGTTATCGGTGGCGGCCACGGTGACGAGGAACTTGCCTGTCTTGACGGGCGAGGTGTTGGTGAGGGTGATGGGGTTCTCGCACGCTACGCCTTTGCGCACGGTGTTGCGACCCTCGGTCATGACGTTGACGTTGGTGCCAGCCATGTCCATGGTTCCTTCCTGCAGGGGCTTTGCGAGGGTGACGAGATAGCCGCCATAGCCGCTATAGCGTGGCAGGTAGAAGACGTAGTGGCTCTCCTCGGTGCTGTTGTCCACGTAGGAGATGGTGCCAGAGCTGCGCTCCAAGCGCTCGGCTTTGACTTGTTCGAGTATGGGTGAGCCGTCCTCGTTGTCGCCTTTGTACTTATATAATGTGGCTACGCCGATGGATAGCGTGTGGCTGCTTTCGACTTCCACTTCGATGTCGATCTGGCGTCCGTGCATGAGTCCGAGGTCGAACCAGGCAGCGGTGGCTTCGTCGCCGCCACGATAGCCGTAGCCCATGGTACCTGACACGCCTACGCCTGCTTCGAGGCTGGTGCGTTTGGCGAAAGTGGTGTTGTCGAGTCGCTCCTGATAGAAAGGATTCTTGGTGAAGTTGCTCTTGACGGTGTAGCCTCCGTAGTTATAACGCAGCGGCATGTAGAGATAATAGGTACCTGCTGCGAGGTCGTCTTTCTTGAAGATGAGTGTGTCGCCGGGTTTGTCGAGCCACATGCTGGTGCGATTAGCCACACCTGTGCCATCGGCATTGAGGGCGTAGATGTTGGCAGAGCCGAGTGTGAGCGTCTTCTCGGAGCAGATGGTGAAGCTGGCGCTGCCGTCGGCGGGCATGGTGAACTTGAACCAGTCCTGATTGTCCATAGAGTTGTTGTAGTCGTAGCCTAAGCGTGCGAGTGTGGTGGCTCCATTCTCGATGGGCATGGACGTGGCGTAGGTGTCGTTGCCGTCGATGTCGTTGGCAATGGCGCATGGTATGAAGTCGTACTTGACGGTGTAGCCTCCGTAGTTGTATCGCAGTGGCATGTAGAGGTAGTAGGTGCCGGGTGCGCAGTTGTTCAGGTTGAAGGTGAGTGTGTCGCCGGGATTGTCGAGCCACTTGCTGGTGCGATTGCTTACGCCGCTGCCGTCGGACTTGAGTGTATTAATCGTGGCCATGGCGATGGTGAGTGTCTTCTCGGATACGATGGTGAGGTTGATGGCCCCCTCCTCGGGTACGTCGAGCTTGAACCAGTCTGCGACATCCTGCGAACTGTTGTAGTCGTAGCCCAGACGTGCCTCGGTGGTTGTGCCGGCCTTCATCGGAGTGGCTGCGTCCCAGGTGTCGTTGCCAGGCTCGTCGTTGGCGATGGCGCACGGCACGAAGTCGTATCTCATCTTGTAGCCACCGTAGCCGTAACGCAGTGGCATGTAGAGATAGTAGTCGCCTGCGGCGCAGTTGTTGAGGGTGAAGGTGAGTGTGTCGCCGGGGTTGTCGAGCCACTTGCTGGCGCGATTGCTTACGCCGCTGCCATCGGATTTGAGCGTGTTGATGGTGGCCATGGCGATGGTGAGCGTCTCCTCGCTGCAGATAGTGAGCACAATGGCTCCCTCCTCGGGCACGTTGAGCTTGAACCAGTCCTGCGTGTCGTTGGAATTGTTGTAGTCGTAGCCTAAGCGTGCTTCCTTGACGGTGCCTCGTGGGAATTCTGTTGCTGTTTCCCATGTGTCGTTTGATTCGTCATCGTTCTGCTTGCTGCACGGGGTGAAGTTGTAGCGGAGGTAGTAGGTGCCGTAGCCATAGCGAAGCGGCAGGCAGAGATAGTAGTTACCGGGCGCGCAGTTGTTGAGGGTGAAGGTGAGTGTGTCGCCGGGGTTGTCGAGCCATTTGCTGGCGCGATTGCTTACGCCGCTGCCGTCGGGTAAGAGCGAATTGATAGTGGCCATACTGATGGTCAGCGTACTCTCGGATACGATGGTGAGGTTGATGCTGCCCTCCTCCGGCACATGAAGCACGTACCAGTCTTGCTCGTCCTTGGTGTTGTTGTAGTCGTAACCCAACTGACCTGTCACAGCCGGTCCCGACCGAAGCGGTGTTGCCGTGTCCCAAGAGCCGTTGGGTTCGGGGTCGGCCTCTGCGGCATGGCTGGTAAAGTAGTAGGTCAGGTAGTAGTGGCCATAGCCATAGCGGCGCGGCATACGGAAGTAGTAGGTGCCAGCGGACACGTCGGGTATCTCGAACACCATCGTGGAATCGGGATGGTCGAGCCATTTGCTGTTGCGGTTCACCACATCGGATCCATCAGTTTTCAGTGTATTCAGCGTAGCCATAGCTAAAGTAAGCGTGCTGCAGCTGCGCGTCTCGAAGGTGAGCTTGCCATCCTCTGGCACCACAATCTTGAACCAGTCAACATCATCTTTATAGATGTTTCCATTGTAGTAGTGGCCCAAGTGTGCATCCTGCCGCTCCCCGTCGTTGAGCAATGTGGCTGTCTGCCACGTGTCGTTGAGCTCGGGTTCACTATCCACCACCGTCGGTGTGAAGCGCGGGGTGAGGTGGTAGATGCCGTAGCCATAGCGTCGGGGCAGGTAGAGATAGTAGGTGCCTGCCGACACATCGGGAATCTCGAAGATGAGGGTGGAGTCGGGATAGTCGAGCCATTGGCTGTTGCGGTTCTGCACAGCGTCGCCGTCGGCGTTCAGCGCATTGAGCGTTGCCATGCCGATGGTGAGTGTCTTTGAACTCCAAATCTCGAAGGTGAGCTTGCCGTCCTTGGGCACTTCGAACTTGAACCAATCGACATCGTCTACATCCGACGGTGCGTAGGCATAGCCCATGTGACCGTCCATCGTCACGCCGTCCTCCAACAGCGGGCAGTCGTCCCACGTGATATTGGGCGTGGGGTCGGTCTTGTAGAAGGGAGCTGTGAAGGTGTAATGGAGGCGGAAGGTGCCGCTGAGCTTGTCGTTGTGTGGATAGGCATTGACCTTCACCTTGTAGGTGCCGGGCTTGAGGTTCGGACAGGTGAGAGTTTTGTCCTCGCCGTCGATCCACTCAAAGGCTCTCGACACGTTTTCACCATCCACAGTGGCATAGAGGGTGATGTTCTTGAGATCGACGTTCGACAACGGTTCTGCCGTGAGGTCCACCTGTCCGTCCTCGGGTACGGTGATGGTGAACCACACGTCGTTCACATTCTTCGAGACGGAACCGGTCTTGCTGGTGCCGCTCTCCCAGTTCTGCGCCATAACCCATAACGGGAAAAGCAGCAGGAAAATTGTCATAAGTAAATGTCTTGTTTTCATGAGCGATCTTCTGAATATAATGATTATAGATTTTACACAGCGCAAAGTTACAAAAAGTTCCTGAAACGTACATCCTCATTTGCGCACATATCCATAAAGTGGTATCTGAGCGTGACGAGAGTATCGTTTCCGCGGACGAAACGTATTACCAGATTTCATCCCATCCAGAATCGTAGGGGCCACCTTTGACCTCGGCACCTTCCTGATTACCTTCTGCGCCGGGATTGACGGGAATGGTATTACTGCCTTGCAGCATGAAGCTTTGTGTAGCCAGTGACACCACCTGTGTCACTGGCTCGAGCGTCTCGGCGCGATAGGCGAAATAGAGCGTGGTGTTGTCGGCGCACCACAGCGCATAGGCCGTCTCGCCATCGGCTCTCGCCCAAGTGGCGAACGCGAGAATAGCGAGCAGAAATGATGCAATTCTTTTCATAGTGTGATTAGTTTTTGATGATCATCTTATTATATTGCGCCACAAAGTTACAAAAAATATTCATAACGGCCATCAACATACCCGCACGTTTTGACGAAATAGGCCCTACGGATGACGAAAGGCGCGCTGGGAAGGACGAAAGCAAAAACAATTCACAATGCACAATGCACAATTCATGCAACGAAGACGAAAACATTTTTTTAAGACAACGCGCTCGACCTTGGTCGCTTCACACTTGAAGAATTATACGCGCTCGGCTCGAAGAGACGCTTGACACTTCAAGAATTAAACGAATTTTTCATGTCCTATGCAACAGCTCAACCATGCTGTTTGGGGTCGGCCTATCGGCCTCAAAATTATCAGAAAATTAATCCAAAAAATTATAAGAACAGACGCAGGGCGAAGCCTTTGATAATTTTCTTATTCAATTTTTTTATAACATTCTTGAAGGGTCAAGCGTCGCAAGCGCCGAGCGGAGCGTAGCGACCATCCCCCTGTCCAATGGCGTAAATTCGTAAAATTCGTGAAATTCTTCAAGTGTGAAGCGACCAAGGTCGAGCGCGTTGTTTAAGAAGAAGAAATGATTTGTAAGATTTGGATAGATTTGTGCGATTTCTGCCACGCAGTGGCACTCCCTCATCATTTGTTCGTTAGCGCCGCAGCGGCTGCTCGCTTCGCGTTTTACGACTAAAAGCTACGGCCTTAACGAACGTTCGTTAAGGGCTTAAGGAACGTTCGTTAAGGCCGTAAGGACTGGTCGTTAAGACGGGTAGAACGGGATGTGACGGTTTATTTCATGGTGACGTTGCCGGAACCAGCGTCGCGTCCGTTCCAGTGGTCAACGATTGTGGCAAAGCGATCTGCTTTGACGTTGAAGCTTGCGAGGATGCTCAGGCTGCCGTTGGTGGCGAGCTGCGAGTTGTCGGCATCGTTGCCGCTGATGCGCTTGGCTGATGAGATGACGCAGGGTTGAACAAGCGTGACGCCGCCCTCGGGAGCTGTGAAGTCAGTACGCTTGACGATGGTTCCCTTGTACTCGAAGGACTTGCCGGCAGGCACTTTGAAGGTGAAGTTGCGCACGATGAGGTCGTCGAGGAGCTGGATGTACTCGGGACTGACGCGATAGGTGCTGGTGAGGCTGGTGTAGCGGTCCTTGGCTACGTCACTGATGGCTTCGCTCTGGTCGCCTTCCTTGATAACGACGCTGGTGCTCTTGCCGTCGGCATCGGTGTAGTCTAACTTGAGCTGCAAGTAGGATGCGGAGCAGCGCGGCAGCAGAGCGGCCAGCGTCACCTCGTAGGTGTTGGCGCTTGTCGTGGGTTTGGGTTCGTTCTTGTCTTCATCCTTGCTGCACGAGGTGGTCATTGCGCCGCAGAAGAGGATGGCGGCGAACATCCATAAAAGATTCTTTTTCATTGTTTTTGAATAGTTTTTAAATGTTATGAGAATAGGGTTTTAACGTTTGTCGATTCCTCTGTACCTGCCGCCCGTTATCTCGGCGATGGTGAGGGGTTGATAGGCCATGTCGTAGCCGTTGTCGTTCTGCTTCTCTTCCCAGAAGAAGCCGACGCGTCCGTCGTGCTGCAGGGTCATGGTGGAGTAGGCCGATGTGGTGCGCGAGACCTGCAGCCCGCGTGTCCAGTTGTGGGCGAAGGCGAGGGGTGAGTAGAGGCCTGCGGGCACGATCTCCTTGTACCAGAAGCCGACGTCGCAGCGTCCTTCGCCGCAGGGCAGGGACTGGAGCATGAGCTTGGCGGGTCGTCCCGTGGCGGCCTCGAGCGCATCGACGAGCATGATCTCGCCGTTGCAGGAGTTGGCGCCTACTTTGATGCCGCCGGGCACGTCGTGGCTGGCGACGCAGGTGCCCCAGCGCCCGACTTCCTGATTGCGGCGTAGGTTGCTGAAATGGAAGATGTTGAAAAAGCGGCCGTACCACTTGCGCGACGAGAGCACGACGTCGCCGTTGGGCAGTTCCTCGGTCTTGGGCTCGTCGCCGTCGAGACAGGGGCTGTCGTAGCCGTCCAAGGTGGTGCCGCCGAGGACGGCCCAGGTGTCGCCGAAGTCGTCACTGAAGAGGACGTAGTTGCACGCCACGTCCTTGTCGCCCATCTGTGTGCGTGTGAGCACGGAGCAGTAGAGACGGAAGTACTTGTCCTTCTTCACGATACGGCTCTGCATGATGCGTCCTGAGCCGATGAACATGGTGCGCGTGTTGGGCAGTATGGCGTAGAAGGCGTCGGTCACGTCGTCGGCGGCCGTCCACGACTTGCCGCCATCGGGGCTGTACCATCGCGCGACGCGGTTGGGGTTCTCGCGCGTTCCTTTAATATAAATGACGTTGCCGGTGACGGACATGCAAAGTATGCGGTCGCTGGTGCGATCGGCCACCATGGCGATGTCGCCGTAGCCGCAGTCGTTGGAGCCCTCGATGCCTGAACCGCGCTGGATGACGGTGTCCTCGGACCAGGTGAGGCCGTTGTCCTTGCTCGTCCGTGCGACGAGGTCTATCTTGCCGAAACCGATGTCGAGATGGCAGTAGCGGCGGTCGGCAACAGCGATGAGGTCGCCGCGGTGCGTCGTCACGATGGCGGGAATGCGATAGGGGACACGGTAGCTGTCGTAGGTCTGGAAGAGCACCAGCGGCGGTGTCCCTGGAGTTTGCTGTGCGGCTGCGGGCATACAAGCCGCCGACAGCAGGACGAGGGTAAGTAGGAGATGTCTCATCGTTAGTGTGGATGGGGGTGATTCTGATTTGCAGCACAAAGATAACGTTTTCTTCTGATATGGCAAAAAATTAGCCTCATAAGACTTATCGACGATGCATATTTGATGTATTGATGCCCAAGATTTAGTTAACATTGTTAAAAATCTGAATTTATCCACCCTTCAATTCTTGGCCGTTAGCGTGCGAACGCCTATCTTTGCACACAGAAACCAATGAAAGAGTGAAAAGTGAAAGAGTGAAAAGTGAAAATAAAAATATCATCAATCCTCTTTCAACTCTAAACTCTAAACTCTAAACTCTAATCTCTAATCTCTAATCTCTAATCTCTAATGAAGCGTTCAACCATCTTCGCCATCAGCCTGATCATCGGCATTTCCTTCTTCGGCCTTCTGCTGCTGCAAGGAAGGATCATTGCGTCGATGGTGAAGATGCGCAAGGAGCAGTTCGACGAGACGGTGCTGCGAGCGCTGGACCGCACGAGCCGCGACCTGGAGCGCAACGAGACGTTCCGCTACCTCGAGACGGTGGCGGCCAAGATGGACTACAACGCCGACAACCTCCCCGAAGAGATACAGACGGCGCGGCTGGAGGAGACGCTGACGCTGGGCGACACGACCTGGAAAGCTACGCCCTTCCAGATCAAGACGCAGATCAAGCAGCCGTCGAAGATGCCCAAGGCGCTCACGCTGAACCCCTCCACGACCATCGACGCCGCCAACCAGCGCTTCCAGGAATTTGTACGTAACGCCTACCTCTACCAGAAGGGCGTGCTCGACGAAGTCATCTACACGATCCTGTACAACGCCAGCGAGAAGGATTTCCGCGACCGCATCGACTTCCGTCTGCTCGACCGCAACCTGGGCAACGAGCTCGCCGCGGGAGGCATCACGCTGAACTACCATTTCATGGTGCTCGACGCCAACGGCCAGGAGGTGTATCGCTGCGCCGACTACTCCGAGACGGGCGAGAACCACAGCTACACACAGACGCTGTTCCGCAACGATCCGTCGCAGAAGATGGGCCTGCTCAGGGTGCATTTCCCCCAGATGGACAGTTATATCCTCGGCGTGGCCAGCAAGATGATCCCCGTGCTCGTGTTCACCATCGTGCTGTTCATCACCTTTTGCTTCACGGTGTGGCTCATCGTGCGCCAGAAGCGCGACACCGAGATGAAGAACGACTTCATCAACAACATGACGCACGAGTTCAAGACGCCCATCTCCAGCATCTCCCTTGCCGCACAGATGCTGGGCGACAAGAGCATCACGAAGAGCGAGACGATGATCGACAACCTCTCCGGAGTCATCGTCAACGAGACGAAGCGCCTGCGCTATCAGGTGGAGAAAGTCCTGCAAATGTCGCTCTACGAGAAAGGTAATATACGCTTCAACGAACGCGAGATCGACGCCAACGTGGTCATCGATGACGTCGTGAACACCTTCCAGCTGAAAGTGCGCCAGAACGGCGGTACGCTCACCGCCGCGCTCGACGCCGAGGACGCCGCCATCTACGTCGATGAGATGCACTTCACCAACGTCGTGTTCAACCTGATGGACAACGCCGTCAAGTATCGTCGCGACGACGAGCCGCTCCAGCTGAAAGTGGCGACGCGCACGCAGGGCTCCAACCTCGTCGTCACCGTCGAAGACAACGGCATCGGCATCCGCCACGAGGACCTGCGGCACATCTTCGACCGCTTCTATCGCGTTCATACCGGTAACCAGCACGACGTCAAGGGCTTCGGCCTCGGACTGGCCTACGTCAAAGGCATGGTCGATCTCATGCACGGCACCATCAAAGCCGAGAGCGAGTTCGGGCGCGGCACGAAATTCATCATCACCCTACCGCTGATCGATTAAAAACGCCCTCCCATCCTCCCCCGAGGGGAGGGGTAAAGATAGAAATAGTAATCATTTAACCAATAACCTCAGCAGGTCTCTTCCCCCTCGGGGGAGGTTGGGAGGGGCCTCTCTTAAACTCCTTACAACTATGTCACAAGAAGAATCCAAACTGAAAATTTTGCTTTGCGAGGACGACGAGAGCCTCGGCATGCTCCTCCGCGAATACCTGCAGGCCAAGGGCTACGACGCCGACCTGTGCCCCGACGGCGAACTCGGCTACAAGAACTTCCTCAAGTACGACTATGACATGTGTGTCCTCGACGTGATGATGCCCAAGATGGACGGCTTCACGCTGGCGCAGGAGATCCGTCAGGTGAATCAGGAAGTGCCCATCATCTTCCTCACGGCCAAGAACTTGAAGGAAGACATCTTCGAGGGCTTCAAGATCGGAGCCGACGACTACATCACGAAGCCTTTCTCCATGGAGGAACTCGTGCTGCGCATGGAAGCCATCCTGCGCCGCGTCCACGGCAAGCAGCAGAAGAACGTATCGGTCTATCACATCGGTAAATTCACCTTCGACACGAAGCGCCAAATCCTCAGCATCGGCGATCAGCAGAAGAAGCTCACCACGAAGGAGAGCGAGCTCCTCATCCTGCTCTGCGCTCACGCCAACGAAGTGCTGCAGCGCGAACTCGCCCTGAAGACCATCTGGATCGACGACAACTACTTCAACGCACGCTCCATGGACGTCTATATCACCAAGTTGCGCAAGCACCTCAAGGATGATCCCGACATCGAGATCAATAATGTCCACGGCAAGGGCTACCGCCTCATCGCACAGATGGAAGAGGAATAAGCCAGCAACGCAAAAGAAAGGACAAGTAATATGGGTATGTATCTTGCTGCAATATTTGTTGGGCTTCCATGCCTTGTGTTCCTCATCTACACATATACTCCTCCTGGAAAGAAATGGATGAGGATGAACGGGCTCTTATAAAATGAACTGATTTCATTCTATCAAGGACTTCAGACAACAAAGGTGCACATGATTGAATAGACAAAATCATGTGCACCTTTTTAGGCTACAACAAAATAGCACTTTCTTTTTTTGTAAACAACGAATTATACGAATTAAACGAATTTATGCTTGCTGCATGGCTGCGCGAAGACAGGGCTATAGGACAAGAAAAAATTCGTATAATTCGTATAATTCGTTGTCTTTAGAAAAAGTCTCTTCAGTCCAATAAGTCGTATAGTCTTACTCCGCCTCCTTTCGATCGTCGATGTTGTCACCTTCTGTGGGCGCGAGCTTCGAGAAGTCATCGAGGCCGTTCTGGATAAGGATATTGTACCATTGAATGAGTTTCTTGACGTCGGAGGGATGTACACGGTCGCGGTCGAAGGCGGGCAGCACTTCGGCGAAGTATTCAAAGAGCTGTTCGCGCGAGGCCTTTTTGTAGTCGAGGCTGCTGACGGCGCCGTTCTCCTTCGTCTTGAGGGCTGTAAGCACGTCGGCCAGAGGCACTTCCTCGTCGTCAGTGTACATGGCGATGTCGGCCAGCGAAATCACGCGGTCGGTGGAAAAGGCAGGCATACGGTGGTGTTTTTCGTCGATACTCTCGACGACGAGGCTGCGGTTGCCTCGTGATACCAGCTTATATAAGCCGGGTTTGCCAGCGATGGCTAAAATAGTTTCAAGCATTGTTTGTTAATGTACAATTGATAATGTATAATTGATAATGGATAATTGATAATTGATAATGTATAATTGATAATTGATAATTGATAATTGATAATGTATAATGGAGAATGGGTTCTATGAAGTGAGGTGTTCGATGAAGGCCGTGAGCTGGGGGGCGAAGTCAGAGCCGTCGTTCACGATGACGAGGTCGGCACAGCGGCGCCGTTCGTCGTCGGTGATCTGACGTGCGATGCGCGCCCTCACCTGCTGCTCCGTGGCTCCGTCGCGCTCCATGACACGCTGCAGGCGCAGCGGCAACGGAGCCTCGACGACGATGACCTTATCGACGACTTCCGTGAAGCCCGCCTCGACGAGAATCGCGCTCTCGACGGCGACCAAACCGCGATGGCGCTGAGCCCAACGGATGAAATCGCGTTTGACGGCGGGATGCACGATGGCATTGACAGCCGCCGCATGGTCGGGCGACGCGAAGAGGTACGCGGCAAGGAAAGGCTTGTTGAGCTGGCCGTCGGGCTGATAGGCCTCAGCACCAACGAGCTGCGTCAAGGCACGCCGCATCGCAGGCTTCAGCATCAGCCGCTTCGCCTCGCGGTCGCAATCGTACACGGGGATGCGAAAACGGCTCGCGAGCCACTGCGACACGTAGGATTTGCCGCTGCCTATGCCTCCAGTGATGCCTATCGTCATTCGTCTTCCGTCTGTTCGATGAGATACTGGACGTATTCGGGCTGAATGCTGATGAGTGCCACACCTTCAGGCACGGAGCGCAGCCGGAGCTGCAACGCCGAGTCCTGCAGCGCCATGAGCTCCTCGTAAGTCGCCGTGAGGACAAAGTTGTCGGCCTCGTACTTCTTGAGATCCTTGACGCCGACACGGAAGGTAACCGCTGCCGTGGCAGGGAAGGTGCGCAGCGTCAGGCCACCCGGGAAATTAGTGCCTATGACCGGCACCTGCACTGTCTTCGTCGTGTATTCGTCCACCTCAGCCGTCAGCACGACCTCCTGAGGGTCGTATTTGACGCCGCGCTTGGGGACGAGCGCGACCTTACGGCTGATGTTCGCCTTGAGATCATTGAGGTTGGTCACCACCGTGGGCACCTCGGTCAGGGAATCCAGGAAGCTCTCCTCGCCCCACACCGTCACGGAGTCGGGCTCGCAGCGCACCGTCCTCAGATAGTGCTGAGGGTCGGTCTCCAGATTGCCGCGAAACGCCGTGGGCACGCGCTTTTTCAAGCCGCGGCTGTAGTAGTACTCCAAGGTGTCGGGGCGCAAGCTGACGATGCGCGACGACGACTCGAGCACATGCGCCAGCTGTTTCTGAACCTCTGAATGAGGCACGCCGACGCAACCGAAGCTGGCGCCCCTGTCGTGGGCCGAGAAATCGATCCTCAACGTAGGCTGACGACGAAGGACATAGCGCAGGAGCGTGGTACCCTTGTCGCGCAACGTCACGTGGACAGCCTCGGGCAGGTCTGACGTGATGACCGTGCCCTCGCTGACCTTTTCCAACTGCAACGGGAACTCAAGTTCTACTTCGTAGGACTCGTTGAGCGTCTGCATGAGCCAGAAACCCGCCGAGACGATGACGAAGAACAGGAACACAAGAACCTCCCTGCTGTGTTTTCCCAACAGGGAAGCCTTGACTGCTTCCGTGAACCGATGGAATTGGAAACGGTCCATGAACGGCTATTTCGCGTAGTTGCCGGTGTTCTCGGCCGAAGCGAAGACAGAGTTGCGGTCAACGCGAATGCGCACGCCGCTGGCGACCTCGACGATAAGGACGTTCTTCACCTCATCGATGTCCCGTACGACACCATAGATGCCACCGGCCGTGATCACTTCCTGGCCGCGCTCAATGCTGTTGCGGAACTTCTGGATCTCCTTCTGCTTCTTCTGCTGAGGACGGATCATGAAGAAATACATGATGGCGAACATGGCCACGAGCATCAGGATCATGCCCAGCCCGCCGTCGCCTTGTGCTTGTAAGAGGATGGTAAGTGCTTTCATATACCTTATTATATTATATAGGGGTTATTCGTTGTCTGTTTCGTCGGGCGCCTCAGCTGCGGGCCTGGCGTCCATGGTCTTCTTGAGCTTGCCCTCGTCGATGAGCCTGCGGGCTATGGCGTCGAGCATCCCATTGATATAGGAGCCGCTGCGAGGCGTAGAGTAGAACTTGGCGATATCGACGTATTCGTTGATGGTCACCGTAACGGGGATCTGCGGGAAGGTGAGCATCTCGGCCAAGGCCGTCTGCATGATGATGAGATCCATCAGCGCCACGCGCTCGATCTCCCAGTTGTGAAGCGACTGCGCGATGATCGTGCGGTAGTGGTCGGCACCGAGCAGCGAAGCCCTGAGCAGGCGGCGTGCGAACTCGGGGTCCTCCTCGTCGTTGTATTCGGGCAGCAGCGGCTGGTCGGCACCTGACTTGGGCGTAAAGAGTTTCAGGGTCTTGAGCACGAAGGAATCCACGATGAAGCGGTCGCCGTTCCAGAAGAGGCTCTTCTCCTCCAGCAGGTGGTCCAGCTCCTCGTCCTCCATAATCACCCTGCGGTAGAGGTGGCGCCACAGCGTCTTTTCCTCGTCGTAGGTAGGCTCCTTCGTTGATGCCATCCATTCCTTGTAGGTCTCAGACTCTACGATTCTGTTGTACAGGCGTCGCACGTAGTCCTCCTCATCGACCCACGTCTTCTTCTGGTTCTCGGCGAAGTCCCTGAGCTGACGATTCTTCTCGAGTTGTGCGATGAACCGGTTGTTGACAAAGCGCGCGCTGGGCGCTGCGCCGTCGCGCAAACGGTTGTGGCGGTTCGTGGCGGTGATGTAGGCACGCTCAGCCATGCGGTTGAGCTCAACCATCAACTCCAGCATGTAAAGGTAAAGGTCATAGGATTTGGAAAGGCTGAAGGACAACTCTTTTTCGGCCAAGTCCAGTTTGTTGCTGCCATTCTGGTAATAAGCATAAGTCTGTTGGACGACTTTAATGCGAATAAGCGCTCTATTGATCATTTGAAATGAGATAAACTGCGGGTTTATGTTCCTTTTCGTGTGCAAAAGTACTCATTTTCGTTAAAAACACAACCTTCTTTGACAAGTTTTTCATGTTTTTTTGGGCAGTTTGACGAAATATGACTAATTTTGAACCCTGAATTGATGAAAAATCATATTATCGATGAAAGAAACACGTTATGACAGCAAGGAAAAGGACATCCTTTTCTCACGAGCCATCAAGGCCGGAAAGAGACTTTATTATGTTGATGTGAAACAGAGCAGCCGCGGCGACCTGTACCTGGCCCTCACCGAGAGCAAGAGAATCGTCAGCGGCGATCCGGAGATGCCCCAGTTCTCCTACGAGAAGCACAAGCTCTTCGTCTATCCCGAGGACTTCGAGAAGTTCACCGGCGCTCTGGCTGATGCGATGCGCTTCATTTACGAGCAGCAGGGACCGGTAGATCAGCGACCCGAAGAGCCCCGCAACGAGATTCAATTGGACGAAATTGAGTTTTAACGCCCCTTTATGAAAGCATGAAAGGAAAAAGAGAATGGCTTGCAAGAATTTGCAGGCCTTTTTCTTTGCTTTTTGCATAACTTAAACTATCTTTGCACCGCAAATAATCATTATCACACTTTACCATCATGACTATCTTCTTTTTCCGCACGCCGCAAAGCGTTATCGCTACACAGGCAGACCACCAGCTCACGCAAGAAGAAATCGATAAATTGGCCTGGCTCTATGGCGAAGCGACGCCCATCGAAGCCTCAGCACTTGAAGGAACGTTCATAGGACCGCGACGCGAGATGATCACGCCGTGGAGCACCAACGCCGTAGAAATCACACAGAACATGGCCATCCAAGGCATCAGGCGCATCGAGGAATATTTCCCCGTCCAGAGCGCCGAAGCCGAGCACGACCCCATGCTCCAGCGCATCTACAAAGGCCTCAACCAAGACATCTTCACCGTAAACATACAACCCGCGCCCATTCAGCAGATCGACGACCTCGAAGCCTACAACGAACAGGAAGGGCTCGCACTATCGCCCGAGGAGATTGACTACCTGCACGACGTGGAACGACAGCTCGGCCGACAGCTCACCGACAGCGAAGTGTTCGGCTTCGCACAGATCAACAGCGAGCACTGCCGCCACAAGATCTTCGGAGGCACCTTCGTCATCGACGGCGAGGAGAAGCCCAGCAGCCTCTTCCAGATGATCAAGCGCACGACGCAGGAAAATCCACACAAGATCATATCGGCATACAAAGATAATGTAGCCTTCGCCGAAGGACCCGTCGTGGAACAGTTCGCGCCCGCCGAACACGCCACCAGCGATTACTTCGTCATCAAGGACATCGAGAGCGTCATCAGCATCAAAGCCGAGACGCACAACTTTCCTACGACTGTGGAGCCCTTCAACGGCGCCTCGACCGGCACCGGCGGAGAGATTCGCGACCGCATGGGCGGCGGCACAGGCTCGTGGCCCATTGCCGGAACGGCCGTCTATATGACCTCCTATCCCGACAGCGACGCACCGCGCAAATGGCTCTATCAGACGCCTGAGCAGATCCTCATCAAGGCTTCCAACGGCGCCAGCGACTTCGGCAACAAGTTCGGACAGCCGCTCATCACGGGCTCGGTGCTCACCTTCGAGCACCAAGAGAACGGCGAGCAGTACGGCTACGACAAAGTGATCATGCTCGCCGGAGGCGTGGGCTACGGCACGAAGCGCGACTGCCTCAAAGGCACACCCGAGAAGGGCAACAAAATCGTCGTCGTGGGCGGCGACAACTACCGCATCGGACTCGGAGGTGGATCCGTAAGCTCGGTCGATACAGGCCGCTACAGCAGCGGCATAGAGCTCAACGCCGTGCAGCGCGCCAACCCCGAGATGCAGAAGCGTGCCTACAACCTCGTACGCTCGCTCTGCGAAGAGGACGTCAACCCCGTCGTGTCGATTCACGACCACGGCTCGGCTGGTCACGTCAACTGCCTCAGCGAACTCGTCGAGGAGTGCGGCGGACTCATTGACATGACGAAGCTGCCGATCGGCGACCCGACGCTCTCGTCGAAGGAAATCATTGCCAACGAGAGCCAGGAGCGCATGGGACTGCTCATTCAGGAAGAGCATCTCGAACACGTTCGCAAGATTGCCGAGCGCGAGCGTGCCCCGCTCTACGTCGTCGGCGAAACGACAGGCGACGCTCACTTCGCCTTCGAGCAGGGCGACGGCGTACGACCCTTTGACCTCGACGTCGCACAGATGTTCGGCCATTCGCCCAAGACGGTGATGGTGGACGAAACAGTGGAACGACGCTACGAGGACGTGACGACAGAGATGAAAGATGAAAGATTAGAGATGAAAGATGAGCAGGCACAGCCAGCCTTCATTGCTGATCTTGTTTCCAAAATCTTCAGTTTAGAGGCCGTGGCCTGCAAGGACTGGCTGACCAATAAAGTTGACCGCTCGGTCACAGGTAAGATAGCCCGCCAGCAATGCCAGGGCGAGCTGCAGCTGCCGCTCTCCGACTGCGGCGTCGTAGCCATCGACTACCGCGGCCGCAAAGGCATAGCCACCGCCCTCGGACACGCTCCGCAGGCAGGTCTTGCCGATCCTGCCGCCGGCTCCGTGCTCTCCGTGGCCGAGAGCCTGACAAATATCGTTTGGGCTCCACTCACCGAAGGACTCGACAGCGTCAGCCTCAGCGCCAATTGGATGTGGCCGTGCCGCTCACAGAAAGGCGAGGATGCACGCCTCTATCAGGCCGTAGAAGCACTCTCCGACTTCTGCTGCGCCCTCGAAATCAATGTGCCGACAGGAAAGGACAGCCTCTCCATGACGCAGAAATACCCCGATGGCACCAAGGTCATCGCGCCGGGCACTGTCATCGTCAGCTCCGGCGGCGAAGTCAGCGATGTGCGCAAAGTCGTCAGCCCAGTGCTGGCCGATGAACAGAAGAGCGCGCTCTACCACATCGATTTCTCGTTCGACGAGCTGCGACTTGGGGGCAGCGCCTACGCTCAGGCTCACGGAAAGGTTGGATCCGACGTGCCGACCTGCACCAATCCCGAGTATTTCCGCGACGCGTTCAACGCCGTGCAGGAATGTGTGCAGAAAGGTCTGCTCCTGGCCGGTCATGATATCAGTGCCGGAGGTCTCATCACGACGCTCCTCGAGATGTGCTTCGCCAACACTCGCGGCGGCATGAAAATCAACCTCAACAATTTCGCCACTGATGACATCATCAAGATGCTCTTCGCCGAGAACCCTGGCGTCGTCGTGCAGGTCAGCGCCAAGCACGAAGATGAATTCAAGAAACTGATGGACGAGGCCGGCGTGGGCTATATATATATAGGTGTACCCTCTCGAGACCGCTCCATCCGCCTGCGCCGCACAGCCACTGAGGCCGACGGCTCGAAGCAAACCGTGTTCGAAGAGTCGCTCGACATCGATGCCCTGCGCGATATTTGGTATCAGCCATCGCATCGTCTCGACCAGAAGCAGAGCATGAATGGCTGTGCCGACGAGCGCTTCGCCAACTACAAGCAGCAGCCGCTGCAGTGGAAGTTCAACACCCGCTTCACCGGCAAACTCAGCCAGTACCACCTCGACCCCGACCGCTGGAAGAAAGGTGCCAAAGGCAAGGTGAAAGCCGCCATCATCCGCGAGAAAGGTACGAACGGCGAACGCGAGATGGCCTATTGCCTCTACCTCGCCGGCTTCGAAGTCAAGGACGTCATGATGACCGACCTCATCACGGGTCGCGAGACGTTGGACGACGTACAGATGATCGTCTTCTGCGGCGGTTTCTCCAACAGCGACGTGCTTGGCTCTGCCAAGGGCTGGGCTGGCGCCTTCCTCTTCAACCCGAAGGCCAAAGCTGCCCTCGACCGCTTCTATGCCCGTCCCGACACGCTCTCGCTCGGCATCTGCAACGGTTGCCAGCTGATGGTAGAGCTGAACCTATTAGGGCTGGCCCCCGCGGGGGCCGTAAGGGGGGCCACTATGCTCCACAACACCAGCCACAAATTTGAGTCGGCCTTCCTCGGATTGACCATCCCCGAGAACAACAGCGTGCTCTTCAAGTCGCTCTCCGGCAGCAAACTCGGCATCTGGGTCGCTCATGGCGAGGGCAAATTCCATCTGCCTCAGCCCGAAAGCGCATACAACGTAGTGGCCAAATACAGCTACGACGCCTATCCCGCCAACCCCAACGGCTCCGACTACGCCGTCGCCGGCCTCTGCTCAGCCGACGGTCGCCATCTCGCGATGATGCCTCACTTGGAGCGAGCCATCTTCCCCTGGCAGTGCGCCTACTATCCCGCAAGCCGCAGCAAGGACGAAGTGACGCCCTGGATCGAAGCCTTCGTCAACGCCCGCATCTGGTGCGAAGCTCACACTGCATGATAAGCCATTGCTCCGCGCTGCCGACGCATGCCGAAGCAGCTGTACAATGAAAACGAATACGCCATTGTCCATTATACATTATCAATTATACATTATACATTATCAATTATACATTATCAATTATACATTATCAATTATACATTATCAACTAAATCGTGCTCGCATTATTTAAGACCTTCTTCCGCATCGGCCTCTTCACCATCGGCGGTGGCTACGCGATGATTCCGCTCATCGAGGCGAAGATCGTCGATGAGAAGCAATGGATTACGCGTGAGGAGCTGCTCGACCTGATGGCTGTGGCGCAGTCCTGTCCCGGCATCTTCGCTGTGAACATCGCCATCTTCATCGGCTACAAGCTGCACGGCGTGGGCGGAGCGCTGATGTCCACGTTGGGATGCATCCTGCCATCGTTCATGATCATCCTCGCCATCGCCCTCTTCTTCCGTCAGTTCCAGGACAACCCGTGGGTAGCGCGTGCTTTCCGCGGCATACGTCCCTGCGTCGTCGCCCTCATCGCCGCTCCCACATTCAAGATGGCTAAGACGGCTCAGATCGGCTGGACCAACGTCTGGATTCCCGTCCTCGGTGCCTTCCTCATCTGGATGTTCGGCGTCTCACCCATCTGGGTCATTGCCGCCGCAGGATTGGGAGGTTGGCTTTACGGAAAATATATAGTTGACTCTCCCCCCGAGTCCGCCCCATAACTATGCTCTACTTCCAGCTCTTCTACACCTTCTTCCTCATCGGCCTCTTCGGCTTCGGAGGCGGTTATGCAATGATTTCCATGATCCAGGGCGAGGTCGTGACCAATCACCATTGGATGACGATGGGCGAGTTTACTGATATCGTCGCTGTGTCACAAATGACACCGGGTCCGATTGGCATCAACTCCGCTACCTACGTTGGATATACCGCGGTCGTCAATGCAGGCGGTGCACATTGGATGGGCGTTCTCGGTTCGGCTACAGCCACCTTCGCCGTTGTCCTGCCCTCGTTCATTCTCATGCTGCTCATCGCTAAGTTCTTGATGAAGTACAAGCATCACCCCATCGTTGAGCACGTCTTCTCCGGCTTACGCCCTGCCGTCGTCGGACTGTTGGCCGCAGCCTGCCTGCTACTGATGACACCCGAGAATTTCTCCACGCCCTCCGAATCGCCGTGGCAGTTCTGGATCAGCATTGCCATTTTCGTGCTGACCATTGTCGCCTGTCAAGTCTATAAGATCAATCCCATACGTGTGCTCCTCTTCTGTGCACTCGTCGGCATTCTCCTGTTCTAAAGCTGCGATGGACCTTCAGCGCCGAGCTTAAAACGCAAGGCCCCTTCCTCCGCCACGTCGTAGGTGCTCCACCCTACCCTTTCCGCATCTTCCCGTAAACCTTTTCGTTGCCAAGGCTTAAGGCAGGCATCGAGCACCAGCAGACTAGGGGCATATCTCGTTGCCAACTCCCCTAATAGCGCCCCCTCAAAACCCTTCGTGATCCACAACACATTCACGCCGACCCTTTCCCCGCTGCTGCCTGCGGCTTCACCGCTGCCGTCTATCATCACCGCCTTGAACCCCTTCACGGCCACGGCCGACCGACCTTCCAACACCTCGGGTCTGCGTGTCAACCTTCTCTGCCAAAAGCTCTTGGCGATAAACGCCAACCCTGAATCCGCCTGTTCGGGTTCGGGCATCAGCAACCAGCTCTGTTCCGGCGAGGCAATGAGATGCAAGGCCGGACAACGGCGATTGTGATACACCACCACTTGCGGCTCTGCCTTTCGGCTCCAAAAATCATGAATGAGCGCCCCGGGCCATTGCGCCACCTGCGACATCAGCCACAACTGCGCACCGACAAGCCACGACAGCCCTTCCGTCAGGAAAACGGCACCGCCCATCCACACACAGGACAGCAGCAGGATGCCGAAAAACAGATACAGGATGAGTGTCGTCAGCGGAATCAGCACGATGCTCATCACGACACCGTAAGTCGGCAACTGATGGAAATAATAGGCCACCAACGGCCACGTCAGCAACTGAGCGCACAACGATACGGCAACGATCTTGGCGGGCCAGAGAAGGTGATAGCGCTCCAACCAGAAGATCTGAAAGCGCCAACGCTCGAAAGCCTTCATGTACAAAGGACGATAGACAACCAAGATGCCGGCTACGGCCAGGCACGACAACTGCGCTCCGGCATCGAACAGGAACACGGGACGACACAACAGCATCACCACGATGGTGAGCACGAGATAATGTATAGGCGCACTGCCATGGCGCAGCAAACTGGCTAAGACAAAGAAGGAAGTCATCAAGGCGGCACGAACCAACGATGTCGGAAAGCCGGCAACGAAGGCATACAGCCAGATAAACACAATAATGCTCACGCCCAACGGTTTACGCCATCGTGACATCAACAGCCAACCATTGAGCCATGCCAACAGCAAACCAACCATAATGCCCAGATGCAACCCCGACAGCGCCAACAGATGGCTCGCACCAGCCGCAGCATAAACGTCACGGGTTTCGCGGTCCAAATGCGAACGGTCGCCTAAGGTCATCGCCGCCATGATAGCCCATGTTTCGTCCTCCATGCCAAGCCTCACCATGTGCGTTTCCACCCTTTCACGAAAAGCCAACGCTTCCCTTTTGGCAGAAGCCATCCAGAAGGTGGTGTCTTCCTCGCCTTGAATCCAGCGCCACCGCACATAGTCGAACTCATCGGGATTGCCGCGATTTACGGGTGGCCGCTCCATCGCATTCCATGCCTCATGAACCTCTGAGGCGTAAACGGCATAACGCATGAAACCCACCGAAGCGAAGAACAACATGACGACACCGGGGAACAGCCAGCTACGGAAGCCGGAACGATCACGACGACGCCACAAAAGCAGAGACAACAGCAGCAACAGGATACAAAAGCCCCACGCAGCCCATTCTAACCACGCGGGGACAATAAATCTCTGATAGAAAAGGACGTCAGCCGTCGCGATGCCAGCCATCAGCGACAGGGCGATCAAGACTACCGGATAAGGCATAGCTGCTTCAACGCATGCACTTCGGCCACGGGGTCCGGCTTGCCGTAGAGCGCACTGCCTGCCACATAAACGTCAACGCCGGCAGCTGCCAGTCGCGGTGCCGTCGTACGGTTGACGCCGCCATCGACTTCGATGAGCGCCTGGGAACCGGTGCGGGTAATCAGTTCACGCAGACGGCGAACCTTGTCCAGACTGTGTTCGATGAACTTCTGAGCGCCGAAGCCCGGATTCACGGTCATCAGCATGACTACATCCACGTCGCAGATGATCTCCTCGAGCGTCGAAACGGGCGTCGAGGGATTCAGCGTCACGGCAGCGCGCATTCCGGCCTCATGAATCTGCTGGATGGTGCGATGGAGATGCACGCAAGCCTCCTGGTGAACGTTCATGATGGCGGCACCGAGGTCACGGACCTGCGACACGAACTTTTCGGGCTGCACGATCATCAGATGCACGTCCAGCGGTTTCTGCGTCAGACGGGCCACGTGTTCCAACACGGGGAAGCCGAAAGAGATGTTCGGCACGAACACGCCGTCCATCACATCCAAGTGCAACCAATCGGCTTCCGAACGGTTGAACCACTCCATTTCCAACTGCAGGTTGGCAAAGTTAGCGGCCAACAGGCTCGGGGAAATCAGGCTATGCTGACCTGCCCCCTGTGTTCTCAGTTCTATCATAGTGGTCTGAACGTCCGTGCGAAAGCGCGGATTTGATGAATCGTGGAAGCTTTGGGACCTATACACCTATTGCCGCGGGAAGCGGTCCTGATGGTTGCGGCAAGTTGTTCGGCAGTGACAATCTTCGTCAGCTGCACGGGAATGAGTAAGGGTTTCTCCATAGGCAGACGCGTTTAGTTGCGTTATTCTATTTTATTAACGTACACACATCGTCGTTTATTGTGCAATGATGCGAGAACAATCTGTTAACATCAGTTAAACCCGAAACATTGCCTTAAGCCATGACCGCAGGACGCATTTTACATCGTTTCGCTTCCCTTTTGCTTAATTATTTCCACTTTTTAAGCATCAAAAAGAAGCAAATTGTTAAAAAGAAGAGCCAAAATGCTTCTTTTTTTGAGATTTTTATTGTCGTTAACAAAAAAAGCGTTAACTTTGCGCCGTTTTGTGGGAATCCTGTGCCCAGGAGCCTGCAATTACACCTTATTATATATATAAGGCGGCAACAATTTATATGTAGATTTAAGGTTGACAGGATACAAGAAAAAGCAAAAAAATTAGAGATAACAAGTTCTATGTTTAATTCAAAGAGAGTATTTATGGAAAAAAGACTTTCAATGTTTCTGGCCTCTCTGTTCTTCATGGTAGGAGCAGCAGTGGCTCAGGTTCAAGTGAAGGGTACCATCATCTCTGCAGATGATGGCGAACCTCTGCCCGGTGCCTCAATCAAGGTACTTGGCACCAAGACGGGAACCACGACAGACATGAACGGTGACTTTGTCATCACGGTTCCAGCGAACGACTCCCGCTTGGAGATTTCTCACATCGGTATGCTCCCCCGTGTCGTCAAGGCACGCAACGGCATGCGCATCGCCCTCGACACTGATGAACATTTGCTGGACGACGTCATGGTTGTCGCTTACGGTACGACCAAGCGTTCCACATTCACAGGTTCGGCTGTTGAAGTGAAGAGCGAGGACATCACAAGTCACGTCAGCTCCACGGCTACCAATGCCCTGATCGGTAAGGTGGCTGGTGTCCAGGCCACAGGCGTCAGCGCCGGTCCTGGCAGCGCACCCACGATCCGCATTCGTGGCTTCGGTTCGATGGAAGCCAGCACGACCCCGCTGTACGTGCTCGACGGTGTGCCCATGGCAGCCGGCGTGGTCACCATCAACCCCAACGATATCGAGAGCATGTCCGTCCTGAAGGACGCCAGCGCTACCGCCCTCTATGGCTCACGCGCTGCCAACGGTGCCATCATCATCACCACGAAGAAGGCCAAGGGCCGCCAGGATGCTGAGGTCACCTTCGACGCTAAGTGGGGTTCCAACTCACGTCTCGTGCCTAACTACGACGTCATCACCGACCCCGGACAGTACTACGAGACTCAGTTCGCCAGCCTCTACAACTGGCGCAAGAACCTCGGCGCGACCGACCAGGATGCTTATCGCTGGGCTAGCAGCAATCTCTATAATTCAAATAACGGCGGTCTGGGTTATCAGGTTTACACCGTTCCCGAAGGTCAGAACCTCATCGGTACCAACGGCAAGCTGAACCCCAAAGCCACCCTCGGTTACTACGACGGCCAGTACTACTACACGCCCGATGACTGGTACAACGAGACTTATCACAACTCGTTCCGTCAGGAGTACAACGTCAGCGTCAGCGGCGGCACAGATCGTCTGAGCTACTATGCCGGTGTCGGCTTCCTCGAGGATGGCGGTACGGTCAACAACTCCGACTACAAGCGTTACACCGCTCGCACCAACGTAGAATACAAGGCTAAGAAATGGCTCAAGCTGACCACCAACATGGGCTTCACACACCGCGACAGCCAGTCGCCTGTCTATGGTTCCACTTGGGCCAGCAGCGGCAACCTGTTCTACATCACCAACAACATGGGTGCTATCTATCCTTTGTATGTCCGCACGATGGGTCCCGACGGCAAGCCTCAGATCCAGGTGGACAACGGCATCACCATCTACGATAGCAACCAAACCAATCAGGCTCGTCCGTCTATCGTCGGCAACGCAGTCCGCGACAACGAGTACGACCGTCGTCGTGGCTACGGTGACATTTTCAACGGTCAGTGGCAGGCTACCATCACCCCCATCGAGGGTCTTGACATCTGGGCTCAGCTCGCTGCCACCAGCATCAACAGCCGCACCAACTACCTCTACAGCCGCTTCGGTTCCGGTGGTGGCGGTTACGATGGTATCGGTTCCACCAGCCACAGCCGCACGTTCAACGTCAACCAGCAGTATATGGCTAACTGGCAACGTGAGTTCGGTCTCCACAACGTCAACATCCTCGTAGGTTACGAGAACAACCGCGAGACCGCTCAGGAGCTCTCCGGCGAAAAGGATCACCTGTTCAACCCCTTTGTAGGCGAACTGAACAACGCACTCTCTCACACCAACGAGCACACCAGCTCTTACACCGACCACATCTTCCGTCAGGGTATTCTCGGTAAGGTCGCTTACGACTACGCTGAGCGCTACTTCGTGGATGCCAACATCCGTCGCGACGGCAGCTCCATCTTCGCTCCTGGTCACCGCTGGGGTACTTTCGGCGGTGTAGGTCTGGGCTGGCAGATGAACAAGGAAGCCTTCATGAAGAATGTCACTTGGGTGGACCTCTTGAAGCTCAAGGCCAGCTTCGGTGCCAACGGTAACGACGGCGGCATGGGTTGGCACGCTTACGCTGACACCTACAGCACCTCTTACAACGACGAGACGAAGGAATACACCATCTCTCAGACAGGCAAGGGTAATGAGAACCTGACTTGGGAAAAGAAGCACATGTGGAACTTCGGTGTTGACTTCTCGTTCTTCAACTATCGCTTGAACGGTACCATCGAAGTCTATACCGGCCGCACGAAGGACCTCCTTTACACCAAGGACCTCCCCCTCTCCTCCGGTATCAACGCCAACACCTATCCCACCAATATCGGCGAATTGCTCAACCGCGGTGTTGAACTCTCGTTGGACGGCGACATCGTTCGCACGAAGGACATCAAGTGGAACGTGAACGTTGCTTTGGCTCACAACCACAATGAATTCCTGCACCTCGATCCCGCTGACGAAGCAGCCGGTGGTATCAAGTACAGCAACAGCATCATCCGTGTCGGTGGTTCCATCGCACAGGCTTACATGCTGAAGTATGCCGGCACCTATCAGGGCACCTACAAGGGCGAAGTTCCTGAGAACAACAAGTTCCAGGCCGGTCAGGCTCTGTGGTATGCCAAGGAAGTCAAGAAGGATTCCGAAGGCAAGACCCTCTATGAAGCCGATGGAAAGACTCCCCTTTACACTGGCAAGGACATCGTCGTGAACTCCATCGACGCCGCTGACAAGTACGACCTCGGCAGCGTGCTGCCCAAGGTGATCGGCGGTTTCGGCACGAGCCTCGACCTCTATGGCATTGACCTCAGCGCTCAGTTCAGCTTCCAACTCGGCGGTAAGACCGTTGACGGTGCTTATCAGGCCCTGATGCAGAACGGCCGCGCTCAAGGCCAGGCTATGCACAAGGATCTTCTCGATGCTTGGAGCGCAGACAACAACGGCAGCGATATTCCTCGCCTGGTCTATGGCGACACCGACGCCTCCTCGCAGAGCGCTGCCGACCGTTGGCTCACCAGCAGCAACTATCTCACGCTGAACAACCTCACCGTAGGCTACACCTTCCCCAAGCAGTGGATGAACAAGCTGCAGGTGCGTAGCCTCCGCATCTTCTTCGCCGGTGAAAACCTCTTCCTGCTCACTGCCCGCAAGGGTCTCGATCCTCGCTACACCACGGGTGTCGGCAGCTTCACCACGGGTGCCGGTATGGCAACCAGTTCCTATGCTTCCATGCGTAGCCTCACCGCTGGTCTGACCGTGAAGTTCTAAATGATAAACGTAAAACGATAATCATTAAAAGAAAAGAATATGAAAATCTACAAGATATCCCTTCTCACCCTCGGTGCAGCTCTCTTCATGACGGCGTGCAACGATATGGACGAGCAGATCTACGAGGGCGGCACGCTGACCACCGACCAGGTGACAGAGACCAATATGGCTGTTCCCTCACGTGTTGATGCCTCGTTCGCGGGTATGTACAACATGATGGCAGAGGCCAGCTCGGTGTTCCCCAACAGCAGCCGTGCCGACGACTTCGGTTTCGTCATGAGCATGATCTCTCTCTCCCTCGAGGGTGCTGACGCCTTTGCAGCAGACAACGGTTACAACTGGTTCAGCACGGCCAGCGAGTATTCTGACCGCGACCCCAACTACGCTAACCCCTACATCCGCTACACCATTCCTTATCGTCAGGCTGGTATTGCCAATGGTTTGATCAAGTCCCTCAGCAACATGCTGGAGATCAATCCCACCGACACGCTAACCCGCAACAAGCTCGGTCAGGCTTTCGCCATCCGCGCCTTCGACTACCTGGCACTTGCCCCCTACTTCCAGGGCCGCTATGCCGAGCACAAGGACGATCCCTGTATCCCCTTGCTGGGCACCGCCGACGACTTCGACTACACCAACAACCCCCGTGCTACGGTGGCTGAAGTGTACAAGCAGATCCTCTCTGACCTCGACAGCGCTATCGTTTACCTCGAAGGTTATGACCGTGGCGTTGACTACACCAGTGCTGATGCCTATAAGGCTTCGGCCATGAACAAGATTTATGTTGACCTCAACGTAGCTTACGGTCTCCGTGCCCGTGCCAACCTCTATATGGAGAATTGGGCAGAGGCTGCTGCCGATGCTGAGGAAGCCCTCAAGGGCTATGCTCCCGCCAGCATGGCTGATGTCAGCAGACCCGCTTTCTGCAGCCTCCTGGAAACGAACTGGATCTGGGGTATTCTCATTTCCGAGGCTCAGGGCAGCGACTACGGCTACCGCACTTGCGCCAGCTGGACCAGCGCCTTCACCGGCAACGGTTATGGCCCTGCCACTGGCAACGTGCCCCGCATCAACAAGCTACTCTACGACAAGATTCCCGACACCGACGTCCGTAAGGGCTGGTGGCTCGACGGAACTAAGCACAACGACAATTGGGCCAATATGGTCTGGACAGATCCCAAGAATGGCAAGACCGCAAAGGGTGACGACATCGCCGACTTCGTGGATTCCGAGGGTAACAAGATTGAATACGATCCCTACACCAACGTCAAGTTCGGTATGAAGAGCGGATGCAGTGATGTCACCAACATGAACGACTGGCCCCTGATGCGTGTTGAGGAGATGATCCTCATCAAGGCTGAAGGTCTCGCCAAGAGCGGTAAGGAAGCTGAAGGTCGCGCCGTGCTCGAGGCTTTTGTCAAGACTTATCGTGACCCCGCTTACAGCAGCACCGCCGCTGGACGTTCGCTGGCCGACGAGATCTGGTACCAGCGTCGTGTAGAACTCTGGATGGAAGGTTTCGACGTGGCTGATGCCCGCCGTCTCCACAAGCCCATCGTACGTTTCATCCCCGGTCGCGAGAGCAACTGCCCCGCAGCATTCATGTTCAACATCGATGCTGACGATCCCTGGATGAATATGCGCTTCCCGCAGACCGAGGTTGATGCCAACCACGGCATCGTGGACAACGAAGGTGGCACACAGCCGCAGAGCGAGCAGAATCCCGAACTTCGCGACGGTGTGACCGACTAATTCCCTTAGGTTTTTTATCATAACTTCAAAGTTACACAACTATGAGAAAGAATATTTTCAAATATGCCTTTATGGCAGCCTGCGCAACAGTTCTGTTAGCAGCCTGCTCGAAGGAAGAGAAGATCGAGGTCGGCGATTGGAACTCCACTTCCGACTATGCCGTTGTGTCGTTCGTTGAAACCAACAAGGCAGTAGAACTCGATCCCACAGAAAGTACGACCTACACGATGCACATGGGCCGTCGCAACCCGGAGCTGAGCGAGGCTATCGAGGCTGAAGAGAAGCGCGTTGAAGAACTCCTTCAGCAGGAGGGCCTGAGCAAGGAGGATAGCACGAAGCTTATCAAGGGCTTAGAGGAGTCCATCACCACGATGAGCAAGACTAACCTGCCTGCCATCGAAGTGCCCATCGTCATCACCGACGATGGTGGCAACGAAACCTTCACCATCTCTTCGGCTAAGTTCAAAGAGGGCGAATGGCTCGGTGAATACACCATCAGCTTCCCCAAAGCTGAAGTCGGCACAACCTACACCGTTCAGTATGCTGTGAAAGATCCTCAATTCGTATCCTACTACTCCAGCGATGTCACCGCTACGTTCTCTGTAACGCGTGTAAAATGGAATGATGTAGGTTTCTACTACAACGAGGCCGGTCAGAAGGTTGAAGGTTGGGTGATGTACACCGACGACTGCATTACCTCAATCTATTCTGCACCGGTCATCTCCTGGCCCACCCGCATCCAGGAGCGCGACGACACCCCCGGCTACTATCGCCTTATCAACACCTACAACACTTATCCTTACAACGAGCCCGGCGACTGGGACGAGACTGAAGATCACTACATCTTCATCGATGCCACCAATCCCAACCAGGTCTATATCCCCGAAGATTGCAACACCGGTACTGACTGGGGTAAAGGTTTCTTCCACCTCTGGAGTATGGTAGGTTTGGGCATGGCCCGCGGCAATGCCAGCTACATCGAGGGTAACTACGGTAAGGTTGAACACGGTAAGATCACCTTCCCGAAGAATGCTCTGCTTATTTCCAGAGAGAGCGACAGCGGTTGGTACAGCGCCAACGGCAGCGGTCTCTTCTGCGTGGTCCTGAACCCCGATGAGGATATCTATGTGGCTACGCTGAATCCTCTTGGCGAGGAAGGCGACTTCAAGTGGGAAGAGGTCTTCGAAGGCGAATTCACCTCTGGACAGCTCGGCACAAATGGCAAAGCTAAGCTCTACAAGGGCGTCTGCACCGTCTCTACAGACAAGGCCGATTCCACCTTCCTTGCCGACTATGGCACACCGTATGTCATCGAGGCTCCCTATGCTGAAGGCTACGACATTTATTTCTTCGTGAAGGACGGTCGTATCCAGCTGCCACGTGAATTCGAATCCGAATGGCTCAACCTCAGCGCTCAACCTCTCGGCTTCGAGTCTTGCGGTATGGACACTTACGGTCAGATTAACGCTTCGTCCTGCTCCTTCAGCGACAACGAGGTAGTACTCAACATGAACTTCGTAACCCTCAACAAGAAGGGTGAAGTCGATCAGGTACTCGCTACCAACGACGAGGTATTGGCCAACATCACTTGGACGGAATTCGCAACAGGTACCTACTACTATGTCATGTTCTCCGAAACCGATGATCCTGAACCCGAGCCCGGCTACAAGTTGTATGTCCGCGACGACAAGCCCAATGTCTTCAAGATTACGGAATGGCTCATGGGTACGGACTTCACCTTCACGTGGAATCGCACCACCAACGAGTGCGTCGTTCTCGAGCAGGCCATCGGATACAATCATCCGGATTACGGACCGATGTACATCATTGAAGGTGCTAACTATAGCAATAACTATGCCGCACACACCTCTTACTACGATCCCGCAACGAAGATCTTCCACTTCTTCCCCGCTTACTTCGTCGAAGCCGGTCCATTTGGACAGGTCGAAGAATTCTTCGAGATCACCGAGGGTGGCGCAAGCGTGAAGAAGTTTGCTCCCCAGTGGGGCAATGCCAAGCTGAACAGCAGCCTGCGCAGACCCAGCAAATGGCAGCCCAAGAAGGTGCAGCACCAGTCACCCAAGACACTGATTGCTCCCACATCGGCTCCCTTCGCGAAGTAAAACGATTCCGCACCTGTTCAACAGGCTCATCATTAGCAAGTTGCATCGGCCTTCTTCGGGAGCCGATGCAACTTACTTTGTCAAACTAAGATAATAATCAAACCGAAATATGAGAAAAGCTTTCTACGCTATCGTTCTGTCCCTCGCTGCCATAGGCCTTCACGCTGCCGAACGCACCGAGGCAGAGATACGCGCCATAGCTTATGCTAAACTCAACCAGACTTCTTACGTCAAGGGATTGAACGGCTCGAGCCAACAGCCTTTAACCATTCAACGACTTGTCGATGAGAAAGCCTACAGCATCTATGCACCTTCCGAGGGCGAAGGCTTCGTCATCGTGGCCAAGAGCGACCTCACAGACCCCATCATAGGGTACTCCGACAGCCGCTTCGACGTCAACAACATGCCAGAAGGTCTGAAATGGTACCTGACAGAGATGAGCCACGAGCTCGCTGAAGCTGAACAAGGCCGATCTCACCGTGCACCGCGTCGCGCCGCAGCTACCTTCACACCCGTCGAAAACTTCGTCACGACGACCTGGAGCCAGGACTATCCCTTCGACCGCAAGACGCCCAACAACTATCCCTCCGGTTGTGTGGCCACGGCGTTAGCCCAATGTATGAACTACTGCCAATGGCCCGCTTCAGCATCGTTTGATGCCGTGTATTATGTAGCAGTCAAGAAAGGGACGAAAATAACGACTGAGCGGAAAACAGCCACCGTGAACTCCACATACAACTGGCCCTATAAGGACAACTACAAGAGCATAGGACGCTACGGCGACAACATCGACGAGCTGCTCCGCGACTGTGGCTATGCCACCTATATGGATTATGCAGCCAACGGAAGCGGTACACAAAGCTTCATGGCCGGCATGGCCCTGACGACGTGCTTCAGCTATCCTCAGGAGAGCGTGAAATACATCATGTACGACTACTTCAACGATCACGACCGCTGGGCACAAATCATCTACGACGAACTGGCACACCGCAGTCCGGTCTATTATTCCGCGGCGGACTCCACACAAGGAGGTCACGCCTTCATTTTCAGCGGCGTGGATGACGACGGACTCGTCTATGTCAACTGGGGTTGGCGAGGAAATGCTGATGGCTTCTATGCCATCAACAACCTCAGACCGAACGGCAATGGTCATGATGAAAACTTCAGCTATGGCTTCGACATGATCTACGGAATCCGCCCCGAGCCCTTACCCACCGACCACATCGAGACGCGCATCTACGGCTATACAGGCAATCCCTATACCTTCCGCTTCGACAAGACAACGGATGACGAAGGCGTAGAGCATAACACACTCTACTGCGACCTGCCCTACGGCTTCATCAACATGTGTCCCTCGGATTTCGTTGGCGTATTCGGATTATTCGGTCGCGACTTGACCGACGGCACCGACTGGGAGATTGCCCCCGACTTGCAGGACCGCGACACGATTCCCGCTGGCTATGGCTATGCCAGCAGCAGTGATGACTACAAGGACTTCGCGTTCTACTACTACATCGATGGCGACAAAGGCTTGAAGCCGGGACATAAATACCACCTCAGCTTCGGCACCAAGGACGACCGCGAGGGCTCCTGGCACTCTATCCTTTGCATTGGCGGCGAACTCGGTTACGAGCTCACCTACACCGGAGACATCGCTACGAGCACCATCGTCCCGGAGAAGAAGCCGGCTCCCGTCCTCACCGCCATCCATGACATCAAGACAAGCAATGTCACACCCGCTGACGACGGCATCACCCGCGTCTTCGACACCGCCGGACGCCTCATCTACACGGCACCGACCCAAAAGTTCAACCTGTGGGACGTCAACGCACACGGCATTCTTGTCATCAAGCAAGGCAACCAAGTGCGGAAAGTGGTACGCTAAAGATGTACAGATAGTCGTTAGATAACAAGAATGAACCCCGAAAGTTTCTATAGCTTTCGGGGTTTTACGTGTAAAATGCTATTTGTTATGATCTTGTCGCCCCGATGTGGCTTCTTGCTTATCCGGCGCACCACATGAATGTGTCACCAGTTCCTCGTCGCATCAGCAGAGTGAGAATTATCAAATAAGCAGATTAAAATACCTCAAAAACACCGAACAAAGCACCTCAAAAAGCAAGATTTTCTTGCGTCATCCAAATATTTATGGACTAATATTCGATGGTGAACTTATAGTGGCCCGTTTTGAAGTTTGTCATCTCGTATTCGTCAAACTCGATGCACGTGGGATAGCCGCAGTCGTTCTTCGTGACAACGAAGTTACGGCGGTGGCGCAAATCATAGTCGTAACTGTTCGGCCGATAGATCTCAGCGTCGATCAGATATTTCTCCTTGCCACCATATTTATCATAGATAGCAAGAGGCAGGATGACAGCCGGATCCCGGTCCCAAAGGCCGGCAAGCAGGAAGTTGAGGTCAATGCTGGTGTCGTTCAGGTGAGAACCGAAGCTGTAGCTCCAATGCCCTGAAAGTCGGTTATCCGAACCGGCTGCAGCACCATTATTGGAATACTCAATGTCAATGTACTTTGAAGAGCTGTTGAAGCTGTATTTGATATAGGAGCCGCTCATTTCGGCTTGGTAGTAGTGCCAGTTGCCGCTTGACTCAATCTTAGCGTTTAAGATCATCGAGACACCGGCCTCGGTGTGATTCCTGAGGTCGTAAGTCTTGAGCGCCGCACCGCTTCCGTCCTGGAACAAAGCACAGATATTGGGCTCGGGATTCTGATAGGTATAGGTCGTACTACCGATGGAGAACGTCAGAGGCGATTGCTTGAAGGTATAAACCGTCGTCCTGATGTCACCATACATCTGATCTCCGTGCCAAGGCTCCACTTGCTTCACGATGCGTTTCACAACGTTGCTGCACCCGTTGTCGATGGGATCTGGCTCCACATACGGTTTGTCGCCATCGTAGTCATCGTCGTGCTCAAACTCGATATAATAAGGATCGTCATCTCCCTCAGGATAGATGATCCATCGTTCCGACGTCCAGCACCTGATGAGAAAATTAAGGCCACCAAGCTTGATGCCGCCCGTATAGGGAACATTCTCAACCACCGTCTGCGTGAACGCCCAAGGCAGCTTCACCGTTCCCGAGGCATTGATGAGCGAGAAGGTGCCGCTCTGCCCGAGCAGGCCATTGATGCCGTCGCCAAACGACAGCACATCACCCACTTGCAGGACATTGCCGCCTTGAGGCAACTTGACAGAGCCTACGCTGAAGGGCGACTGAGCATTTTTGAAGATGTCCTTGATGCGCCAGACACCGGGTAGCATCTTCAAAGGGTTACCCGGTTCGAGAGAGAACATCGTGCCATCGTCGCCAAGACAGGAAGGCATCGTGGTCAGGCACGCCAGCAGCGCCGAGCACAGGAAGGAAAGCGAAAGGATATAGCGTTTCATAATCGTATTCTGTTTTCTTGGATTCAACTTACGGTTTACTTAAACTCGAATTCTACACGGCGGTTCATGCGTCGCCCGGCTTCGGTGTCGTTGCTGTCGATGGGCCGCGTCTCGCCATAATAGGAATACGAGAGCTTCTTACTTACTACGCCGCGCTGGATGAGGTAGTTATAAACGGCCTCGGCACGCTGCTTGGACAGACGCATATTCACTTCGTCGCTACCCGTGCTGTCGGTGTGGCCTTTCACTTCCACCTTCATACCCGTGTTGATGATCAGCGTCGCCAGCTTATTCAGATAGGCACGCGACGAAGCCTTAATAGTGCTCTTGCCGGTGTCGAAATTGATCTGGTCGATGGCGCAGAGAGTCTTGCCTTTAACGCTTTCGCCCTTGTCGATGAGCTCCAGGATTTCTTCCAGGTCGTAGCACGACTTACGCTTCGGAGCAACGGGAACCGGTTTGGATCTTTGCTCACGCTTCACGATAGGTCGCGCCTCCTTCTTCTTGCCTCCCCCCTTGAATATAGAAAGTGGTATAGACACATGAGCGCCCACCTCAAACGACGTAAACTTACGTGTTCCGCTGACGTCTGAAATATTGTAGCCCGGCATGAGGCTGCATCCACAGCACACCTCGCCATTCTTCTCCTTCGGACTGTACGTGTCGGTGAAACCGTGCTCATAGGTCAGGTCGATGCCCACGTGCATGGCATTGGAACCAATCTTAATGGGGAACTTGACACCGGCGCCTATATCACCTGCGAAGTAAGCTGAAGCGATATTGCTCTTGCCTACATCAATGCTACGCGGCACGGGAACGCCCTGCGGCGACAGCAGACCGTTCATCTCGATCGTACCGCCACGCACAAGACCCAGCACGGGAGCGATGAAGATATAGGGACGGACACCCGTGCGCTTGCCGAAGTTCAGGATCAACGGCACACGGATATCCGTATATTTTGCTTTCAACAAATAGTCGGCATGCTGTACGGCAGAAAAGGGAATGTCCTGAATCTTCGTGCCGCGTTGCAGGAACATCAGTTCGGGACGAATAGAGAAGAAGCCGCTTTCGCTGGTCTCGAACTCTGCGAAGATACCGAAGTTGCCGTTGTTCAGCATCTTGGGATCGGGAATGTTGGCACCGAGGTTGGAATAATGCGTCATCGTGCCATGCCATGTGCCTTTGAAACCGATGTGAATGCGGTCGAGCGCGCTCTGGGCACGTACTGAACTGATAGTCAATGCCGTCAGCCCGAATGTCAATAGTAAGATTCTCTTTATATTCATGTTGTTCCTATTAATTATCACTACATTCTGAACATAAGACATCACAAAAGTAATCAAATCCCGTGATTTGACCAAAGAAAACGGCAATTATTATTGTTCTTTCTCATCACCACCGTTGAACTCGGTGAAAAAAACCTTCAACCGTCTTCGTAGTTCGGTCGCGACCGAACGACCGCAGCCTATAGAACTACAGCCTATAACGAACAGACGTGTTGGCGTTAGCGAAAAGAAGTGATGAAGATAACGAGCTAACGTGCTAAATATAGCGAATTGACGTGTTAGAGTTGGCAAACAGAAGCGTTGGCGATAGCGAAAAGACACGTTGGAACGAAAAAGGATACGATAATAAATACGTGAAAAGAGTGCAGTTATTATACACTTTTACACCTTTTCAAAGGTAGCTAATTCTATTACAGGCATTTAAGTGTCGCAAAAAGAGTGTATTTTGAGTGTAATTAAGGGTGTAAAAGTGTATTTTTGTCAGCGATGGAGGGTCACGCTGACGCCTGCGCCACGGCAGTCGGCGCCCATGGGCGGGTTCTCCTTGATGATTTCAAGATGAATGGCTGTGACGGCCGGGAAACGGGTGAATATGGCGTTGGTGATTCTGCCGGCCACGTGCTCCAACAATCGGGAAGGCACAGCCATCTCAGCCTTCACCACCTCGAAGACATCGGCGTAGGAGACGGTGGCATCGAGCTCGTCCGTGTCCATGGCTTGCGAGAAGTCGGTATCGAGGGTGATGTTGAGGATATAATACGCCCCCACGACGCGCTCCTGAGGGAGCACGCCGTGGTAGGCAAATATCTTTAAATCCTTCAGCAGGATTTGGGAACGATCAATTTTCAACATTGCGACTCATCTTTAGCTTCGCTTGCGAAGAACTTTCCGCTCGGCGCTTCGAAGAACTTTCCGCTCAGCGCTTGCGACGCTTCGCTCGGCGAGGAACTTTCAACTTTCAACTCTCAACTTTCAACTTAACTTACCCGCATCTGCTGGCTCCGCAGTTGGTGCAGATCAGGCAGCCCTCCTGATAGACGAGCGTTTCCTGTCCGCAGTTGGGGCAGGTCTGTCCCTTGGCAGCAGTGCCGTCGGTGATGTATTTCTTGAGTGCACGCTCGACGCCGTTCTTCCAGGTGTTGATGCTTTCGCTGTTGAGCTGCAGCTGATCGACAAGACGTATGACGTGGTCGAGGGGCATACGGTAGCGTAGCACGCTGGAGAGCAGCTTGGCATAGTTCCAGTACTCGGGGTTGAACTTCTCCGAGAGTCCTTCGACGGTGGTCTTGTAGCCGCGCTTGTTCTCGAACTGGAAGTCGTAGCGCTTGGTGCCGTCGGCAGCTATCTGCTTGATAATACGTCCCTTGGTGACGCTCTTGGGCAGTACGATGCCCTCTTCGTCGTCCTGCAGACCCGTAAAGATCTCGTAGGGGCGACCGTCGAGCAGTCCGACGAAAGCCACCCACTTCTCCTTGTTGTTCTGGAAACGCACGACATCGCACTCCAGCACATCGGGACGCTTCTCCACCACTTCGGGCGGACGGCACTCGGGCACGGACAGCTCGTGGCCTGTTTCGAGGGAGGGCGTGTCCTGTTCTCCCTCGGCTTTCTTCTCCTTCTTCTTGCTGACGCTGATCATGACGCCGCTGCGCGAGCCGTCGCGATAGATGGTGCAACCCTTGCATCCGCTGCGCCAAGCCTCCATATAGAGGTCGTTGACGAGTTGCTCATCGACATTGTTGGGGAGGTTCACGGTGACGCTGATGCTGTGGTCCACCCATTTCTGGATAGCGCCCTGCATACGCACCTTCATGAGCCAATCGACATCGTTGGCGGTAGCCTTGTAGTAAGGCGACTGCTCCACGAGTTCGTCGATCTCCTCCTGCGTATAGCGTCGCTCTGTGTCGAGTCCGCAGACCTGCATCCAGGTGAGGAACTTGTGGTGATAGACGATGTACTCCTCGAAGGCGTCGCCGGTCTCGTCGATGAAGTCCACGTGCACCTCGGGGTCGTTGGGGTTAACCTTGCGACGCCGCTTATAGACGGGCAGAAACACGGGTTCTATGCCGCTGGTGGTCTGCGTCATGAGCGAAGTGGTGCCCGTGGGTGCGATGGTGAGGCAGGCTACGTTGCGTCGTCCATACTTGCACATATCCTCATAGAGCTTGGGATCGGCAGCCTTAATGCGCTGGATGAAGGGGTTGTTCTCTTCGCGCTTGGCATCGAACATCTCGAAGGCACCACGCTCGCGAGCCATCTCTACGCTGCTGGCATAGGCGCTGAGGCAAACGTTTTTCTGCACCTCGACGGCGAAGTCGGTAGCTTCCTGCGTGCCGTAGCGCAGCCCCATGGCGGCCAACATATCACCTTCGGCGGTGATGCCGACGCCCGTGCGGCGTCCCATGGAACTCTTGCGCTGGATCTTCTTCCAGAGGTTGCGCTCGGCAAACTTCACCTCCTCGCTCTGAGGGTCGGACTCAATCTTCGCGAGGATCAGCTCGATCTTCTCCAGTTCGAGGTCGATGATGTCGTCCATGATACGCTGAGCCTTGCGGACGTGCTCGCGGAACCTGTCGAAGTTGAAGCTGGCGTTGCGCGTGAACGGCTGATCGACGTACTCGTAGAGGTTGATGGCCAGCAGGCGGCAGCTGTCGTAAGGACAAAGCGGAATCTCGCCGCAGGGATTGGTCGAAACGGTGCGGAATCCGAGGTCGGCATAGCAGTCGGGTACGCTCTCGCGCAGGATGGTGTCCCAGAACAGCACGCCGGGTTCGGCACTCTGCCATGCGTTGTGCACAATCTTCTTCCATAGTGCGCTGGCATCTATCTCCTTGGCAACAATGGGGTTATCGCTGTCGATGGGGAACTGCTGGGTGTAAAGCTTGCCCTCGGCTGCGGCCTGCATGAAAGCGTCGTCGATCTTCACGCTGACGTTGGCACCAGTGACCTTACCCTCGGTCATCTTGGCATCGATGAAGCTCTCGGCATCGGGGTGCTTGATGCTGACGCTGAGCATGAGTGCTCCGCGACGTCCGTCCTGTGCCACCTCGCGCGTACTATTGCTATAGCGCTCCATGAAAGGCACGAGACCGGTGGAGGTGAGGGCTGAATTCTTGACGGGCGAACCGGCAGGACGGAGGTGCGAGAGGTCGTGGCCTACGCCGCCGCGACGTTTCATGAGCTGCACCTGCTCCTCGTCGATACGGATGATGGCGCCGTAGCTGTCGCTGTCGCCGTCGAGCCCCACCACGAAGCAGTTGGACAGCGACGCCACCTGGTAGTGGTTGCCGATGCCCGTCATGGGTGAACCTGCCGGGATGATGTAGCGGAAGTGATCCAAGAGGTCAAAGACCTCCTGCGCCGTCATCGGGTTCTTGTACTTCTGTTCGATGCGTGCCACTTCGTTGGCAATGCGCCAGTGCATGTCTGCCGGACTCTTCTCGTAGATGTTGCCGAAAGAGTCCTTCATGGCATACTTGTTGACCCACACGCGAGCTGCCAGCTCGTCGCCGGCAAAATAGTCTAATGAAGCCGCGAAGGCTTCGTCATAAGTATAAGTCTGTTCCACAATAATATAGGTAAAGTGATTTATCTCTGAAACATCGTTTGCCGTTGCGGATAACCGAAAGGCGGTGCAAAGCTACAAAACTTTTCTCTTTTGGCAAACTTCTTTTGCAATTATTTTCGAAAAATTTTCCATTTCGTGAAACAGCCGATCCTTCCGCACACTTTACCGTATGCGGAAAACGAAGAGAAAAGAAGAACGTAATTAGTCGGTAATAAGCAGTTTACGGCCTCCTACAATATTAAGACCCCGCAGCGGTTCTTTACGCTGGCGTCCGTCGATACCGTAAACCTTGTTGTTGAAGGTTTCCCCTTTTTGTGCAACAATTGTTGTCAAGAGCTCGAAGTCCTCTACGCTGTCGAAGAAACCAATGTGTTTGATGATGCTACGAGTTGTGGTGCTCGTCAAGCCGAAGATGGTAGCGCCTCTGCAAATCGAAAAGCGCTCGCCCGTATTGTTGCCGTCGAGTCCGCTTGCGGTCATATCCCAAGCGATGATCGTGTCGCCGTCGGCGGCACGTTTGACGACAGTCGGCGCCACCTGCGAGCCGCGGTTGACACCATTGAGCCACCATAGGTAGCTGGTGCCGGAGGAGCGCGAGAGGTTGGAGCCCTTGACGATAAGATACTTCTGGGAGGCGTTGACCTCGTAGTTCACGTGCTCCCAGTCGAGGCTCAAGGCGACGTTGTTCTGTCCCGTGGCGCGGACGGTGATGGTGTTGGCCTCATCGTCGTAGCTGATGTTGGACTGGCTGACACGGGCGGGGTCGCCGGTCAGCCAGTCGTGAGCATGAAAGACATAACTATGGTCGTTGTAGCCTTTGACAAGACGGACGTAGTAAAGTCCTGGAATCAAAGTCGTTGCCGACGCCGTCAAGCGGAAGGTGACCTCGGTCTTCGGCGTGCCGTCGGCATTCTTGAGCAATGCCTCGGGGATGGGAATCTCGAGGTTGTAGAAGCCGCGTGCATCCTGACCGTTGAACGAGCCGGGCACGGTGATGTCGGCTATCTTGGTGCCGTCGATGGTGACGAATCCCTGACGTCCCTTGTCGGCGACGGTCATGCGCAGCATGATAGCGACGCCTTCGGTGATGCCTTCGGGGTTGGCAAGGACATACTGGATGAAACCGTTGGCACGTGCGTCGCGATAGGTCTCGCCGTTGTAAGTGCCGGTGGAGGAATCGCTGCTGTACTTGTACTGATGTCCGGCCTCGCTCTGCTGCTCGCCCGTAGCGACGAAGTCCAAAGTCCTGGCGTTCAGCGCAGCGGCCTCAGCATCAGCACGTCCCATGTCGCTCTGGTCGTAAGTCTCCTTGGTGGCTTGATACCAATAGCAGGCGTAGCGCGCATGATGGATGCCATAGAACGGTTCGAGGGTGAGCTCGTGCCAATTGCCCTTCGACTGCTCGCTCGCAGCATCGATAGTGAAGCGAAGCTGGCTGAGGTCTTTGGGCTGAATGCGCGAAAGGACGTCAGCACGCTCGCCAATCAACAGCGGCGCACTGCCCAAGTCCTTAATCGAAGCGCGGCTGCCCGGCGCGTGATCCATACGACCTTCGCCGCCATACTCGTTCTGCAGCCGTTCGAATTCCAAGCCCGTCTCGTTGGCTTCGGCAGCCGAGGAAGCCGTGGTTTTGGCCGCCAGCAGGATAGGACCGAACTTGAAGGCGATGTAGTCAGCATTGCCCGGACACTCCTCAACGCGCAGCGTCATAGGCAGTTGCACCGTGATGCGGTCGCCCACCTGCCATTCGCGGTTGACGGTGACATACGAGGCCTTGCCCACGGACGCCGAGGTCTCAACGGCTGTGCCATTCACGAGAACGGCGAACTCAGGACCCGTCCACGCCGGATGACGTAAGGCAATAGAATAGGAACCCGCGCGCGTGACGGTCATTTCAGACACGGCAGTCTGAGGCGTCGGCAGATTGCTCTGCGAGGGGTCGATGAAGGGATAGAGCGTTTCCTGACGCAGACCGAAGGTGGCATGATTGAGCTCGCTGGGGACATAGAGGTTGACATAGAGCGTCGAGGCGCCGTCGTGCGTGTAGATGAAATGGCCGTATTTGGAATGGTTCTCCATGCCTGTGCCCACGCAGCACCACATGCCTTGATTGACCTGCGAGTAGATGCGGTAGCCCTGAGGGCGCAACGTAGTGAAATAGACGTAGCCGCCAGTCTGGGGATCGCGCGTCGAGAGCATGTGATTGAACATCGTCTGCTCGTAGAAATCAGCGTATTGCGCATCGTGGCTGTCGTCGAAGAGGTTCTCGGACAGCTTCAGCATATTGTTGGAGTTGCACGACTCCGGGCCATCGACATCATTGATGTAGCGCTGGCCGTTGGCGACGTCGAAGAAATGCTCGGACGTGGAGTTGCCACCGATGCACACGGTGCGGTGCTTAGCCACGTCGTCCCAGAAGTTGACGGCCGCGGTGCGGAAGGTTGCAGCCGAAGGATCCTCCTGCCAGATGCGATCGAAACCGATGTACTTAGGCACTTGCGTGTTGGCATGATGGTTGTCGAGGAAATGGAGGTTGTAGGGCGAGCCTTGCATGCCGTCGATCATCCGCTGGTGGCTGTAGCGCTTGGCAGCAGCAAGATAACGTGCATCGCCGAAGAGGCGGTAGGCATCGGCCAGCGTCTCGTTCATGCCGCCGTGCTCCCACCCTAACATGGTCTGCATATCCGCCTCCGAGAGCTTCGAGACTACTGCCACCGCCCAGTCCGAGAGCCCGCGGAACAGCTCGCGTGCCGTCTCGCTATCGCCATACACCCAGGCATCGCGCAGTCCGGCCAGCACTTTGTGTTCGCAATAGAACGGCACCCAACCGCCATATTGACGGAAGGCGCTCATATTGTTGGCATACAGGCCTGTCCACACCTGATTGATGGGCTGACCGCCGATGAATCCTTTCAGGCCTTGCGTGTTCGTGGCAAAGGCGTCCTGACAGTCCTTGAGGATCTCGATGCAGTAGTCCAGCCGCTGCTTCAGCTGTGTGCGCAGGGCGTCATCCCGCTCGGCAGCGTAGGCCAAGGCCAAGGCTGAGAGATAGTGCCCGCCCACGTGTCCTTCGAGGCTCCAGTCGCTCAAACCCCAGTTCGAAAACGAGGGATGGCGCGACACCCAATTGGCATACTTGCCCGTCGTGAGGCCGGCCTGACGAATGAAAGGCGTCATCAGGCGGTCGGCATCATAGTCGAGCAGCAGACGGGCGTTGCCGTCCAAGGCCGTCTTCAACGGGCCGTCGAGCAGCGTGACCTCCTCAAGGTCGAAGTGCTGGGGGTAGAGTTCACTTTGGCAGAAAGCCAGGCAGGGCAACGCTGCCAGCATAACAATCAATAACTTACGCTTCATTTCCATGATTTCAATAGTCAATTGTTCTCATCTTTATAAGCTTCCGCGCCTATACCGTCCATGATAACGAGTTTGGGATCATAGCCAGAAGGCGTGAAGAGCATGACGGCGCCGGTAGGCAGCATCCATTGGTAGCCGCGCTCCGTTTCGTCGGTGATCTCGCCATAGCGAACCTGCAGCGAGTCCACGTAATCGTTCAGCGAGACGTGTTTGGGTTCAACGATGACGCGCCAAACCGTACGCGTTCGCTTCGTGTAGCTCACTTGAACATAGCTGCTGTGGCCGCAGACCGTTCCCTTGAAGATATAGGAAAGTTCGTTGCCGAGGCGTTTCTCGAGCTTGAAGCCGTGCTTCTGGAGCACGCCCGAAAACTCATAGATGTCTCCCTTCACCTCGATGCCTTCGAAGAGGACGTGAGTGACAGCGGCGGTGTCAGCAGCACTGACAACAGCCGGCGCGTCGGCTTGAGCACGAGAAGTCGTGGCCGACAGCAATAGGGTCAGAAAAAGGAATAGTGTTTTCATTGTGTTCACGTGTTAGGGTGAGAAATACGCCACAAAGATAAGGAAAAGTTGAGAGTTGAAGGTTTAAAGTTGAAAGTTTTTTGCCCTGCGTGACGATTTTTGTTTATTCTTACGCATTAATTCATCAAAAATCACTATCTTTGTCCTCGAATCATCATTAAACACAATCCTTCCATGACAACCCGAAGAACTATTCGCCGATACACAGCTCGCGATATCGAGCCCGAACTGCTCAACCGTTTGCTGACGGAAGCTTCACGCACGCAGACGATGGGCAACCTGCAGCTTTACAGCGTCATCGTCACCCGATCAGCCGAAGGCAAGGCTGCGCTGGCACCAGCACACTTCAACCAGCCCATGGTCACCCAGGCTCCCGTCGTGCTTACCATCTGCGCCGATTTCCGCCGCACCACGACATGGGCACGCTGCCGTCAGGCCAACCCGGGCTACGATAACCCGCTCAGCTTCATGAACGCCGCCACCGATGCGCTATTGTTCACGCAGACCTTCTGCAACCTCGCCGAAGATGCCGGCCTCGGTCTATGTTTCTTAGGCACAGCCATCTACAACCCGCAGGCTATCATCAAAGCCCTGCAGTTGCCACAGCTTGTGTTCCCTGTAGCTGCGCTCACGGTGGGTTGGCCCGCCGAGGAGCCGCCGCTCACCGATCGTCTGCCCGTGGAAAGCTTTGTCCACGACGAACGCTACCACGACCCGACGCCGGAGGACATCAACCGCTTCTATGCCGCCAAGGAGGCGCTGCCCGAGAACCTGGAATTTGTGCGTATCAACAAGAAGGAGACGCTGGCGCAGATCTTCACCGATATACGCTACACCCGCAAAGACAACGAGTTCCTCTCCCGCAACTTCATCGAAGCCCTTCGACAACAAGGGTTCATGGACTATGAACATTGAACTCCCAACTTTAGCTTCGCTGACTTTCAACTTTCAACTCTCAACTTTCAACTCTCAACTCTCAACTTTCAACTCTCATCTTTCAACTTTCAACTCTCAACTCTCAACTCCCAACTCCCTTGACACGCTTACCACTCCTTGCCCGCATCCTCATCGCCATTGCTCTTGGCGTACTGCTCGGCCGCCTGTTGCCCGAGTGGCTCGTGGCGGTGTTCACGACGTTCAACGCCGTGTTCTCGTCGTTCCTCAAGTTCTTGATTCCGCTGATCATCGTGGGCTTGGTGATGCCCGCCATTGCCGACATCGGACGCTCAGCAGGCCGCCTGCTGCTCATCACTGTTTGCATCGCCTACGGCAGCACCGTGCTCTCCGGTCTTTTCTCCTATGGCGTATCGTCGTCCGTCTTTCCCCATCTCATCGCTCCTTCTTCCCTCCAGGATTCCGCACTTGTCAATCCTCAAACCTCCATTAGCCCCTACTTCACCCTTGCCATTCCTCCGCTCGTCGATGTGATGTCAGCCCTCGTGCTGGCCTTTGTCGCCGGTCTGGGCATGGCCTATCTCAACTTGCCGCGCTTGAAGGAGGTGGCTGACGAGTTCAAGACACTCATCGAGAAGACAATCGGCGTGGCCGTCATTCCGCTATTACCTTTATATATATTTGGCATCTTCCTTGAGATGACACGCACGGGACAGGCCTGGCACGTCCTCATCACCTTCTCCGCCATCATCGGTGTCATCTTCGCCATGCACATCGTGCTGCTTCTCGTGCAGTACTGCATCGCCGGCATCATCGTCCGTCGCAATCCGCTGCGCCTCCTCGCGACGATGCTCCCGGCTTACTTCACCGCCCTCGGCACGTCGTCCAGCGCCGCCACAATCCCCGTCACCAAGGCCCAGGCCGTGAAGATGGGTATTAGCGAGGACATCGCCGGCTTCACCGTGCCGCTCTGCGCCACCATTCACATGAGCGGATCGTGCATGAAGATCACCGCCTGCGCCGTAGCCCTCATGCTCATGCAAGGCCTGCCCTTCACCACGACGATGTTCATAGGCTTCGTGCTGATGCTCGGCGTGATGATGGTCGCCTCTCCCGGCGTGCCCGGAGGTGCCATCATGGCTTCCTTAGGCGTGCTCTCCTCCATGCTGGGCTTCGGCGAACAGGACTGCGCGCTGATGATCGCGCTCTACATCGCCATGGACAGCTTCGGCACCGCCTGCAATGTCACGGGCGATGGTGCCATCTCACTCATCGTTGACAAGCTAAAGCAATAAAAGAATAGCATATTGACGGAATATTTACCGTTTTTATTTGCCATTTGAAAGAAATGTGCTACCTTTGCACCGCAAAATGACAATTAATCGTATCATGAAGCTTCTCAAACCCGAAGGATATGCGCCTCAGCTCGATTTGCAGCAAACCGAACTGGCCATCAAAAAAATCAAGGACTTCTTCCTCGCCAACCTCTCAGCCGAGTTGCGCCTGCGCCGTGTCACGGCACCGCTGTTCGTGCTCAAAGGCCTCGGCCTCAACGACGATCTCAACGGCGTCGAGCGTCCTGTCACCTTCCCCATCAAATGCATGGGCGATGCCCCCGCTGAGATCGTGCACTCGCTGGCCAAATGGAAGCGCAACACGCTGGCCGAGTACCACGTGCCCAACGGCTTCGGCATCATCACCGACATGAATGCCGTGCGCGCCGACGAAGAGCTGGACAATATTCACTCCATCTATGTCGATCAATGGGATTGGGAACGCACCATGACACGTGAGGATCGCAACCTCAAGTTCCTTTGTCGCACCGTACGCCGTATATACGCTGCCATTCTCCGTACGGAGTACTACCTCAGCGAGATGTATCCTCAGCTCACGCCCTTCCTGCCCGAAGAGATTCATTTCATTCATAGTGAAGAATTGCGCCGCCAGTACCCCGACCTCACGCCGAAGGAGCGCGAGGATGCGATCTGCAAGGCTTACGGTGCCGTCTTCATCATCGGCATCGGCGGCAAGCTCGGCGACGGAACCGAACATGACTCACGCGCCCCAGACTACGACGACTGGTCCACACCCAACGACGACGGCTTCTGCGGTTTGAACGGCGACCTGCTCATCTGGTATCCCTTGCTGAACCGCAGCATAGAGCTCTCGTCCATGGGCATCCGCGTTGATGCAGAAGCCCTTGAACGTCAGCTGGATCTGCAGGGCAAGGGCGAGCGTCGCAACCTATACTTCCATCGTCGCCTCCTCGCCGGAGAACTGCCCTTGAGCATCGGCGGCGGCATAGGACAGAGCCGGCTCTGCATGGTGCTCCTTCACAAGGCGCACATCGGCGAGACGCAATCGAGCATCTGGCCCGAGGAGATGCGACAGGAGTGTCGCGCCGCGGGCATTCCGCTCATCTGACGTTTTTTTAGAATTCTGAGGTGAAGTGGAACTTGATATGTTCAAAGTCCTGCTGCGCCATCGAAAGCACGTAGCCTGAGTCGGCAAGGAAGACGTCGCGGCCTTCGCGGTCGCGAGCCATATACTGGTACTTGCGCTTCTTGAACTGCTCGAGCTGCGCAGCGTCGTCGCTCTCAATCCAACAGGCTTTGTAGAGGTTGGCAGGTTCC